>NZ_CP023406.1:1828241-2132948 GCF_002327105.1 Luteimonas chenhongjianii | reverse complement strand
CGCGGCTACGATCGCGCCTCAATCGAGGCGCACCTCCCTGGCTGCTATAGGATCGACTATGGACACCAGCCGACGCCGGGGGTTTCCATCATTATTCCCAGCCGGAACCAGTTCGGCCTGCTCAACCGATGTATCGAGTCGCTGCTGGAGAAAACGCGCTACGCGAACTACGAGGTGCTGATCGTCGACAACGGTAGTACCGACAGCGATGCCTGCAGCTGGCTGGACGGCATCACGGCGATGGACACCCCGCAGTTGCGGGTAATGCGCTACGCGCAGCCCTTCGATTATGCAGCGATGGTCAATCTCGCCGCGCAGAGTGCGCGAGGCGAGTATCTGCTGCTGCTCGACAACGACACCGCGATCCTGCGTGATGACTGGCTGGACGCGATGCTCAATCATGCGCAACGCCCGGAGGTCGGGATTGTCGGCGCAAAATTGCTCAATCCTGATGGCACGGTGCAGCACGCCGGCTCGGTGCTGGGGCTGCATGGCCCAGCGGCGCCCGCCTTCGCCGGCGGGAAAATCGACGCGCCAGGCTACATGTACCGCCTGCAGGTGGACCAGAATTACAGTGCCGTCTCGGGTTCGTGCCTGATGATCCGCAGGTCAGTGTTCGACGAGATTGGCGGTCTTGACGGCGGGCCGCTGCGCAACGCCTATAACGACGCCGACCTGTGCCTGAAGGCCGGTCAGGCGGGCTATCTGATCGTGTGGACGCCCCACGCGCTGCTCCTCCACGAAGGTGGCGCCAGCCAGGTTCGGGAAGACAGGACAAATATTGAGACGAAAGCACGGTTGCGCATCGAGGCGCAGGACGCGATGTACGTGAAATGGCTGCCGGTGCTCGCCAATGATCCGGCCTACAACCGCAACCTGAGCCTCAACGGCCCGGCGTTCCAAGTCGAGACCGACACCACGTTCAACTGGAACCCGCTGCCATGGCGCCCGCTGCCGGTGGCGCTCGCGCTTCCGGCCGACCGCTTCGGCTGCGGCCACTACCGGATTCTCCAGCCGGCTACCGCAATGAACGCGTTCGGCATCGCTGATGTGCGGGTCGGCGACCGCTACTGCACGCCGGTGGAGATGGAACGCCTCGCGCCAGACGTGGTGGTGTTGCAGCGGCAGATGCTCAAGAGCCAGCTGGAGCCGCAGAAGCGCATGCTCCGGTTCAGTCGCAGCTTCAAGGTCGCCGAGCTCGACGACTACCTCCCCAACGTGCCGATGAAGAGTGCGCACAAGGGGCAGCTGCCGAGCGACGTGCTCAAGACGATGCGCGATGCGCTGAAGCTGGTGGACCGGTTTGTCGTATCGACCGCCCCTCTCGCCGAAGCACTGGACGGTCTGCACCCGGACATCCGTATCATTGAGAACCGCCTGCCCCTGCCGTGGTGGGGCGCGGTGAAGGCGCAGCGACGCCAGGGCCGCCGCCCTCGCGTGGGCTGGGGCGGCGGCGCCGGACATCGCGGCGATCTGGAACTGATTGCAGACGTGGTGCGCGAACTGGCCGACGAGGTCGAATGGGTGTTTTTGGGGATGTGCCCGGACAAGCTGCGCCCCTACGTGCACGAGTTCTATCCCGGCGTCGCGATCGAGGACTACCCAGCCCGACTGGCCGGCTTGAATCTCGACCTCGCCCTGGCCCCCCTCGAGGACAACCTGTTCAACCGCTGCAAGAGCAATCTGCGCCTGCTCGAGTACGGCGCGTGTGGCTATCCGATCGTCTGCAGCGATGTCACGCCGTATCGGGGCGAGTTGCCGGTCACGCGCGTCAAACCGCGTTTCAGGGACTGGGTCGAGGCCGTCCGCATGCACACGCACGACCTGGACGCTGCGGCCCGAGCCGGAGACGCACTGCGAGACGCAGTGCGTCGCGACTGGATGCTCGACGAATCACATGCAACGTTCTGGCTGTCGCAGTGGCTGCCCGACTGAGCGGGCCTGCCCGCTCCCCCGTCCAGAGGCACGTTTATTGCAGGGGCGGAGAGCGGCTCAAGTCCGGCACAAGTTTGCCGATACCCAGTGTGCTCTCACGAAAACCGGTGCCGCAGGCTGGCGCGTCCAGATAACAGGAGATCGACATGGCCATTTCCGCGACCGGCTCCGGCATCGACATTCCCAGTCTCGTGTCGAGTCTGGTGTCTTCGTCCCGTGCACCGACCGAGAAGCGCATCACGAGTGCAGGGACCGCGATCAATGCCAAGCTGTCGGCGGTCGGCCAGGTCAAGAGCGCCATGGCCAACCTGCAGACTGCATTGAGCCGGCTTTCGACGAGTGCCGACAAGCCGTCGTTCAAGGCGACCACCGCCGCTGATGCGGGCTTCGCCGCGACTGCGGCAAGTGGCGCGGTGCCCGGCACCTACAGCGTGCGCGTCGATGCGCTGGCAGGTGCGCAGAAACTGGCATCCGCCGGCCACGCGCCGGACGCGAAGCCCGGCAGCGGCACATTGACCTTCGCCTGGGGGGAGGATGAAAGCCTGTCAGTCGAGATCGGTGAAGATGCGACGCTGACCGACATCGCCAACGCGGTGAATCGCGCGGCCGGGGGCAAGGGGGTGGGCGCGACGGTCGTGACCTCCAGCCAGGGCCAGCATCTGGTCTTCACGGCAGCCTCCACGGGCACCGCCAACGCGCTGACAATCACCGCCGAGGGGGATGACAACGGCCTGCAGGCATTGACCACCGGCTCCGGTGGCGGGATGAGCGAAACCGTCGCCGCGACCGATGCCGTTGTCTGGGTGGACGGCTTGGAGCGCCGCTCGGCCAGCAACAGCGTCTCCGGGCTCGTGCCGGGCACCACGCTCGATCTCACGCGTGTCACGCAAGGCGCGCAGACGCTGCGCATCGCCCAGGACAACGAGGCCCTCAGCACCAACGTCGCCTCCTTCGTCACCGCCTACAACAACGTCGTCACCACGCTGAAGTCCAACAGCAGCTACAACGCCACGACCAAGGCCGCCGCTGCGTTGAATGGCGACTCACTGGTGCGCACGCTGCAGCAGCAGCTTCGCAGCCAGGTCGGGGAGCAGTCCGAAAGTCTCAAGGCACTGGGCGTGACGGCCGGCAAGGACGGCCTGCTGAGCTTCAACGCCAGCGACTTCACGGTGGCAATCGCCGCCGATCCGGGCGCGGCGGCGTCAGCCTTCGGTACCCAAGGCGGCTACGCAGAGAAGCTGACCACGCTGCTGAAGGACAATCTCGACTCGATCAGCGGCAGCCTGGTCAAGCGCACCGAAGGTCTGAACAAGCAGGTCTCCGACCTGGAGAAACAGCTCGACGCGCTGGACCTCCGCATGACGAAGCTGTCCAGCCTCTATACCTCGCAGTTCACCGCGATGGAGATGATGGTCGTGCAGATGCAGAGCAGCAGCAGTTCGCTCAACAGCCTGCTGGCGTCCAACCGCGATAACTGAAGCTCAAGTCTCGGCCCAGTACCGCCGATACCCCAGTGTCGGCCGCCAGGCCTCGTCATTCCAGGAACACCTCATGTACGGATCCAGCCGCCAGCACGCCGACCAGTATCGCCGCATGGCAGTTGCCACAAGCGTGGCCGAGGCCGATCCGCACAAGCTGATCGCCCTGCTGCTGGCGGGCGCCTGCGAGCGCATCCGGCTTGCCGAAGCCTGCATTGCCAACGGCGACCAGCTGCGCAAAGGCAAGGCGATCGGCGAGGCCTGCGCGATTGTCAGCCATCTCAATGGCTCGCTCGACCACGAAGCCGGGGGCCAAATCGCTGGAAACCTGGCGTCGCTGTACGAGTACCTGATCCGGCGTCTGACCGAAGCCAATCTGCACAGCGATGTCAACGCCCTGCATGAATCGCTGGCCCTGCTGGTCGAGATCGAGTCCGCATGGCATGCGATCCAGCCCGTCGCGCCCCCGATGACCGCCGGAGCGGCGGCGTGACCATGCCCGACATCGGGGAGCTCCACGCGCGTCTGGACGCGCTCGGAATCGCCCTCGATGGCGATGTCCACGACGCGAGCCAGCAGATGGCCGCATACCACGACCAGTTGCACGTCTATATCGCGGAGGTCGGCGCCCACGCACCTGTCGCGGCGCTGCGTGGCCTGCTGCAGTTGCAGAACGCCCTCTTGCTGCGGATGCAGGAACGCCAACAGGTCATCGGCGAAGCATTGCGTCTGGCCCGTCGCACCGAGAACGCGTCGCGTGCCTACGCCGGAGACGCGTCGTGAGCCCGGATGTCGACCCCGCACAGGTCGACGAGGCTGACGCACACCTGTTCGGCGACTCGCTGACCTGCGACATCGAACTCCCCGTCGCCGTCGAGCCTTCTGCCTCCCGCGGCCGTCAGGCGCAGGCCATCGCACTGCTGTCGGGGCTCGCGCACATCGAGGATCTCCGCAAGGACGATGGCGGCGAGGAGCATGGGGACCTGCCCCTGCTGGCGCAGCGGATGGACGCGAAGCTGGACCTGATCCTCGGGCTCATTGGTCGTCTGGCGCGGACCCACGACCTGCCCGAGCAACCGGTGCGCTGGTCCCGGGCGGGCCTGCGCGTCGATCTGGACCCGACCGTCGGGCTCGCGCAGCGCGGCCGTGCGATCGTCCGGCTGCAACCGGCCGACTGGCTGCCCGATCACCTCGAACTGCCTGCCCAAGTCATCGCCCGTCGAGAAGGTGCCCACGGCACCCGCATGTGGCTGGCCTTCGTCGACCTCCGCCCTGACCTGGTGGAAGCGCTCGACCGTCACCTCTTCCGCCTGCATCGCCGGGCGGTCGCGGAGCAGCGCCGACGATGAACGCCTGCCTCGCGTATCCTTCGGAGTCCGGGCATGCCCGGGAGGCTAAGGAGAGCTGTTGTTGCGAGTGATGATCGTGGACGACCATACCCTTGTGCGGGCGGGCCTGGCCCGCCTGCTGCAGGGATTCGGCGGCATCGACGTCTGCGCCGAGGCCAGTCGCGCCGAGGAGGCGCTGGAGCTCGCGCTGATCCACCGCCCTGACATCGTGCTGATGGACCTCTCGTTGCCCGGACGCAGCGGGATCGAAGCGATGGGGTCGATCCATGCCGAGCTGCCGTCGGTTCGCGTGCTGATCATGTCCATGCACGACGACACCCAGCACGTGCGCAGCGCGCTCGAACGTGGCGCCGCCGGTTTCGTGGTCAAGGACGCAGCGCCGCTGGAACTGGAACTGGCCCTGCGCACCGCGGTCGCGGGCGAGGTGTTCCTGAGCCCGCGGCTGTCGTCGCGGATGATGGCGCCGCTGTTCAACCGCCCCAGGTCGGCCGGTATCGATGCGCTGTCCAATCGGCAGCGACAGATCCTGGACATGATCGGCCGCGGACTCAGCAGCAAGGAGATCGGCGTCGAACTGGGCATCAGCGTCAAGACTGTAGAGACCCACCGCGCGCGCATGATGGAAGTGCTGGGCTGCCGCCGCGCCAACGAACTGGTGCTGTTCGCGGCGCGCCAGGGGCGCGAGCCGGCCTGAGGCGCGCGGCACGCGCCGGAAAACCGCCACCCGCGCGCTGGACTCGCTGTCAGGAAAACCCCTACAGCCCTCAGGCTGGCCCCTGCCGCCGTGGGAAACGCCCCGATACCGGAACCGTCGCATCGCCTTCACGATGCTTTCACGGGCGCAGGGAGCGCCACGAGGCTCCGGACCCGCGATGAAAGCAAGTGCTACCACCTCGATGCAGCTGGGCCAACAGCTGCAGATGACGCCCCAGCTGCTGCAATCGATCCGGCTGCTCCAGCTCGACGGCCTGCAGCTCGAACTGGAGATCCGTCGGGCCCTGGAGCAGAACCCGCTGCTGGAACTCGACGAGGAATCCACTGCAAGTCCGGTGCCGGAACCTGCAGACGGCATGTCCGACGTCGCCGCATTCGACGAACTGCCCGAATCCTCGCTGTGGGACGTGCGCGGGGCGAGCTGGAACGGCGACGACTCGGACGGCCTGCAGCGCATCGCGGCCGACGACTCCACCGATCCGCATCTGCGCATCCTGCAGCGCCTGTCGATGGCGCTCGGCGAGGGCGACCTCGCGATCGCCGCATTCTGGCTCGAGCATTGCGACGACGCCGGCTATCTCGCCGCGCCGCACGCCGGACTGCTCGACGCAGGCGCCACGCGTTTCGGGCGCACGCCTGCCGAAGTCGAGGGCGTGCGCCAGCGTTTGTTGTCCGGCGATCCCGCCGGCGTGGCCGCGCGGAATCTGCGCGAGTGCCTGGTCGCCCAGCTCGACGCCCTGCCTGGCCGCGTCGCCGGCCGTGGGCTCGCGCGCCGGATCCTCGACGAGGCGCTCGAGCTGCTGGGCGCGCACGACATCGCCGGCGTCGCCCGTCAGCTGGGACGCGACGAAGCGGATATCCAGGAAGCCGTACGCCTGATCCTGTCGCTGGACCCGCGCCCCGCCGAAGCCGGTGCGCCGATGGAAAGCACGGCGGTGGTGCCGGATGTGGTGGTCTGGCACGCCGATGCCGGCTGGCGGGTCGCGCTCAATCCAGCCGCCGCGCCGCGGGTGTCGATCAATGCCGGCTATGAGCGTGCACTGGCCGATGGCGAAGGCAGCGCGCCGATGCGCGAGATGCTGCAGGAGGCGCGCTGGTTCACGCGCGGCCTGGCGATGCGCTACGACACCCTGCTGCGCACCGCCAGGGTCATCGTCGAGCGGCAGGCCGCGTTCCTGGAGCGCGGTGAGGAATCGATGGCGCCGCTCACGCTCAAGGACGTCGCCGATGCGATCGGCATGCACGAGTCCACGGTTTCGCGCATCACCAATGGCAAGTTCCTGCAGACACCGCGCGGGACGATCGAGATGAAGCGCTTCTTCGCCGTGCGCCTCGATGGCGCCAGCGTCTCGGGCGCCGCGGTCAGGGCGATGGTGCGCCGGCTGATCGAGGCGGAACCGGCGCAGAATCCGCTGGCCGACGAGGCCATCGCCGCGCTGCTGGCCAGGCAGGGCGTGCACATCGCACGCCGCACCGTGGCCAAGTACCGCGAACAGCTCGACATCGCTCCGGCGCGCACGCGCCGCCGCGGCGCCCGCCCCACCCTGCTCGCCCGCGCGGGCTGAGGACGCGACATGCAGACTATCCACGTGCTCCTGGTCGACGACCACGAAGGCTTCATCAACGCCGCGCAGCGGCATTTCCGCAAGGTGGACTGGCTGAAGGTCGTGGGGACCGCGGCCAACGGGCTGGAGGCCATTGCCCAGTCCGAAGCCCTGCGCCCGGACGTGGTGCTGATGGATCTGGCCATGCCGGAGATGGGCGGGCTGCAGGCCACGCGTCTGATCAAGGCGCAGGACGCCCCGCCCTACATCGTCATCGCCAGCCATTTCGACGATGCCGAACATCGCGAACACGCGACCCGCGCCGGCGCCGACAACTTCGTCAGCAAGCTGTCCTACATCCAGGACGTCATGCAGATCCTCGAAACCCTGCACGCCGATAGCGCGCGTGACGGAGACGTTTCGTGAGCGACCCGCGCATCCTGGTGATCGACAGCGACGACGCGCGTGCCGAGCGTCTGTGCACACTGCTCGAATTCATGGACCTGCGGCCGCGCTGGGTGTCCGAACCCGGCGAGGTCTCCGCCGCGCGCAACCGGCCCGGCGACTGGATGGCCGTGCTGGTGGGCACGCTCGACGATGCGCCGGCCGCGCGGACGTTCTTCGCCTGGCTCGGCAAGGATGCGCTGCCGCCGCCGGTGCTGCTGCTCGACGGCGAGCCGGCGCCGTTCGCGGCCGCCCATGGCCTGCACGAGGCTGGCGTCTGGGCCCTGGATGCACCACTGCGCCATGCCCAGCTCGAGAACCTGCTGCGCATGGCCAGCCTCAAGCGCCTCGACGCCGAGGCGCAGGCCAATGCCGATCCCGGCGTCGGCCCCACCGGCAACAGCGCCGCGGTGCAGGCGCTGCGCCGGATGATCGACCAGGTGGCGCCGTTCGACACCACGGTGTTGGTGCTCGGCGAATCCGGTTCGGGCAAGGAAGTGGCCGCACGGGCAATCCACCAGAGATCCGCCCGCCGCGACGGTCCCTTCGTCGCGATCAACTGCGGGGCGATTCCGGCCGAGCTTCTGGAAAGCGAATTGTTCGGCCATGAGAAGGGGGCGTTCACCGGCGCGCTGTCGGCGCGCAAGGGGCGCTTCGAGATGGCCGAGGGCGGCACCCTGCTGCTCGACGAGATCGGCGACATGAGCCTGCCGATGCAGGTCAAGCTGCTGCGGGTGCTGCAGGAGCGCTGTTTCGAGCGCGTCGGGGGCAACCAGAGCATCAAGTGCGACGTGCGCGTGATCGCCGCGACCCATCGCAACCTCGAAACACGCATCAGCGACGGCCAGTTCCGCGAGGACCTGTTCTACCGGCTCAACGTGTTCCCCATCGACATGCCGTCGCTGCGCGAACGCCGCGACGACCTGCCCGACCTGGTCCGTACGATCGCCGCCCAGCTCGCACGCAACGGGCGCGGGGAGGTGCGGTTCGCGGCCGAGACCCTCGACGCGCTGGCCGGCTATGGCTGGCCGGGCAATGTGCGCGAGCTGAGCAACCTGGTCGAGCGCCTCGCCGTGCTCAATCCCGGCGGCCTGGTGCGCGTGCAGGATCTGCCGCTGCGCTATCGCGAGCACCTGCTGGCGCAGACGATCACGTTCGCTGACGAGATGCCGACGTCGCAGGCCGCTCCCGCCGCGGCGGCGCCCGCCACCGCAGCGGCGCCACCCGCGACGACGGTAAGCGACGATGGCGCACAGCTGCCCGAAGATGGCATGGACCTGCGCGACCACATGGCCCGGATCGAGCTGGGCCTGATCCGCGAGGCACTGGAACGCAGCGACGGCGTCGTCGCCCACGCCGCCCAGCTGCTGGGCCTGCGCCGGACCACGCTGGCCGAGAAGCTGCGCAAGTACGGCATCGAACGCGATCTCACGAACTGACCGCTCGCTCGCCCGACGCGGGCTCCGCAGGCTACCGACAGTGCTGCATCCCGCGCCCAAGCACCAATAGCCGCGCACGCCCCCTGCCGACGACGCCGCAAGGCGTGCGGGGAGGCACGCGGGCCACGCCCTCGCCACCGTCGCGTGGGCGGCTTCACCGGCGTGGCCGCGCGGTTCCGCGCCTGCCGGATCGAGCGCTGCGACCAAACCTCCGCGCTCCGCGCGCCCGGGTGCGCGCTGCGGCACACGTCTTGCATCGATGCAGACAGGTTTCCGTCCCCGGACGTCCCGCATGAGCCATTCCGTCAATTCGATCCTCTCCCAGATCCGCAGTTACCAGGGCCAGGTGTCCCAGGCGCGGCCGATGGCGGGCGACGTGCAGCGCAGCGATGCGATCGCCGTCCAGGGCGGCGTCGGCGGGATGCAGGGGGTCGGTGGGACGACTGGTGTTGCGGCGCCGAGCTTCGGGGCGACGCTGCGCAACGCGCTCGAGGGGGTCAATGGCGCCCAGCAGCGTTCGGGCGAACTGGTGCGCGCGTTCGAGCTCGGCGAACCCGGCGCGGACCTGGCCAAGGTGATGGTGGCTGCGCAGCAGTCGCAGGTGGCCTTCCGGGCCACGGTGGAAGTGCGTAATCGACTGGTGCAGGCGTACCAGGACGTCATGAACATGCCGCTGTGATGCGGCCCGGAACGGAATAAGCGAAGACCATGGCGATCACGCTGTCCAAGGAAGCCCTCAACACCGATGCGGCGAGTCGCAAGGCGGTCGATGTGCTCGATCGTCTGGAGAAGATGCAGCTCGCCGGCCGCCTGGCGAAGATGGCGCTGCTGGCCGCCGCCATCGCGGTCGGGCTGATCGTGTTTTTCTGGGCGCAGAAGCCCGGCTTCGTGCCGCTCTACGCCGGGCTCGACGCCAAGGCCACCGCGGAAGCCACCGATCTGCTGCGCGCGGCGCAGATCCCGTTCAAGATGGACCAGGCCTCCGGCGCGATCTCCGTGCCGGAGGCCAATCTCCACGACGCACGCCTGAAGCTCGCCGGCTCGGGTCTGGGCGAGTCGGGCCGCATCGGCTTCGAAATGATGGAGCGCGATCCGGGCTTCGGCGTCAGCCAGTTCGTCGAGACGGCGCGTTACCAGCATGCGCTGGAGACCGAACTGGTGCGGACCATCGCCGCACTGCGCCCGGTCCGCGACGCGCGTGTGCACCTGGCGATCCCCAAGCCGTCGGCGTTCACCCGCCAGCGCGAGGTCGCCAGCGCCTCGGTCGTGCTGGAGCTCCGTGGTGGCGCGACGCTCGAACGCGGCCAGGTGGATGCGATCGTGCATCTCGTCGCGTCCAGCATCCCCGACCTCTCGCCCGACCGGGTCACCGTCGTCGACCAGAACGGTCGCCTGCTGAGCAACGATGCCCAGGATCCGGCGGCCGCCATGAGCGCGATCCAGTTCGAGCAGGTGCGTCGCCAGGAGACTTCCTTCAACCAGCGCATCCGCGAGCTGCTCGAGCCGATGGCCGGCGCCGGCCGGGTCAATGCCGAAGTCACGGTGGACATGGACTTCTCCGCCATCGAAGAGGCGCGGGAGCTCTACAACGCCGACCCGCCGAAGCTGCGCAGCGAGCAGCTGAGCGAGTCCGCCAGCCGCGAAACCGGCGCGCAGGGCATTCCCGGCGCCACCCCGAACCTGCCCGACACCGCGATCAATCCGGCGCCGTTGAATGCCCAGGTCGCCGCCGCTACGGGTAACGGCGCGGGCGCCGGCGACTCGTCGCGCAGCTCCACCCGCAACTACGAGCTCGACCGCACGCTCAGCCACACCCGCCAGCCGCCCGGCCGCATCCGCCGGGTCAGCGCCGCGGTGCTGGTCGACCACGTGCCGCGCACCGGCGCCGATGGCGCGACCTCGACGCAGCCGCTGACGGCCGCCGAACTGCAGCGCATCGAGGCGCTGGTGCGCCAGGCGGTCGGCTTCGACGAAGCGCGTGGCGACACGGTATCGGTGATGAACGCGCCGTTCGTGCGCGAACAATCCGAAGGCTTCGACGCGCCGCCGTGGTGGCAGAACCCGATGCTGCGCGACATCGCCCGGCTCGCGCTCGGCGCGCTGGTGGTGCTGGCGCTGGTGTTCGGCGTTGTGCGCCCGGCAGTGCGCCAGATCGCCGGCCCTTCCAAGCCGCCAGCGCCGAAGACGCCGGTGACGGCCGAGGTCACCCTGCTCGACGAGCCGCTGCCGGCGCTGGCCAGTGACACGGTACAGATCGACGCGCTCGCCGACGGTCGCGCGCAGATCGCGCTGCCGTCGGACGCTTACGAGGACCGCCTGCGCACCGCGCGCGAGGCGGTGAAGACGGATTCCAAGCGCGTGGCACAGGTGGTCAAGGGATGGTTGGACGATGAAGCGGCCGCATGACCTCAACGCCCTGAGCGGCGTACAACGCGCGGCCGTGCTGCTGCTCTCGCTCGGCGAAGTGGACGCGGCCGAGGTGCTCAAGCACATGGACGCCAAGGAAGTGCAGAAGCTGGGCCTGGCCATGGCGACGATGGGCGCGGTGAGCCGCGAACAGGTCGGCACCGTAATGGACGATTTCGCCTCCGCGCTCGACCGGCAGACTTCGCTCGGCGTCGGCGCCGACGACTACATCCGCGCGGTGCTCGTCTCGGCGCTGGGCGCCGACAAGGCCAGCAGCCTGATCGATCGCATCCTGCTCGGCCGCAACACCACCGGGCTCGATACGCTCAAGTGGATGGACCCGCGGGCGATCGCCGACCTGGTGCGCCACGAGCACCCGCAGATCATCGCCATCGTGCTTTCGCATCTGGACGCCGACCAGGCGGCCGATGCGCTGAAGCTGCTGCCAGAGCGCACCCGCGCCGACGTGCTGCTGCGCATCGCCACGCTCGACGGCATTCCGCCAAACGCGCTCAACGAACTCAACGAGATCATGGAGCGCCAGTTCGCCGGCAACCAGAACCTCAAATCCTCGGCCGTGGGCGGCATCAAGGTCGCGGCCAACATCCTCAACTTCATGGACACCGGTCAGGACCAGAGTCTGCTCGGCGCCATCCGCAAGGTGGACGAAGTGCTGGGCCAGCGCATCCAGGACCTGATGTTCGTATTCGACGACCTGATCGAACTCGACGACCGCGAGCTGCAGGCGGTGCTGCGCGAGGTGTCGGGCGAGCGCCTGGGCATCGCACTGCGCGGCGCCGATCCCAAGGTGCGCGACAAGATCACTCGCAACATGTCGCAGCGCGCAGCCGAAATCCTGCTCGAAGACATGGACGCCCGCGGCCCCGTGCGCCTGTCCGACGTGGAGGCCGCGCAGAAGGAGATCCTGACCCTGGTTCGCCGGCTGGCCGATGAGGGCACGATCGCCCTGGGCGGCGGCACCGCCGAGGAACTGGTATGAGCAACGCAGTGCGCTGGTACGCGCCACCGCTGGAAGACCCGCAACCGGTCGCCCGCGAGGAAACGCCCGAGCAGATCCCGCACCCGCCGTCGCTGGAGGAGATCCAGCAGATCCGCGACGATGCCCAGCGCGAAGGCCATGCCGAGGGCCTGGCCCTGGGCCGCGCCGAGGGACTGGCGCAGGCGCAGGGCGAGATGCGCCGGCTGAGCGCGCAGATCGAAGGCATCCTCGACAATTTCTCGCGCCCGCTGGCGCGGCTGGAAACCGAAGTCGTGGCAGCGCTCGGCGAGCTTGCCGTACGCATCGCCGGCGGGCTGGTGGGACGCGCCTACCAGGCCGATCCGGAACTGCTGGCCGGGCTCGTCGGCGAGGCGGTCGACGCCGCGGGCGGCGCGGCGCGCGAGGTCGAGGTGCGCCTGCATCCCGATGACATCGCCGCGCTCGCCCCGGTGCTGACCCTGGCCCCTGCGACGCGGCTGGTGGCCGATCCCGCGCTGGCCCGCGGCGACCTGCGCGTGCACGCCGAAACCGTACGCATCGACGGCAGCCTCGATGCCCGCCTGCGCGGCGCGCTCGACACGGTGCTGCGCCGTGCCGGGGCACGCGCATGACCACGCCGGAACTGCCCATCGCCGACCCGGCCGACTGGTTGACCGCGCGCAACCTGCGCCTGGTCACGCGCCTGGATGCGACCGGCCCGGATCCCGCCGCCGGGCGAGGCCTGGTGCGCGAGGGCATCCTGCGCCGCGCGATCGGGCTGACCCTCGAGGCGGTCGGCTGCGAATCGCCGATGGGTGCCACCTGCAAGGTGGAGGTCGATGGCGGCTGGGTCGAAGCCGAGGTCGTCGGTTTCGCCGGCGACCGCACTTCACTGATGCCCAGCGCGGAACTGCACGGCCTGCTGCCGAATGCACGCGTGGTGCCCCTGCACCGGCGCGGCGGGGTCGAGATCGGCGAGGGCCTGCTCGGCCGGGTGATCGATTCCGACGGCGTGCCGCTCGACGGCAAGGGCCCGATCCGTGCCGAGGGCACGGTCGGCATGGCCGGCGTATCGATCAATCCGCTCGCGCGCGAGCCCATCACCCAGCCGCTCGATGTCGGCGTGCGCGCGATCAACGCGCTGCTGCCGATCGGCCGCGGCCAGCGCGTGGGCCTCTTCGCGGGCTCGGGCGTCGGCAAGTCGACCCTGCTGGGCATGATGACCCGCTTCACCGCCGCCGACGTCATCGTCGTGGGCCTGATCGGCGAGCGCGGCCGCGAAGTGCGCGATTTCGTCGAGAGCACGCTCGGCGAGGAAGGCCTGCGCCGAGCGGTCGTGGTCGCCGCGCCCGCCGACCGCCCGCCACTGGCCCGTCTGCATGGCGCCTATCGCGCCACCGCGATCGCCGAATGGTTCCGCGACCAGGGGCTCAATGTGCTGCTGCTGATGGATTCGCTCACCCGCTTTGCCCAGGCGCAGCGCGAGATCGGTCTGTCGGTCGGCGAGCCGCCGACTACCCGCGGCTATCCGCCCTCGGTGTTCGCCAAACTCCCGGCGCTGGTCGAGCGCGCCGGCAACGGCGCCGCCGGACGCGGCTCGATCACCGCGTTCTACACCGTGCTCACCGAGGGCGACGATCCGCAGGATCCGATCGCCGACGCCGCTCGCGCGATTCTCGACGGCCACATCCTGCTGTCGCGCCGGATCGCCGATGGCGGCCTGTACCCGGCGATCGACGTCGAATCCTCGGTCAGCCGCGTGGTCACCGAGATCGCCGACGACACCTGGCGCGAGCGCATCCGCGCGCTCAAGCGGCTGGTCTCGGCCTATACCGCCAACCGCGACCTGATCGCGATCGGCGCCTACCAGCGCGGCGCCGATCCTGCGGTCGACGAGGCCTTGGCCCGCTGGCCCGAGATCGTCGAGTTCCTCGGCCAGGACATCGCCCACGCCGCCGATCTGAACCACAGCCGCGAGGCGCTCGAGCGCCTGCTGCATCCCGAGGAAGCCGCCGCATGAAGCAGTCCCGCCGCATCGATCCCCTGCTCGACCGCGCCCAGGAAACCCAGGACGCGGCGGCACGCCTGCTGGCCGAGCGCCAGCGCGTGCTGGCCCAGCACGAGGCGCAGCTGCACGAACTGCGCCGCTACGCGGACGAGTACGGCCAGAGCCAGCTGGCCGCCACCAGCCCCGCGCAACTGGCCAACCGCCGTGCCTTCCTCGACCGGCTGCAATCGGCGGTCGACCAGCAGTCGCGCAACGTCGACAACAGCCGCGAAACCGTCGAGATCGAACGCGGCCGCCTGCTGCTGGCCAGTCGCGACAAACAGGTACTGGAGCAGCTGGCCGCGAGCTATCGCGCGCAGGAGCGCCAGGTCGACGAACGCCGGTCGCAGCGCGAGCTCGACGATCTCGGTGCGCGCCGCGTGCGGATTGCCCAGCTTGCCGCTGCCGACGGAGCCGACGCTTGAGCGTCGCGGCCACCTCCGCGCCGGCCGGGCCGCCCACCCCGGTTCCGCGCGGTGGCGCAGCCTCCACGGCGCGTGGCGGCGATCAGCCCGACGCCTTTGCCCGGGCCCTGCAGCGGCGTCAGGCCACCGACGCCGCGCCGTCGGCACCTTCCGACACCACCGGGACCGAGTCCGAGGCGTCATCGCCCGACGCGGCCGAGCCGGACGCGGGAGCGTCCATGCCCGCGGCGTCCGGCGTGGCCGTGCCGGTGGCCGTCGACATCCAACCGCCCGCGCCCGGCTGGCCACCGGTCGGCCTCGCCGGGCTGCTCGGGTTTGCCGACGAGGCCGAACCCGTGGCGTCCGGCGGCGCCCAAACGATGCCGCCCCTGCTGGCCGGCGGGCCGCCGGCCGGCGCCAGTGCCGTGACCGCCGCCATGCCCGCGACCGTGGCCCCCATGCTCCCGGCGCAGCCCATCGACGACGCCGCCGTCACCGCGACCGGGCTGCTGCCCGAGCCTTCCGCCATGGCGGAAGGCGGCGAGCCCGCGCCGGTCGCCTTCACGCTTCCGGCGCCGGTTGCGCTGCGCGAACCACCACCGCTGCTGGCGGCGCCGCTGCCGACGCCGGAAGTGGGCGCGGACGACTTCGACGCCCGGTTCGGCGCCCAGATCGAATGGATGGCCAGCCAGAAGCTCAGCGAGGCGCGCATCCGCGTGACTCCGAACGACCTGGGGCCAGTGGAGGTGCGCCTGCATCTCGACGGCGACCGGATCCGCGCCGATTTCGTCAGCGCCAATGCCGAAACCCGCCAGGCGCTGGAGCACGGCCTGCCGCGCCTGCGTGACCTGCTCGGCGAGCACGGTTTCCAGCTGGCCCATGCCGGCGTGGGCGCCGGCGGCAGCGATGCGAGGGGCGGCGCGACCTCGACTGCCGCGAACCCCGGAGACGGATCCGGCACCGGGCCCGCGGAGGCGACGCCGGCAGCCCCACAGCGGCGCAGCCTGGGCCTGCTCGACGCCTACGCCTGAGCCCCGCCGACGGACATCAGCGCGCGGCCATCCCTCCGCTGTCGCGCTCATATCGGCGCCACACGCAGCTTCCAGGAAAAGCACCACACCGTGCCGACGGAAACCCGTCGCCCTGCGCGGCGACCGCGTCGATCCCCGCCGCGGACAGGTTCGAGCGTCCCCCGCGGGCTCTGCAGCGCAGCGACGGGTTTCCGCCACCGTTCCGGCACGCCCTTTGCATCCGACACGGTGATCCCCAACCGGTACAGCACCTTGGCCGCCGTCACATCCGCACGCCCTGCTCCGTCCTCCAAGCGCCGCCTGATCCTGATCGTCCTCGGCCTCGTCGTCATGAGTGGCGCGGCCGGCGCGGGGTGGTCTCTGTTCAACCGCAAGGCCGAGCCGGTGACCACCCTGCCCGCCCCGGCCCAGTACCTGCCGATGGCGCCGGCCTTCGTGGTCAACCTCGAAGACACGCCGATGGGACCACGCTACCTGCAGGTGGAAGTACAGCTGGTCACGCGTGACCCGCTGGCGGTCGCCGAGCTGCAGAAGCACGAGCCGGCCCTGCGGGCGCGCCTGCTGATGCTGTTCGCGCAGCAGACCCACGCGGGCGTCGCCACGCGCGCCGGCAAGGAAGCGCTGCAGGCGCAGGCACTGGCGGAGGTCCAGGCGCTGATGACCGAGGAAACCGGCAAGCCGTCGGCCGAAGCCCTTCTGTTCACCAGCTTCGTGACCCAGTGAGCCCGGGGCGATGAACGACCTGCTTTCCCAGGACGAGATCGACGCGCTGCTGCATGGCGTGGACTCGGGCGCGGTGGACACCGAGCCGGCGCCGGACCCGGGCGTTGCGCGTACCTACGACTTCGCCAGCCAGGACCGCATCATCCGCGGCCGCATGCCGACGCTGGAGATGGTCAACGAGCGCTTCGTGCGCCTGTGGCGCATCGGCCTGTTCAACCTGATCCGGCGTTCGGCCGACCTGTCGGTGCGCGGCATCGAACTGGTCAAGTTCGGCGACTACCTGCACCAGCTGTACGTGCCGACCAACCTCAACCTGATCAAGTTCAAGCCGCTGCGCGGCACCGGCCTGGTGGTGTTCGAACCCAAGCTGGTATTCGCGGTGGTCGACAACTTCTTCGGCGGCGACGGCCGCTATCCCACGCGCATCGAGGGCCGCGAGTTCACGCCCACCGAGATGCGCGTGATCCAGCTGATGCTCAAGCAGACCTTCACCGACATGGCCGAGGCCTGGGCGCCGGTGCTGGACGTGGAATGCGAGTACATCAACTCCGAGATCAACCCGCACTTCGCAAACATCGTCACGCCGCGCGAGTACGTGGTGGTCAGCCGCTTCCACGTCGAGCTCGAAGGCGGTGGCGGCGAGATCCACATCACCCTGCCCTACTCGATGCTCGAGCCGATCCGCGAACTGCTCGACGCCGGCATCCAGAGCGACCGCGTCGACCGGGACGAGACCTGGAACATCTCGATGCGCGAGCAGCTGATGACTTCCGAAGTCGCCGTGTCGAGCGTGCTCGCCAAACGCAGCATCGACCTGCGCCAGCTGACCCGCCTGAAGGTGGGCGACATCCTGCCGATCGACCTGCCGGCGGAAGTGCCGGTCTGCGTCGAAGGCATCCCCGTGTTCACCGGCCGCTTCGGCACCGCCGGTGGCTACAACGTGGTGAAGATCACCGAGACCCATCCGCCGGGCGCCATGCCCGCGCGCCGTACCGAACCCCAGGATCTGTCCGCATGAGCACCCAGGACCACACCTTCCCGCAGGACGCCGCCGCGCCCGCCAAGTTCGATGACCTGCACGCCGACGGCGTGATGGACGGTACCGACCTCAACCTCGACGTGATCCTCGACGTGCCGGTGGCGCTGTCGCTGGAAGTCGGCCGCACGCGCATGCCGATCCGCAACCTGTTGCAGCTCAACCGCGGCTCGGTGATCGAGCTCGAGCGTGGCGCCGGCGAGCCGCTTGATGTCTACGTCAACGGTACGCTGGTCGCGCATGGCGAGGTGGTGGTGATCAACGACCGCTTCGGCGTGCGCCTGACCGACGTGGTCAGCCCCAGCGAGCGGATCCGGAGACTGCGGTGACGCCATCGCCTGCCCCGGCGACGACACCGGCTCCAGGCACGGCCCAGCCGACCATCGCCGCCGAGATCGGCCTCGAACCGGCCGCGGTCAACGTTCCGACTTCCGACCGCGCGGACGACGCCGCGGCGCGAGCCGAAGGCGAAGGCGGAACTGACGATGCGATCGTTGAGGCGGCCGATCCCGGTGTCGATTTTTCGATGGTGGTCGCGTCGACCACCGCGCCGGCCGTCCCCGTCGCCATGACCGCCAGCGTCATCCCGGCGCCAGAGCCGATCGTCATCGGCGCGCATGCGCCGCAGGGCCCGGGACTGGGTGGTGGGCTGCTTGCGCTGTTGCTGGTGCTGGGGCTGATCGTCGGTCTGGCCTGGCTGCTCAAGCGCTTGCCGGGCGGCGGTTTCCGCCAGGCGGACGGGCTGCGCATCGTCGCCAGCATTCCGCTGGGCACGAAAGAGCGCGCGGCGGTGGTGCAGGTCGGTGGGCAGCAGCTGCTGCTGGGCATCGGCGCCGGCGGTGTGCGCACCCTGCACGTGCTGCCGCAGCCGTTGCCCGAGGCGCCGCCGGCGCAGCTGCCGACGATGAAGAACCTCCCGGATTTCAAGCAAATGCTCGCGCAGCGCCTGCGCAAGGACACCTGACATGCCCCGCCGCACCCGACCGCGCTGGATCGCGCTGGTCACGCTCGTTCTCGGCCTGCTGTTGCCGCTGTGTGCCACGGCCGCCGCCGGCGCCCCGCAGCTCCCCACCCTGCCAGACGTGACCGTCGGCCAGATCGGCAACGCGCCTGTCAGCCTGCCGCTGCAGACCCTGCTGCTGATGACGGCGATCACGCTGATCCCGTCGATGCTGCTGGTGCTGACCGCGTTCACCCGGATCATCGTGGTGCTGGCTTTGCTGCGGCAGGCGATGGGCACCGGCCAGACGCCGTCCAACCAGGTGCTGGTCGGGCTGGCGCTGTTCCTGACCGCGCTGGTCATGACACCGGTCTGGGAAGCGGCCTGGGCCAACGGTTTCGCACCGTATCTCGACGGTCGCATCGATTTCCGCACCGCCTGGGATCTCGGCACCGCCCCACTGCGTGGCTTCATGCTGGCGCAGGTGCGCGAGACCGACCTGATGACCTTCGCCGGCCTCGCCGGGCACAGCACCTACGCCGGTCCGAACGACGTGCCGTTCCAGGTCCTGGTGGCCTCGTTCGTGACCAGCGAACTCAAGACCGCGTTCGAGATCGGCTTCCTGATCTTCATTCCCTTCATCATCATCGACCTGGTCGTGGCCAGCGTGCTGATGTCGATGGGCATGATGATGCTCTCGCCGATGCTGGTGTCCGCGCCGTTCAAGATCCTGCTGTTCGTGCTGGTCGACGGCTGGGTGCTGACGGTCGGCACGCTCGCCGCCAGTTTCAACTGAAGGCGCGCGCATGTCTCCCGAACTCGCGCTCACCGAGCTTCGCCGCGGCCTCGAGGTGGCGCTGTGGGTCGGTGGCCCACTGCTGGCCACGGTTCTCGTGGTCGGCGTGATCGTCGGCGTCGTGCAGGCCGCCACCCAGATCAACGAGCCGACGATCGCGTTCGTCGCCAAGGCCGCCGCGTTGACCGCCGCGCTGTTCGCACTGGGCGCGCTGCTGCTCGGCTATCTGGTGGACTACACCATCACGCTGTTCCGCAGCATCCCGCACCTGATCGGATAGCGCCGATGCACCGGGGCACCCGCTGATGGATTCCGCCACCCAGATGGCGATCGATGGCCAGCAGGCCTTCGGCATGATCGGCACCCTGCTGTGGACCGCGCTGCGTGTCGGCGCGCTGCTGATGGCGATGCCGCTGATCGGTACGCGCGCCCTGCCCGCTCGGCTGCGCGTGATGGCCGCGCTGGTGCTGAGCCTGGCGCTGGCGCCGCTGTTGCCGACGCCGCCGCCGTGGACCGGCTTCGACGCCGCAACGGTGCTGTCGATCGCCCGCGAACTGGCGGTCGGTGCGGTAATGGGCTTCATGCTGCGGCTGGTCTTCGAGGCCGGTGCGCTGGCCGGCGAATTGATTTCCCAGGGCTCGGGCCTGTCGTTCGCACAGATGAGCGATCCGCTGCGCGGCGTGCAGTCGGGCGTTGTGAGCCAGTGGTTCTACCTGGCCTTCGGCCTGCTGTTTTTCGCCGCCAACGGCCATCTGGCGGTGGTGGCCATGCTCGTGCACAGCTACGAGGCGCTGCCCATCGGCACCGCGCTGCCCGACGTGCAGGCCACCCTGCGCATCGCGCCGGAGTTCTTCGCCCTGGTGCTGCGCGGCGGCGTGACCCTGGCGCTGCCGGTGATGGTGGCACTGCTGGCGGTGAACCTGGCTTTCGGTGTGCTCGCGCGCGCCGCGCCCGCGCTCAATCCGATCCAGCTGGGCCTGCCGATCTCGGTGCTGATCGGCCTGTTCCTGCTCGCGATGCTGGCCGGCGAACTGGGCCCGCCGGTGCAACGCCTCTTCGACAGCGCCTTCGACGCCGCAGGGCGCGTGCCGCTCGGCGGCCCGTGAGCTGACGGGCGACCGCCGCCCGGGCGCGTGCAGGCGCGCTGTCTTCATAGCGGCGACGGCCTGCGGGCACGGCGCTTGCAAAGGCAACGTCGACTCCCCGCGCATGCAGGCCCATGGCCGAGAACGAAAACGGTCAGGAGAAGACCGAACTTCCCAGCGAGAAACGGCTGCGCGACGCCCGCGAGAAGGGCGATGTGCCGCGTTCGCGCGAGCTGGCCACCGTGGCGGTGTTCGGCGCGGGCGTGGCGTCGCTGCTGGCGATGGGCGGCGGCGTCACGGCGCGGGCAAAGGACTGGATGCGCGGCGCCATGAGCCCCGACCTCGGCCTGCTCGATAACCCCCAGCACCTGTTCGGCCACTTCGGCGAACTGCTGCTGGGCCTGCTGTTGATCCTGGCGCCCTTGATCATCGCCACCCTGGCGGCCTGCTTCGTCGCGCCCGCGGTCATGGGCGGTTTCAATTTCGCGACCAAGGGGCTGGTGCCGGATCTCAAGAAGCTCGATCCGCTGGCCGGACTCAAGCGCATCTACGGCCCGGAAGGTCTGGCGGAACTGCTGAAGTCGCTGCTGCGCGTGCTGCTGGTCGGTGGCGCCGCGACGCTGTTCCTGTGGCCGGCGATGCCGCGGTTGCGCGCGATGCTGCATGAACCGCTGGAACGGGCCGCGGCTGGCGGGCTGACGTTCGCCCTCTGGATGCTGATGGCGACCGCGGCGGCGCTGCTGCTGCTGGCCCTTGCCGACGCGCCCTACCAGAAGTGGAACTGGCGCCGGAAGCTGATGATGACGCGCCAGGAACTGCGCGAGGAAATGAAGGAAAGCGAGGGCCGACCGGAGGTCAAGGGCCGCATCCGCCAGCTTCAGCACGAGATGTCGCAGCGCCGGATGATGGAGGACATCCCGACCGCCGACGTGATCGTGGTCAATCCCACCCACTACGCCGTGGCGCTCAAGTACGAGGGCGGTGCAATGCGCGCGCCGCGCGTGGTGGCCAAGGGCATCGACGAAATGGCGCTGCGCATCCGCGAGGTGGGCAGGCAACACCGGGTCGCCCTGGTCGAGGCGCCGCCACTGGCACGCGTCTTGTATCGGGAGGCGGAGATCGGTCAGGAAATCCCCGTGAAACTCTACGCAGCCGTCGCCCAGGTGCTGTCCTACGTCTACCAGTTGCGCGACTGGCGGGCGGGCACGCCGCAGCCGCAGCTGGCGGATCTGGGTGTGGTCGAGGGTGACACCGGCGGAGCCGGCGCGTGAGCGCGGTGATGACCCCGGGCCCGCGCCGCGTCTTCGAGATGCTGCGCAACGGTCTCGGTGCACCGATGCTGGTACTGGCGCTGCTGGCGATGGTGGTGGTGCCGCTGCCGCCGATGATCCTGGACGTCCTTTTCAGCTTCAACATCGCGATGTCGCTGGTGGTGCTGCTGGCGGTGATCTACGTCCAGCGCCCGCTCGACTTCAGCATCTTTCCCATCGTGCTGTTGATCACCACGATGCTGCGCCTGGCGCTCAATGTGGCGTCCACGCGCGTGATCCTGCTCAAGGGCCAGGAAGGTCCGGGCGCGGCCGGCAAGGTCATCGAGTCCTTCGGCGAATTCGTGGTCGGTGGGAACTTCGCGGTCGGCATCGTCGCGTTCGCGATCCTGACCATCATCAACTTCGTGGTGATCACCAAGGGCGCGGGGCGCGTGTCGGAAGTCACCGCACGCTTCATTCTCGACGCGATGCCCGGCAAGCAGATGGCGATCGACGCCGACCTCAATGCCGGACTGCTGACCCGCGACGAGGCCAAGGCCCGGCGCGAGGAAGTGCGGCAGGAAGCCGATTTCTACGGCGCGATGGACGGCGCCAACAAGTTCATCCGCGGCGACGCGATCGCCGGCATCCTGATCCTGTTCGTCACGATCATCGGCGGCCTGGCGATCGGCGTGATGCAGCATGGCCTGCCGGTCGGCGAGGCAGCGAAGATCTACACCCTGCTGTCGATCGGCGATGGCCTGGTTTCGCAGATTCCCGCGCTGCTGGTGTCGTCCGCCGTGGCCCTGCTGGTCACCCGCGCCTCGCGCAAGCAGGACATGGGCGTCGCGATGAGCGGCCAGGTGCTCGGCCAGCACAAGGCGCTGACGATCGCCGCCAGCATCCTGCTGCTGGTGGGACTGGTGCCGGGCATGCCCAACCTCGCCTTCCTCAGCCTGGCGGCGGTGGTTGGCTACGGCGCCTGGGTGATGCGCAAGCGCGCCCTCGAGGCCGAACGCGCCGGCGTCGACCCCGAGGTCGCGGCGCTGCCTTCGCCCGAACAGGTCGCCAACGCCGAGCTCGGCTGGGACGACCTGCGCCCGGTCGATCCGCTGGGCCTGGAAGTCGGCTACCGGCTGATTCCGCTCGTCGACAAAGCCCAGGGCGGCGAACTGATGGCGCGGATCAAGGCCGTGCGCCGCAAGCTCACCCAGGACGTGGGCTTCCTGATCCCGCCAGTGCACATCCGCGACAACCTGGAGCTCGCGCCCACCGCCTACCGCCTGCTGGTCCACGGCGTGCCGGTGGCGACTGCCGAGATCCACCCCGACCGGCTGCTGGCGCTGGATCCGGGCGGCGCCCTGCACCCCATCGACGGCATTCCGGGCAAGGACCCGGCCTTCGGCCTGGACGCGCTGTGGATCCTGCCCGTGCAGCGGGCGAATGCCGAGGCCGCGGGCTACACCGTGGTCGACCCGGCCACGGTGGTCGCGACCCATCTGTCGCACCTGGTGCGCGAGCAGGCGCCGGAACTGCTGGGCCACGAGGAAGTGCAGCAACTGCTGGCCACCCTCGCCCGCGCCGCGCCCAAGCTCGCCGAGGACCTCACGCCCAAGGCCCTGCCGCTGGCGGTCGTGGTGCGCGTACTGCAGAACCTGCTGATCGAGCGCATCCCGGTGCGCCAGCTGCGTCGCATCGCCGAAGCCCTGGTCGAACATGCCGCGCATACCCAGGATCCGGGCCAGCTCACCGCGGTGGTGCGTACCGCGCTGGGCCGCTTCATCGTCCAGGAGATCGCCGGCCCCTCGGAGGAGCTGCCGGTCTACACGCTGGCGCCGAATCTGGAACGCGTCTTGCAGGACTCCGCGCAGGGCGGCGGCGCGGCACTGGAACCGGGCCTGGCGGAACGCCTGCAGCAGAGCCTGGCCACGTGCGCCGGGCAGCAGGAAGCCAGGAACGAGCCGGCGGTGGTGCTGGTGCCCGGCCAGGTGCGCGCCGCACTGGCGCGCCTGGTCCGCCACAGCGTGCCCGGCCTTTCGGTGCTGTCCTACAACGAAGTCCCTGAAGACAAGCGCCTGAAATTGCTGGGCACGATCAATTGAGCCGGGTGCGGCGTACCGGAACCGGGATCGGTGAAAGCGGATCCAGCGACTGCGGAGACAAAGCGATGACATCGAGCACGAAGACATGCGGAACGCGGGTGGCGACAGCCGCCGCGGTTCCGAATCCCGACGCCAACATGCCGAACCCACGCCCATGAAAATCCGCCGTTTCGTCGCCGAAGACATGCGCAGCGCCCTGCAGATGGTGCGGCAGGCCCATGGGCCCGATGCCGTGATCCTGTCCAACCGGCGTACCGACGAAGGCGTCGAGATCGTCGCGGCCAGCAACTACGACGAAGGCTATGTGCGCGCGATCGCGGAGGCGCAGCGAGAGGCGCCGGCGGTCGCTACGCCAGCGCCTGCGGCCGCACAGGCCAGCCCCGGCGCACGCGATGCCGAGCCGGCCCTGGCGCCGTCCGAACGCTGGCTGCGCGACCTCGCGGCGCCCGGTGCCCCGCCTGCCGCGCAGACAAGCGCCGCGCCCCCCGCGGAAATGAAAACGACGATGCAGCCGCCAGCGCCGCCGCCGGCAGCATCGGCCCCGGTGCCGGCGGCGTTCGCTGTACCTGCAGAGCCGGCCCGCTTCGACCTCGACGGCCCGACCTTCGCCGAGCTGCTGGCCGCCGGCCATCGCGACGGGACACCGGCACATGCGCTCGCGCCGCGCCTGCCGACGCCACCACCACCGCCCGTTCACGCACCGGCGGACGAAGACGACAGGATTCCGTCGCCAGCCCCCGCACGTGCAGCGCTGACGGCGGTTGCACCCCTGCCGGTACCGTCCAGCGACGGGGAACTGGCGCAGATGCGCGATGAGCTGGCGCAGATGCGCATGATGATCGAGCGCGAAATGGCGCGGCTCACCGACGAGCGGCTGCGCGGTTCGCCGGCGCGCGCCCAGGCAATGGAACTGATGGACGATTACGGCTTCGACGCCGGCATCACCCGCGACACCGTCCTGCAGATCCCGGCCGATACACCGGCCGCGCGCGTACGTGGGCTGATGCTGGCGCTGCTGTCCAAGCGCCTGCCGATCTGCCCGGTGGATCCGCTGACCGAAGCGGGCGTGATCGCCCTGGTCGGCCCCACCGGTGCGGGCAAGACCACGACCATCGCCAAGCTCGCGGCGCTCTACGCCGCCCAGCACCAGCCGCGCGACATCGCCCTGGTGACCACCGACACCTCGCGCATCGGCGGCCGCGAGCAGCTGCACAGCTACGGCCGCCAGCTCGGCATCGCCGTGCACGAGGCCGACAGCGAGACCGGGCTGGTCACGCTGCTGCAGAAACTGCAGGACTACCGGCTGGTGCTGGTCGACACCGCGGGCCTGAGCCAGCGCGACCGCACCCTGGCCGGCCAGCTCAACTGGCTGCGCGCCGCGCGCAACGTGCGCACCCTGCTGGTGCTGCCCGCCAATACGCATTTCGCCGACCTCGACGAGGTGGTGCGCCGCTTCGACAGCGTGCGCCCGCAGGGCGTGGTGCTCACCAAGCTCGACGAGACCGGTCGCCTCGGCAGTGCCCTGTCGGTTGCCGTCGATCACCAGTTGCCGCTGACCTGGGTGACCGACGGCCAGCGCATTCCCGACGACCTGCACCGGGCCAACGCGGCCCATCTGGTCCTCCGCCTTGAAGATCTGCGCCGAGATGCCGATAAGCCGATTGCCCCGGAACACACCCATGCCGTCGCCTGAGCTGCTGCCGATGTCGTCCCCGCCCTTCAAGCCCGTCCGCACCCTCGCCGTCACCGGCGGCAAGGGCGGCGTGGGCAAGACCAACGTGTCGGCGAATCTGGCCGTGGCGCTGTCGGGCATGGGCCAGCGCACCCTGCTGCTGGACGCCGATCTGGGCCTGGCCAACGTCGACGTGCTGCTCGGGCTTTCGCCAAAGCACACGCTGGCCGACCTGGTCGCGGGTCGCTGCGAACTCGACGAGATCATCCTTGAAGGCCCGAACGGGGTGCTGGTCGTACCGGCCGCGTCCGGCCGACGCCACATGGCCGAGCTGCGCCCGGCCGAACACGCCGGCCTGGTCAATGTCTTCAACGACCTGCAGCGCGATCTCGACCTTTTGGTGGTCGATACCGCCGCCGGCATCACCGATTCGGTGCTCACCTTCTGCCAGGCCGCGCAGGACGCCCTGGTCGTCGTCTGCGACGAGCCCGCCTCGATCACCGATGCGTATGCACTGATCAAGGTGCTGGCGCGCGAGCGCGGCGTGGATCGCGTGCAGGTCGTCGCCAACATGGTCCGCAGTCCGCAGGAGGGCCGCAACCTGCATGACAAGCTGTCGCGCGTCTGCGAGCGCTTCATCGGCGACGTGTCGCTGAACTATCTCGGCGCGGTTCCGCAGTGCGACTGGCTGCGCATGGCCGTGCAGCGCCAGCAGGCCGTGGTCGCCGCTTACCCGGGCAGTCCGTCGGCGCGGGCACTGGCGGAGATCGCCCAGCGCATCTCGCGCTGGCAGGCACCCACCGCGCCGCGCGGCCATGTCGAGTTCTTCGTCGAGCGCATGCTGCGCCAGGGGGCTGTCGCATGAGCCTTGCCGCGCGCCAGCACTACCAGGCGGTGCAACGCAGCGTAGCCGCAGAGGTCGATCCGCTTGTCCAGCACGCCGAACTGGTGCGCCGCATCGCCCACCATCTCGCCGCGCGACTGCCTTCCAGCGTGGAGATCGACGACCTCGTGCAGGCCGGCATGATCGGCCTGCTGGAAGCCTCGCGCAGCTACGACGCCGAACAGGGCGCGTCCTTCGAGACCTATGCCTCGATCCGCATCCGCGGCTCGATGATCGACGAGATCCGCCGCGGCGACTGGGTACCGCGTTCGGTACACCGGCGGGCCCGCGAAGCCGCTTCGGCGATCCGCCAGATCGAGCAGAGCACCGGCCGACCGGCGAGTGCGCAGGAGGTCGCGGCCAAGCTCGAAATGCCGCTCGACGACTACCAGCGCCTGCTCGAGGATGCGGCCCGCGGCCAGGTCCTGAGCCTGGACTCGCACATCGAGGACCACGGCGAGGTCGAGCCCGCGAATCGCGGCGGCGGTCCCACGCCCCAGGAGAATCTGGTGCGCGACGAGTTCGGCCGCGAGCTGATGACCGCGATCGGACACCTGCCCGAACGCGAGCAGCTGGTGCTGTCGCTGTACTACGAGCAGGAACTCAACCTGAAAGAGATCGGCGCCGTCCTCGGCGTCAGCGAGTCGCGCGTCTGCCAGATCCATGGCCAGGCGATGCTGCGGCTGCGTGGCCGTCTCACCGCCTTCCAACTCGCCGACACCGGATACGGTGCCGACGACTGATGTCACGCTCACACTGGAGTCCGTTTTGAACAAGAACATCCGCATCCTGGTCGTCGACGATTTCTCGACGATGCGCCGGATCGTCAAGAACCTGCTGTCCGATCTGGGCTTCAACAACACCGTCGAGGCGGAGGACGGCAACAGTGCGATGGCCGTGCTGCGTCAGGACGCGGTGGAGCTGGTGATCACCGACTGGAACATGCCCGGCATGACCGGCATCGAACTGCTGCGCGAGATCCGCGCCGACGCCAGGTTCCGCACCCTGCCGGTGCTGATGGTGACCGCCGAGGCCAAGCGCGAGCAGATCATCGAAGCGGCGCAGACCGGCGTGAACGGCTACATCATCAAGCCGTTCACCGCGCAGACGCTGGAAGAGAAGCTCGGCAAGATCTTCGAGCGCCTGGGCACCGCTGCATGAGCACCACCGACATCGAGCGCGCCCGCCTCGCAAGTCTGCTGCACGACGCGCTCGAGGCGCTCGAGCGTGACGACGAAGCCGGCTGGCGCGAACACGTCAATGCGCTGGCGAACGCCCGCGCACGCACGCTGGTCACCGGCCTGGGCCGGCTGGCGCGCGAGCTGTCGCAGGCCCTCGACACCCTGCCGGCCGCGCCCGGCGAAGCCGGCCCTGGGCTCGACGACGCCTGCGCGCGTCTCGACCACGTGGTCGAGATGACCGAGCAGGCGACCCATCGCACGCTCGATCTCATCGACGACAGCCGCGCCCTGGTAGCCCGACTCAAGGAAGGCCCGCTCGACGACACCCAGACCGGCACGATCGAATCGCTGCGCGAGAACCTGCGAGAGATGGCGCTGGCGCAGAGCCACCAGGATCTCGGCGGCCAGATCATCCGTCGCGTGGCCGGCATCGTGCGCGGCGTGCACGAGGGATTCGGTGCACTGGGCCTGCCGCCCCGCGACGACGACGCGCGTGGCAACGGCCCGGCCGTTTCCGGCCTGGACCGCAACACCGTCGGCCAGAGCGATGCCGACGACCTGCTGTCGAACCTGGGACTCTGAGCCGTGCAGGCCCCCGACATCGTCGCCGACTTCGTGCTCGAGGCACGCGAACTGCTGGACGATCTCGGCGGCCAGCTGGTAGGCCTGGAGCAGACGCCCGACGATCGCGAGCGCCTCAATGCGGTGTTCAGGGCGTTCCACACGCTCAAGGGCGGCGCCGGCTTCCTCGGCGCGGCGCCGCTGGTGCAGCTGTGCCATGCCGCGGAGGAAACCCTGGGCATGGTGCGCGCCGGCCAGGCCGCGCTGCTGCCGCGTCATTTCGACGCCGCGCAGCAGTCGCTCGACTGGCTGCAGGCGATGGTCGATGCCATCGAACATGAGGACACGGTGCCGAGCGCGCCGGATGCGCTGATCGCCGGCTTTGCGCCCTACGACGCACCGGTGGCCAAGCCAACGCGCGCTGCGCCGCCTGCCCCGGGAGTCGCCGCGCCCGGGGCCGCGATGATCTCCGACGACGAGTTCGAGGCGCTGCTCGACCAGTTGCACGGCGCCAGTGCGCCGGGACTGCAGGCGCCCCCCGCCGGCGCCGCGGAACCGATCGGCGACGACGAATTCGAGGCGCTGCTCGACCAGCTTCACGGCAACGCCGCCCCAGGCGCCACGACGTCGGGCACCGGGCCAGGGCGTCCAACGGCGCCTGCCGGGACGATCGGCGATGACGAGTTCGAAGCGCTGCTCGACCAGCTGCATGGCGGCGCGCCTCCGGGAGCGACGCGGCCCGCCGGCGCGCCTGCTGCCCCTGCCGCCGCAGCTGCCGTGGCCGCGCCACCGCCGCGACGCGCTTCGCCCGCGTCGGCGGCGGGCGCGACCGGGGCCGCATCGCCTGCCGCCGAGCGCGAGCAGACCGTGCGTGTGGACACCAGGCGCCTGGACGTGATCGTCGATCTGGTCGGCGAGCTGGTGCTGGCACGCAACCGGCTCAAGACCCTGCGCGCGCGCCTGCGCGACGAGGATCTCGACCGCGCGGTGACCACGCTCGACAACGCCACCGCCCGCCTGCAGGGGGCGGTCATGCGTACGCGCATGCAGCCTGTCGGCAAGGTGTTCTCGCGCTTTCCCAAGCTCGCCCGCGACGTCGCCCGCGCGCTCGACAAGGAGGTGGAGCTGGAGCTCGTCGGCGCCGAAACCGAACTCGACCGCAACCTCGTCGAGGCACTGGCCGATCCGCTGATCCATCTGGTGCGCAACGCCATCGACCACGGCATCGAGATGCCGGCGTTGCGCGAAGCCACCGGCAAGCCGCGACTCGGGCGCGTTCGCCTGAGCGCGCAGCAGCAGGGCGACTATGTCGGCATCGAGATCCAGGACGACGGCGCCGGAATCGATCCCGAGCGTCTGCGCTCCAAGGCGCGCGACAAGGGGCTGATCGACGCCGAATCGGCCGCCCGGCTCAGCGCCGAGGAGTGCCTCAACCTGATCTTCATGGCCGGTTTTTCCACCCGCGACGAAGTCAGCGACATTTCCGGCCGCGGCGTCGGCATGGACGTGGTGCAATCGCGCATCCGCGAACTCGGCGGACAGATCCAGGTGACCTCCGAACTCGGTCGCGGCAGCCGCTTTTCGCTGCGCGTGCCGCTGACCCTGGCGATCCTGCCGACGCTGCTGGTGCATGCCGCGGGCGACGCCTACGCGCTGCCGCTGGCGCGCGTGCAGGAAGTGTTGCACGCGCCGTCGCGCACGGTGAACTGGTTCGACGGGCGCGCCGCGCTCGACCGCCGCTCGCACACGCTCTCGCTGCTGGACCTGCGCCACTGGCTGGGCCGGCCCGTGGAGGACGCGGCGCTGCTGACGATCGTCGTCCTGCAACGCGGCGACAGCCGCTTCGGCCTGGTCGTCGACGAAGTGCGTGGGCGCGAGGAGGTGGTGATCAAGCCGCTGCCCAGGGCGCTGCGCGGACTGCCCGGTTATGCCGGCGCCACGCTGATCGGTGACGGGCGGCTGGCGCTGATTCTCGACGTCGACGCGCTGCGCCTGCGCTGAAGCCGGCGCCGCCCGTCGGCGCCTCCATTCAAGTCTCGCCTGTCTCCGCCGATACCTATCCCATGGACCTCTTCAGCGTCGCCGGACTCGTACTTGCCCTGATTGCGATCATCGGCGGCAGTGTGCTCAAGGGTGCGGGGCTGGGCGCGCTCTGGTCGCCCGCCGCCTTCGTGATCGTCATGGTCGGCACTGTCGCCGCGATCATGCTGCACACGCCCGGCAGCACCCTCAAACATGCCTTCAAAATCGCCGGCTGGGTGGTCAGGCCACCGGTCTCCGATCGTGCGGCACTGATCGCGCAGCTGATCGAGTGGAGCAACGTCTCGCGCAAGCAGGGTCTGCTGGGCCTGGAAAGCCATGTCGCGGCGCAGACCGACCCCTTCCTCAAGAAGGGCCTGCAGATGCTTGTCGATGGCGTCGAGCCCGAAGCGATCCGGCACATGCTGGAGATCGAACTGCAGGGCGAGGAACACCATGATCTCGCCGCGGCCAAGGTGTTCGAAGGCATGGGCATCTATGCGCCCACGCTGGGCATCGTCGGCGCAGTGCTGGGCCTGATTGCGGTGATGAAGAATCTGGCCGACCCCAGCAAGCTCGGCCATGGCATTGCCGCCGCGTTCACCGCCACGATCTATGGCATCGCCTCGGCCAACATGTTCTTCCTGCCGATGGCGGCCAAGCTCAAGAGCGTGATCGGGCGCCGCAGCGGCGAGCGCGAGCTGGCAATCGAAGGACTCATCGCGATCGCGCAGGGCGAGAACCCGCGCAACATCGAGGCTCGGCTTGCCGGCTTCCTGCACTGATCCGGCACCGCCATGGCCCGCAAACGGAAGCACGAGGAACACGCCAACCACGAAGCCTGGGCCGTTCCCTATGGCGACCTGGTAACGCTGCTGCTCGCATTCTTCGTGGTGATGTATGCGGTGTCCTCGCTCAACGAGGGCAAGTACCGTGCGGTGGCCGCGTCGCTGGCCAGCGCTTTCAACGCGCCACCGAGTGCACTCGAACCAATCCAGATCGGAGACAATCAGAAGCCGGAAAGCGCAGTTGGACGCCCGACCCCGGTGCCACGCGGCGCGCACCAGGGGCCCACCTCGAGTCCAGTGCTCGATTCGCCGCTCCGACCGATGCTTGAATCCAAGATGCGCAGCGACCGAATGGGCGACGGTGGCGCGGACGCAGCGTCGATCGAGGCATCGCGCCAGCAGTTGGCCCGCCTGGCCCTGCAGCTGGAGGACGCGCTGGCGGAGATGGTCAAGGCTCAGCTGATCATCGTGCGCCGCTCGGACCTGTGGCTGGAAGTCGAGATCAACAGCGACATCCTGTTCCCGAGCGGCTCGGCCACGCTCGACTTCGGCGCCCGCGAACTGCTCGGCCGGCTGGCGGTGGTGCTGCGCGACCTGCCCAATCCGATCCGCATCGAGGGCTATACCGACGACCGTCCGATCGCGACCTCGCAGTTCCCCTCCAACTGGGAGCTCTCGGCGGCGCGCGCGGCGAGCGTGGTGCACCTGTTCGTCAGCGAGCGCTTCGCGCCCGAGCGCCTGGTCATGGTCGGCTACGGCCAGTACCGACCCAAGGCCGAAAACACCACCGACGCCGGACGTAATGCCAACCGGCGCGTGGTGCTGATGGTGCTGGCGACGCCGGACACCGCCGCGCCGCGGCCGGCCACGCCGCCTGCGCCCGCACCCGCGCCGCCCACCTATCCCGCCGCGCCTGTCCCGCAGGCCGTCGCCGCGACCGCAGTGCGGCGCTCCCCCCCTCCCCAACTCCCACCGCAAGGAGACAGCTGATGCGCGTCTGGGCGATTGCCAACCAGAAGGGAGGCGTTGGCAAGACCACGACTTCCCTCGCCCTAGGGCGCGCAATGGTCGCGCGCGGCCTGCGTGTGCTGCTGGTCGATCTCGATCCGCATGCGTCGCTGACCCGCGCCTTCGGCGTGCCCACCGATCCACCGCCCCCAGGCGTCGCCGAACTGTTCGGCTCGCCCCCGCCGTCGCTTGAATCGCTGCTGCGGGCATCATCGACGGAAGGGCTCGATTTCGTCTGCGCGCAGACCGCCCTGGCCACGCTGGAGCGGCGCAGCGCCACCCAACCGGGCCTGGGCCTGGCGCTGTCGCAGGCGATCACCCGCCATGCCGGGGGCCACGACGCGATCCTGCTCGACTGCCCGCCCACGCTGGGCCTGTTGATGGTCAACGCCCTGGCGGCGGCCGATCGCCTGATCGTGCCCACCCAGTGCGAGCCCCTCGCGCTGTACGGTCTGGCCGGCATGGTGCGCACGGGCGAGATGGTCGAGCGCTCGCGCCAACGGCCATTGCCGGTCTCGATCATCCCGACCATGTACGACCGCCGCACCCGCATCGGCCGCGACACGCTCGCCCAGCTGCAGACGGAGTACCACGACCGCATCTGGAGCGAGGCGATTCCGGTGGACACGCAGCTGAGCAACGCCGACGTGCTCGCCGGCCAGGTCTTCAGCGGCAACGTGCCGGGGCGCGCAATGTCCGCCTATACACGTGCCCTTGACTGGTTGCTGGCCGAGGAGCAGGCCGGGGAGCAGGCAGCATGAGCGCCGCCGGCGTCGTCGACGACTACCTCGGCATGCTGCTGGCGACGCCGGTCGAGCGGGCGCCAGCGCCCGCCGCTTCGGCCGTGTCGGCGGCGCAGCCCGCGGTCACGACCGCGCCGCCACCGGTCCTCGCGGCCCAGGCGTCGCCCGTGCCGGCTGTGCCGCCTGCGCCAAGCGTGGTCGCGGAGGCGCCGCCTGCGCCTGCCTCGCGACCGGCAGCGCCGAGTGCGGTCCCGCCTGCCGCCAGGATCGCGATCGCGCCGTTGCCGCGCGTGCCGGGCGAAGTACGCGACGCCACGCCCGCGGCTCCACAGCAGCGGCGCAGCGCCGATCGTCTCGCCCGCTGGCTGCGCCTGCGCTGCGGCGCGCAGGCCTATGCGATCGAGCTGCTGAAGATCCGCGAAGTGGTGCTGCCATCGCCGCTGCTGGCGCTGCGCGGCGCGGCGCCTTGCCTGGGCGGGGTCATGAATCTGCGCGGCCAGGTTGTGCCGGTGGTCGATCTCGGCCTCCAGCTCGGCGCGGCCGCGGTCGAGGAGACCGCGCTGACCCGGATCATCGTGCTCGACGACGGCGGCGATGTGCTGGGCCTGCGGGTGTCGGCGGTCGAGGACGTTGTGCTGATCGGGGACGCGCAGATCGAAGGCACCCATACCTCGCGCCTGGCACCAGTCGGCGACCACCGCATCCGCGGCATCGCGCGCCTCGGCGGCATGGTCACGCTGCTGCTGGACTCGGCCAAGCTGATGGCGATCCCGCTGTTTCCGCCCCGCTGAGCACTTCTGCGCGCCGGCGCTCTAAAGATCGTCGACTCGACGCCGCTATCCACTCCGCACCCCCTTTTCCCAGTCGGAGACCTGATGGACACCGTGCACCTAGGCGATGACCTCGGCATCGAGGCCAGCACCGGATTGAAGGAGCGGCTCGCGCCCTTCCTGAGTTCCGCGCACGCCGTCGTTCTCGACGCCGCCGACGTGCGCCGGGTGCATACCGCCGGGCTGCAGGTGCTGTGTGCGTTCTTCGCAAGCCGCGCCGGCATCGGCCATCCGACCGAGCTGCGTGGTTGCAGCGAGGCGCTGCACGACGCGGCACGGCTGCTCGGGCTGGGCACAGCGCTCGGCCTCGGCGCCGCCGACCCCTCAAACGCAACAGACGCAAGCACAGTGGAGAACGGCGCATGAGCGCACGCATTCTTGTAGTGGACGATTCGGCCTCGATGCGCCAGATGGTCTCCTTCGCCCTCACCTCGGCCGGCTTCACCGTCGACGAGGCCGAGGATGGCCAGATCGCCCTCGGACGCGCCCAGGGCCAGCGCTTCAGCGCAGTGGTCACCGACGTCAACATGCCGAACATGGACGGAATCGCGCTGATCCGCGCCCTGCGCGGCCTGCCCGATTACAAGTTCACCCCGATGCTGATGCTGACCACCGAGTCGGCGGCCGACAAGAAGGCCGAAGGCAAGGCGGCGGGCGCGACCGGGTGGCTGGTCAAGCCGTTCAACCCCGAGCAGCTGGTCGCCACCGTCCAGAAGGTCCTGGGCTGACAGCCGTTGCCCCATCACGCACATCGATCGCAGGCCGAGTTCCCATGAGCATGGACATGCAGCGTTTTCACGCCACTTTCTTCGAGGAAAGCCGGGAAGGACTCGAAGCCATGGAGGCGGGCCTGCTGCAGCTCGAACAGGGTGACCGTGACGCGGAACTGATCAATTCGATCTTCCGCGCCGCCCACTCGATCAAGGGCGGCGCGGCCACCTTCGGCTTCGAGGCGGTCGCTGCGCTGACCCACGTGCTCGAGACCCTGCTCGACGAACTGCGGGCCGGCAAGCGTGCCGTATCCGGCGCCGGCATCGACGCGATGCTGGCATCGGTCGACGTGCTGCGCGCGCTGCTCGGCGAAGCGGAGACCGGCCATCCCGCCGACCCGCAGGCATCGCAGGCGGTGCAGGCGCGGCTTAACGGCGTGCTTGCCGGCAACGACGCACCCGCGGCCGCGGCCCTGGTGGCGGTCGAGGCGCCAGCGGTCGAACCCGTCGGCTGGCGTATCGGCTTCACCCCGGCGCCGTCGCTGTTCATGAGCGGCAACGACCCGCTGCGCATCATCCGCGAGCTCGACCGCCTGGGCACGCTCGACGTCGCCTGCCGCACCGAGCGCCTGCCCGGGTTCGAGCAGATGGATCCGCTCGAGGCCTATCTCGCCTGGGATCTGGGCCTGATCGGCGCATTGCCGCGCAGCGCCGTGACCGAAGCCTTCGCCTGGGTGGAGGACGATTGCGAACTCGAGATCGAGGCGATCCTTGCCGATGCGGTGGCCGACGCCTCCGCGCCCGACCTGGCGATGCCCGTGGAACTCGAGCAAGTCCAGGCCGGCCCCGTTGCCGCGAACGAGCAGCGCAACGGCACGCCTGAAGCGGCCGAAAGTTCGATCCGCGTGAGCACCGACAAGATCGACGGGCTGATCAACCTGGTCGGCGAACTGGTCATCACCCAGGCGATGCTCAAGCAGATCAGCGCCAAGCTTGATCCGGCCCTGGCCGAGCGCCTGTTCGAAGGTCTCGACCTGCTCGAGCGCAATACGCGCGATCTCCAGGAAGCCGTGATCGGCGTGCGCATGCTTCCGGTCGAGGCGGTCTTCCGCCGTTTCCCGCGCCTGGTGCGCGATCTGTCCGCGCGCCTCGGCAAGCAGGTGCGCCTGCGCACGCTCGGCGAAGGCACCGAGCTCGACAAGGGCCTGATCGAGAAGATCGCCGATCCGCTGGTGCACCTGGTACGCAACTCGATCGACCACGGCCTCGAGCTGCCCGACGCGCGCGTGGCCGCCGGCAAGGACGGCACCGGCACCATCACCCTCGCCGCCTCCCACCAGGGCGGGCATATCGTCATCGAAGTTGCGGACGACGGGCGTGGTCTGGACCGCGAACGCATCCTCGCCAAGGCCGCCGAGCGCGGCCTGGCCGTGCCCGACAAGCCCACCGATGCCCAGGTGTGGGACCTGATCTTCCAGCCCGGATTCTCCACCGCCGACGCGGTCACCGATCTCTCCGGACGCGGCGTCGGCATGGACGTGGTCCGCCGCAACATCCAGGCCCTGGGCGGCGAAGTACAGCTCGAAAGCACGCTCGGCCATGGCACCCGCGTGGTGATCCGCCTGCCACTCACCCTCGCGATCCTCGACGGCATGACCGTCGCGGTGGGCGAGGAAACGCTGATCCTGCCGCTGTCGCACGTCATCGAAGCGCTGCAGCCCGACGCTGCCGACGTGCGCCGCATGGTCGGTGAAGGACGGGTGCTGCGGGTGCGCGGCGAGTACCTGCCGCTGGTCTCGCTCAACGAGCACTACCGCTACGGCCAGCCGCGCCGCGACGATGCGCTCGTCGTGGTGGTCGAAGGCGACGGCCAGAAGCTCGCGCTGGAAGTCGACGAACTGCTCGGACAGCAGCAGGTCGTGGTCAAGAACCTCGAGAACAACTACCGCCGCGTGGAGGGCATTTCCGGCGCGACGATTCTCGGCGATGGACGCGTGGCGCTGATCGTCGACGTCGGTGGCCTGGTGCGCTCGCTGCGGGTGCCGCACGCGGCCTGATCGCTTGCCTGCGACTGCCGCTCCGCCGCGCGCCTTCCAGCGCCGCCGCGCCCTGGATCCGCGCGTCGCCGACTGTCACGTACAGCCATCGCGGCAACCGGCCCCTGCCAGGGCCACATGAGTAGCCCGATGCCCGCCACGCCCGCATCACGCTCGAAGGGTCCGACAGGCGTGCGCTGCAACCGCAGGACATCTCCGTGATGCGACTCGCGACCTTGTCGACTTGCGAGGGCGAAACCAGGCGATCGGCATTCGTCCACCGCAACTGGAAGAGGCGCGCCCGATTACCGGTGCAGCACCTTCATGACGAGGCGTGGGCGGCTGCATCGACAGCCGTCGCGCCCGTCGACGGACCTGTATCACGTACGAAGATGGTGTGCGACACGCGTTGCCCGGCCGCTGTTATGCGCGGCCCGCCAAGGCGGCGTTTCGACTGCCGCCTCATTGACGCAAGCAGCTTCGGCGCTCCCTTGTTGATGGCGTGGAGATACGGGGGCGGGCCGCTTTCCAGCGCTAACGCCGGTCTTCACAGCATTCGCACATTGCCATCCGCGACATGAATCACATTCAAAAATCCGTACCCGTACCGCTTTAGAGATGGTGACGAACGCCGCTATCCACCGTGGCCGACAGACGCTTCCGCAGCGCCGCTGCGCGTCCCGGCAACATTCGATGGACTTCGATGAAATTTGCCAACCTGCGGATCGGACAGCGTCTGGCTGTCGGCTTCTCCTGCGTCATCGCACTGATGGTGGTTCTGACGGCCGTGGGCATCGAGCGCGTGGGGCGCATCAGTGACGGCCTGCACGTGATCAACGACGTCAACGCCGTCAAGCAGCGCCATGCGATCGATCTGCGCGGCAGCGTGCACGACCGCGCCATCGCGATCCGCGACCTGGTGCTGGCCGATGATCCCGAGGCCGCCGCCGCGGCCGAGGCCGCGATCGACACGCTGGCCGGCGCCTATGTCGAAGCTGCGAAGCCGCTTGCGGCGCTGGTTGGTCGCTCGGCCGATCCGCAGGAGCGCGTGCTGCACGACGCTGTCCAGGCAGCCGATGCGGAGACACGGTCGCTGGTCGCCCGCTTGCGGGAACTGCGCCTTGCGGACGATCCGGAAGGCGCGCGGCAGCTGCTCGGGAGCGAGGCCGCGCCCGCATTCGTGGCCTGGCTGGCGCGTATCAACGCCTTCATCGAACTGCAGGAGGCCAACAACCGCCAGGCGGCAGCCACCGCGATGGCGACGGCCGACGGCTTCGCCTTGGTGATGCTCGTCGCGGCTGGCGTGGCGCTGCTTGCCGGCGCTGCGATCGCCTGGCTGCTGACGCGCGGCATCACCCGCCCGCTGCGCCACGCACTCGATGCCGCCAACCGGGTCAGCCGCGGAGACCTTGGCGGGACGATCGAGCGTGGGCGCGGTGACGAGACCGGCGACGTTCTCGCGGCCATGCAGCGGATGCAGGACCAGCTGCGCGCGGTCATCGCTGCCCAACACGACATGGCCCAGGCACACGAGGCCGGTACGATCAGTTACCGCATGGACGCCGGGGCGTTCCCCGGCGAGTACGGCGCCATGGTGGCGGGCACCAACCAGCTGGTCGCCGCGCACATCGCAGTGAAGATGCGCCTGGTCGAAGTGATCCAGCGCTACGCCGTGGGGGACCTGACGCAGGACATGGACCGCCTGCCCGGCGAAAAGGCGGTCCTCACCGAGACCATGGACACGGCCAAGGCCAATCTCACCGCGATCAACGTCGAGATCCGGCGCCTGGTCGCCGCCGCAGCCCAGGGCGATTTCGCCGTGCGCGGCGATGCCGACCGCTTCGAGTACGACTTCCACGCCATGGTGGATGGCCTCAATCGACTGATGCAGACAGCGGACGGGAACCTGGCCGATGTATCCCGCATGCTGCAGGCCATCGCCCGCGGCGACCTCACCGCCCGCATGGATGGCGACTTCCGGGGCGTGTTCGCACGGATGCGCGACGACGCCAATACGACCGTCGCCCAGCTCACCGGCATCGTCAGCCGTATCCAGGAAGCGTCGGGCGCCATCGGCACCGCGTCGTCGGAGATCGCCTCGGGCAACAACGATCTGTCGCGTCGCACCGAGCAGCAGGCCGCCAACCTCGAGGAAACCGCGGCCTCGATGGAGGAACTCACCTCCACCGTGCGCCAGAACGCAGACCACGCCCGCCAGGCCAACCAGCTGGCGATCGGCGCGGCCTCGGTCGCCTCGCAGGGCGGTGATGTCGTCGGCCAGGTCGTCACCACCATGGCCGACATCGAGAAGTCCTCGCGCAAGATCGCCGACATCATCTCGGTCATCGACGGCATCGCCTTCCAGACCAACATCCTCGCCCTCAACGCCGCCGTCGAAGCGGCGCGCGCCGGCGAACAGGGCCGCGGCTTCGCGGTGGTCGCATCGGAAGTACGCACGCTGGCGCAGCGCAGCGCGGCCGCGGCCAAGGAGATCAAGGGTCTGATCGACGACTCCACCGGCAAGGTGTCCGAGGGCGCGGCGCTTGCCGGCCAGGCCGGCAAGACCATGGGCGAGATCGTGTCGTCGGTGCAGCGCGTGACCGACATCATGGCCGAGATCGCCGCCGCCTCGCAGGAGCAGGCGTCGGGAATCGAACAGGTCAACCAGACCATCACCCAGATGGACGAGACCACCCAGCAGAACGCCGCGCTGGTGGAAGAAGCCTCCGCTGCCGCGCGGGCCATGGAAGAACAGGCAGTGGCGCTGACCCAGACCGTAGCGGTGTTCAAGGTCGAGGCGGCAACGGCGCTGCTGCACACCATCACCGCAGGCGTGCGCCGCAACGAGGCGGCGCCCGCCTGACCCGTCGCGACGACCGCCCCCTCAACTTCCGCCGTCCCGGGCCGTTAACGTCCACGAACGAACCCGCGTCCCCGGATGATGCCTGTCGCCGAACACCAACCGCCGCTGCAGGACGACGACGAGGCCTCGCCGTTCGCGTTGCACGAGCCGCGTGAGGTCGCGCAGGTGCTGCGCGCGCTGGTCGAGGCCCGGGCCATCGTCACCGCCAGCCTCGTCCCCGGAGGCCACGCCTGTCCGACGGCGCTGCTGGCGGTGCACGACGACGGCACGCTGGTGCTCGACGGTAACCGCCACGAAGCAATGAACCGGCGCATGGACAGCGCCACGCGCCTGGTCTGCAGTACCCAGTTGGATCTGGTGCCGATCCGCTTCCGGCTTCCCACGCCGACGCGGATCGACTACGAGGGATATCTCGCCTTCCGCGCGCCATGGCCCGTCTCGCTGCTGCAGTTGCAGCGCCGCGAGCTCTATCGGCTGCGGGTCTCGCCTGCAGCGCCGGCGACCCTTCACGTCGGCGACGGTGATGCACCGCCTGATGCCGGCCTCGGCGGGCTGCGCGTCCTCGACATCAGCGGCGGCGGGCTGGCCATCGCGGTTCCCGACGGCCAGGAAGGCCGGTTCCGGCCCCAATCGCGCATCGCCCCCTGTCTGCTCCGGCTGGCCGAAGCGCCGGAGTTCACGGTCGCACTCGAGGTCGCCCACCTCGGCCGTTTCGATGTGCGCGGCGTCGCGCACTGGCGCGTCGGTTGCCGCTTCGTCGACCTGCCCGCCGCCCTCGAACAGCGCGTGCTCCAGTACATCTTCCAGGTCGAGCGCCAGCGCAACGCGCGACAACGGCGCGGCGGCTGAGCCGGGCGGACTAAAGTTGCGGCCAAAGCGGCCGATCTCCTGCGTGTCACCCATGCCGCGTATCCGCGGCACCCGCAGGAGCGCACCGCATGAGCAGTTCCAACCCGAGCGCCGCTGGCGAGTACCTGACCTTCACCCTCGGCGACGAGCACTACGGCGTCGACATCCTCAAGGTCCAGGAAATCCGCGGTTACGACGCCGTGACCCGCCTGCCGGACGCGCCCGAATACATCAAGGGCGTCATCAACCTGCGCGGCACCATCGTGCCGGTGATCGACCTGCGCCTGAAACTGCGCCTGGCCGAGGCCCGCTACGACAGCTTCACCGTGATGATCGTGCTCAACGTCGAGAACCGCGTGGTCGGCATCGTCGTCGACAGCGTGTCCGACGTGGTGCCGCTGCTCGACGAGCAGGTGCGTGCCACCCCCGAATTCGGGGCCGCGGTCGACACGAAGTTCATTGCCGGCATCGGCACGCTCGACGAACGGATGCTGATCCTGCTCGACATCGAAACGCTGCTCGACAGCGCCGACCTGGTCGAAGCGCCGCTCGTCGACGCCGCCTGATTTCCATCTTCGGGCCTAAAGTCCGCCGCGCCGCCGCCGCTACGTGGAGGCAGCCGGTCGTGACCCCGGCCCCGCACCCCCGACTGGAGTGATACCGATGAACCACAAGCCCCGCCGCCTACTGATCGCGCTGCTGCTCAGCGCCTGCGCCTCCGGCGCCCTCGCCCAGGAGGCCATCCGGCCCGAGCAGGCGACCCGCTTCGTCGGCCAGAACGGCATGGTGTGCGGCAAGGTCGAGAAGACCCGCTACGCCGAGAATTCCGAAGGCCAGCCCACCTTCCTGTACATGGGCGGCGCCTTCCCGCGCCACACGTTCTCGGCCCGGATCCCGAACGACCAGCGCGGCAAGTTCAACCCCTCACCCGAAGCGCTCGAAGGCCGCGACGTCTGCGTCCTGGGAACCATCGTGCGTGATGCCAGCCGCGCGGAAATCGCGGTGCGCTCGCCTGCCGACGTCAAGCTCGCCACGATCAAGTAATGCGGTCTGCCCCGGCGTACAACGCCATCGGGCCCTTTTTCATGTGCCGTACCAGGGAGTGACCCGATGCACTGGTTCTCGAATCTCAAACTCGCACCGAAGCTGATGCTGGCGTTCGGCGTAGTCCTGCTCATCATGCTCGTCCAGGGCATCGGCGCCTACATGGGCCTGCGCTCGATCGACAACGTCACCACCGAACTCGGTGACGAGGTACTGCCGAGCGTCACCCTGGTCGGTGAAACACGCAGCCTCCTCGGTGAGTTCCGCACCGCCTCCTACCGCGGCCTGGTCCGCGCGAGCGACGCGGCCAAGCAGCAGGCGCGCGAGCGCACGGCCGAGATCGATGCGCAGATCCAGGAGAACTTCGAGACCTACCGGCAGTACACGACCACGCCCGCGCAGCAGCAGGATCTTGCCGAGCTGGTGGCCGCATGGGAAAGCGCCAAGGCGTCCTATGCATCGGTCAACGAGATGCTCGACCTCGACCTGCCCGACGACGCCACCGATACCTTCATCGGCGAGACCGGTGAGCTGCACGACGCCACCAGCGCCGCGCTGGCGGCGCTGGCCGAGGCCGCGAACCGCGACGCCGCCGCAGCCCGCAGCGCCGCGGCAAGCGCGTACTCCGCGTCCAGCGCGATGCTGATGATCCTGCTGGTGGCCGGCATCACCGCCGGCCTCGTGGTCGCCTGGCTGCTGGCACGCGGCCTGACCTCCGCCATGCGCAGGGCGGTGACCGTCAGCAACGACGTGGCCAGCGGCAAGCTCGACAGCCATATCGACACCGCCCGCGGCGACGAAATCGGCGACCTGCTCAAGGCGATGCAGCGCATGCAGCGCGACCTGAGCGAACGCCTCGAACGCGAACAGGCGATCGCCGGCGAGAACCTGCGCATCCGCACCGCGCTCGACAGCTCCGGCACCAGCGTGATGATCGCGGATCCTGCGCGCACCATCATCTACGCCAACAGCGCGGTCACCGAGCTGCTGCGCCAGTACGACGAGGAGATCCGCGCCGACCTGCCGGACTTCGAGATCGACTGCATGGTCGGCGCCAGCATCGACGGCTTCCACAAGGATCCCGAACGCGTCGCCGGCATGCTGGAGCGCCTGCAGGGTGTGCACGTCAGCGAAATCACCATGGGCCAGGCCCACTTCAGCCAGACCGTCGCCCGCGTCGATGACGCGGCCGGCCACCTGCTGGGGTATGTCGTCGAGTGGCGTGACCGCACCCCCCAGGTCCAGGTCGAAGTCGAGCTGGCGCGCGTGATCCAGTCCGCCGCGGCCGGCGACCTCTCGCACCGCATCGGCCTCGACGGCAAGCAGGGTTTCTACCTGCAGCTGGCCGGCCAGCTCAACACCCTGCTCGATGCCAATGCATCGAGCCTCGATCAGGTGTCGAGCGTGCTGACCGCCCTGGCTGATGGTGACCTCACGGTACGGATGGACGGCGAGTTCCAGGGCGTGTTCGCCCAGATGCGCGACGACGCCAATGCCACCGTCGCCCAGCTCACCGGCATCGTCAGCCGTATCCAGGAAGCGTCGGGCGCCATCGGCACCGCGTCGTCGGAGATCGCCTCGGGCAACAACGATCTGTCGCGTCGCACCGAGCAGCAGGCCGCCAACCTCGAGGAAACCGCGGCCTCGATGGAGGAACTCACCTCCACCGTGCGCCAGAACGCCGACCACGCCCGCCAGGCCAACCAGCTGGCGATCGGCGCGGCCTCGGTCGCCTCGCAGGGCGGCGATGTCGTCGGCCAGGTCGTCACCACCATGGCCGACATCGAGAAGTCCTCGCGCAAGATCGCCGACATCATCTCGGTCATCGACGGCATCGCGTTCCAGACCAACATCCTCGCCCTCAACGCCGCGGTCGAAGCGGCGCGCGCCGGCGAACAGGGCCGCGGCTTCGCGGTGGTCGCATCGGAAGTACGCACGCTGGCGCAGCGCAGCGCGGCCGCGGCCAAGGAGATCAAGGGTCTGATCGACGACTCCACCGGCAAGGTGTCCGAGGGCGCGGCGCTTGCCGGCCAGGCCGGCAAGACCATGGGCGAGATCGTGTCGTCGGTGCAGCGCGTGACCGACATCATGGCCGAGATCGCCGCCGCCTCGCAGGAGCAGGCATCGGGCATCGAACAGGTCAACCAGACCATCACCCAGATGGACGAGACCACCCAGCAGAACGCCGCGCTGGTGGAAGAAGCCTCGGCTGCCGCGCGGGCGATGGAAGAACAGGCCTCGAGCCTGGCGCAGACGGTCTCGGTGTTCCGTCTCGATGGCGAGCCCTCCATCGCGGCACCGTCCGCCTCGCGCAAGCCGGCGGCATCAGCCGCCCCGGCAGCACGCCGTCCGGCGCCCGCCGCGCGGACTGCGCGCGCGAAAAGCGCGCCGGCAATGGAGGCGGACTGGGCCGAGTTCTGATTCCGCCGCCATGCCGCATCCCGACGCCCCGGTCCGCCGGGGCGTCGTCGTTCCACCCGCTACGACACCACGCTCGATGCCGCGAACTGCAGTTGCTGGCTCAGGGCTGCCGCGATTCCGATTCCGCGGCGAGTACGCACAGGTACGTCTGCCCGGGTGCCGGGTGCCGGAAGACCCGCGCACGCAACCCGCTAATTCGGGCCTGCAACGACCTTCCTACCCAACGGCAGTCAATTTCCGGCCGCCGGGGTCGATAACCCCCACGATCCCCGTTCGAGGACCGGTCCATGGCCGCGACATCCCTGCCCCACTCGCCGGTCGGCAACCGCGATTTCCTTTTCTCCGAACGTGATTTCCGCCGGGTCTGCCAACTCATCCGCGAGCGCGCCGGCATCGCCCTGGTCGACAGCAAGCGCGACATGGTCTACGGCCGCCTCTCGCGTCGGCTGCGTGCGCTCGGGCTGACCGAGTTCACCACCTACCTCGACCTGCTCGAGGGCGACGGCGACGGCGCCGAGTGGCAGGCGTTCACCAACGCCCTGACCACCAACCTCACCGCGTTCTTCCGCGAGCCGCATCATTTCGAACACCTCCACGCGCAACTGGTCCAGTCCGGTGCCTCGCCGCGCGCGCCGCTTGCGCTGTGGTCCTGCGCCGCGTCCACCGGCGAGGAGCCGTACTCGATCGCGATCACCGCCTGCGAGGCGTTCGGCACCATGACCCCGCCGGTGCGCATCCTCGCCACCGACATCGACACCCAGGTGCTGGCCACCGCCCAACGCGGCGTCTATCCGGTGGAACGCGTCGCCAGCCTCGATCCCCAGCGCCGACGTCGCTTCTTCCAGCGCGGCACCGGTCCCAACGAAGGCCACTGCCGCGTGCATCCGGCGCTGCAGGCGATGATCGATTTCCGACCCCTGAACCTCCTGGCGCCGCGCTACGACATCGGCGGGCCCTACTCGGCCGTGTTTTGCCGCAACGTGATGATCTATTTCGACAAGCCCACCCAGCGCGGAATCCTCTCGCGCCTGGTCACGCACATGGATGCCGGCAGCCTGCTCTACACCGGGCATTCGGAAAACTACCTGCACGCCGCGGATCTCATCCGGCCCTGCGGGCGAACGCTCTACCGCCGCAACTTCGGCGCGGAGGCCGCGTGAGCCGTACCGCACTGCGCGACGACGACGTCCTGCGCTACCGGGACGCCCGCTTCAAGGTGCCGGCGGCCAAGCTGCTGCCCTCCCAGTACCTGGTGGTCGATGACGGCACGGCGCTGGTCACCGTGCTCGGCTCGTGCATCGCCGCCTGCGTGCGCGACCCGCTGCTGCAGATCGGCGGCATGAACCACTTCATGCTGCCGGAAGGCAACGTCGGTGACGGCGCGCCGGCGCGCTACGGCAGCTACGCGATGGAAATGCTGATCAACGAACTGCTCAAGCGGGGCGCGAACCGCCGCCGGCTGGAGGCCAAGGTGTTCGGCGGTGCCAACGTGCTCAAGGGGTTCACGTCCAATCCGGTCGGCACCCGCAACGCCGAGTTCGTCCTCGCTTACCTGGCCGCGGAACAGATCCCGGTCGTGGCCGAGGACCTGCGCGGCATCCACCCGCGCAAGGTGTGGTTCTTCCCGGACACCGGCCGGGTGATGGTCAACCGCCTGCCACACGCGCACGAGGCCGAAGTGGTGGCCGCCGAAACCGCAGTGCGCGCCAGCCTGTCCCGCACGCCGGTCAGCGGCGGCGTGGAACTGTTCGAATGAAGCCCTGTCGCGTCCTCATCGTCGACGACTCCGCAGTCGTGCGCCAGCTGCTGACCGAGCTGCTGGGGCAGGACCCGGACATCGAGGTCGTCGGCAGTGCGGCCGATCCGCTGCTCGCCCGCGAGAAGATCAAACGTCTCAACCCAGACGTGCTGACGCTCGACGTCGAAATGCCGCGCATGGACGGGCTGGCGTTCCTCGAGAACCTGATGCGCCTGCGGCCGATGCCGGTGGTCATGGTGTCGTCGCTGACCGAACGCGGTGCCGACGTCACGCTGCAGGCGGTGGCCCTGGGCGCGGTCGATTTCGTCAGCAAACCCCGGGCCGGACTGGCGCAGGGCCTGTCCGAGTACGCCGAGGAGATCTGCGCGAAGGTCAAGGCGGCGGCGGGCGCACGCGTCCGTCCGCCGACGACGACCGCGCAGCCGCTGCTGCGCCTGGATACGCCGGTCCGTGCGCCGATGGCTACCCGGTTCCGCACCACCGACCGGCTGATCGCGATCGGTGCCTCGGCTGGCGGCACCGAAGCCCTGCGGGTCGTGCTGGAACGCATGCCGCCCGACGCACCCGCGGTCGTGTTGACCCAGCACATTCCCGGCAGCTTCAGCCGTTCGTTCGCCGAGCGGCTCGATCGCCATTCGCCGATGCTCGTGCGTGAAGCCCGCGACGGAGAGATGATCCTGCCCGGCCACGCCTATCTGCCGCCCGGCGACCACCACCTGCGCGTGATCGGCGATGGCGCCCGCTGGCGCTGCAGGCTCGATCCCGGCCCGCCGGTCAACCGGCACCGGCCTGCGGTGGATGTGCTGTTCCGCTCGGTGGCGCAGAGCGCGGGGGCGAACGCGGTGGCGGCCATCCTCACCGGCATGGGCGACGATGGCGCGCGCGGGCTGCTCGACCTGCGCCAGGCCGGCGCGGCCACGCTGGTCCAGGACGAGGCCACCAGCGTGGTCTGGGGCATGCCGGGCGCGGCAGTGAGACTCGGCGCGGCGCAGGAGATCGTCCCGCTGGAAGCCATCGCGGCGCGCCTGCTGGCTCTCGCCCAGGTCTGATTCCGGCGCGAGGCCGCACGCGGATCCGCCGCCGACGCCACCCGTGCGCGCAGGACCGTCGCCAGCGGAGTCGGTGTCATCGGCCGGACGGATGCCCGGGTACAGCGGCGATGCCGACGCCGATGCGAAGCGTCACGGCGGACGCTGCCGGCGGCCAAGCCTCGACATGCGGGAACGCACGCGGCGCTTCCCCCGGCATGATCCCGCCGCGGCGAGGCCGTCAGGCCGCATTGCGTGCCGCCGCGATGGACCAGGCCGATGGCCGCCGCCCTGGTGCGGCGGCTGCCCGCAGCGCCCTGCCGCAAACAAAAAGGCACCCGGCTCGCGCCGGATGCCTGCTGGTCGGTCCAACATGCCGGCACGCGTGCGGGGCCCTGTAGAGCCCCGCAGCCGCGAGCCGGCGCGCCCTCAGGCCGCAGTCTTCTCTTCGCCGGCGTCCACGTACTCGGCGATCTGGTCGAAGTTCATGTAGCGGTAGATCTCGTCCGCCGACGCATCCAGCACGCCGACGGCGGCCATGTACTCGGCCTTGGTCGGAATGCGGCCCAGGCGCGAACAGATCGCCGCCAGTTCCGCCGAGCCCAGGTAGACGTTCGAGTTGCGCCCCAGACGGTTGGGGAAGTTGCGCGTCGAGGTCGAGAACACCGTCGCGCCTTCCTTGACCTGCGCCTGGTTGCCCATGCACAACGAGCAGCCCGGCATCTCCATGCGCGCGCCGGCGGTGCCGAAGGTGCCGTAATGGCCTTCCTTGGTCAGCTCGGCGGCGTCCATCTTGGTCGGCGGCGCGACCCACAGCTTGGTCGGGATGTCGCGCTTGCCTTCCAGCAGCTTCGACGCCGCGCGGAAGTGGCCAATGTTGGTCATGCACGAACCGATGAACACTTCGTCGATCGCGGCGCCGGCGACTTCCGACAGCGTCTTGACGTCATCCGGATCGTTCGGGCACGCGACGATCGGCTCATGCACGTCGGCCAGGTCGATCTCGATGACAGCCGCGTACTCGGCATCCGCATCGCCCTTGAGCAGCTGCGGATCGGCGAGCCAGGCTTCCATCTTCTCGATCCGGCGGGCCAGCGAACGCGGGTCCGCATACCCTTCGGCGATCATCCACTTCAGCAGCGTGATGTTGCTGGTGATGTATTCGATGATCGGTGCCTTGTCGAGGTGCACGGTGCAGCCGGCGGCGGAACGCTCGGCCGACGCATCGGACAGTTCGAACGCCTGTTCGACCTTCAGATCCGGCAGACCTTCGATCTCGAGGATGCGGCCGGAGAAGATGTTCTTCTTGCCCTGCTTGGCCACCGTCAGCAGACCGGCCTTGATCGCGTACAGCGGAATCGCGTTGACCAGGTCACGCAGGGTGACACCGGGCTGCATCTTGCCCTTGAAGCGCACCAGCACCGATTCGGGCATGTCCAGCGGCATCACGCCGGTGGCGGCCGCGAAGGCGACCAGGCCCGAGCCCGCCGGGAACGAAATGCCGACCGGGAAGCGTGTGTGCGAGTCGCCGCCGGTGCCGACCGTGTCGGGCAGCAGCATGCGGTTGAGCCAGCTGTGGATCACGCCGTCGCCCGGACGCAGCGAGATGCCGCCACGGGTGGAGATGAACTCCGGCAGGGTGTGATGGGTCTTGACGTCCACCGGCTTCGGATACGCCGCGGTGTGGCAGAACGACTGCATCACCAGGTCGGCGCTGAAGCCCAGGCACGCGAGATCCTTGAGCTCGTCGCGGGTCATCGGACCGGTGGTGTCCTGCGAACCGACCGAGGTCATCCGCGGCTCGCAATAGGTGCCCGGGCGCACGCCCTGGCCTTCCGGCAGGCCGATCGCACGGCCGACCATCTTCTGCGCCAGGGTGAAGCCCTTGCCGGTATCGGCGGGCTGCTGCGGCAGGCGGAACAGGTCGGTCACCGGCAGGCCCAGCGACTCGCGCGCCTTGGCGGTGAGCCCACGACCGACGATCAGCGGAATGCGGCCGCCGGCGCGCACTTCGTCGAACAGCACCTCGGACTTGACCTGGAATTCGGCGATGACGTTGCCGTCCTTGAGCGCCTTGCCCTCATATGGACGCAGCTCGATCACATCGCCCTGCTCCATCTGCGACACGTCGAGCTCGATCGGCAGCGCGCCGGCATCCTCCATCGTGTTGTAGAAGATCGGCGCGATCTTCGAACCCAGGCACACGCCGCCGAAGCGCTTGTTCGGGATGTAGGGAATGTCCTCGCCGGTCCACCACAGCACGCTGTTGGTCGCCGACTTGCGGCTCGACCCGGTACCGACCACGTCGCCGACGTAGGCGACCAGATGGCCCTTCTTCTTGAGATCGAGAATGGCCTGGATCGGGCCGCGCTTGCCGTCTTCCTCCGGAACGAACGCCGCGCCTTCGCGACGGTTCTTCAGCATCGCCAGCGCGTGCATCGGAATGTCCGGGCGCGTTGTCGCGTCGGGCGCCGGCGACAGGTCGTCGGTGTTGGTCTCGCCCGGCACCTTGAACACCGTCAACGTCATCGACTGCGGCACTTCCGGCTTGCTGGTGAACCATTCTGCGTCGGCCCAGCTCTGCATGACCGCCTTCGCATTGGCGTTGCCGGCCTTAGCCTTCTCTTCGACGTCGTGGAACGCGTCGAACACGAGCAGTGTGTGCTTGAGACCTTCGGCGGCGATCGCGCCGACCTCGGCGTCATCGAGCAGATCGACCAGCGGCTGCACGTTGTAGCCGCCGAGCATCGTGCCCAGCAGTTCGGTGGCGCGCGCGCGGGAAATCAGCGCACTGCGTTCGGTGCCGAATGCGACCGCGGCGAGATACGAGGCCTTGACCTTGGCGGCGTCGTCGACGCCGGCCGGCACGCGGTGGGTCAGCAGGTCCAGCAGGAACGCTTCCTCACCAGCCGGCGGATTCTTCAGCAGTTCGATGACGTCGGCGGTCTGCTGCGCATCGAGCGGCAGCGGCGGGATTCCCAGCGCGGCGCGCTCGGCAACGTGGTGGCGATAGGCTTCCAACATGACAACTCCAGATTCGTGCGGTACCGGGATAACCGGTCTCATGCCGACGGTACGATCAGCTTGAGACCCTTGAAATAAGTGCGGAAAAACGCGTCGTCGCGGGTGATCAGGCCATTGCATTGCAGCAGTGCATGCGCGCCGACCAGGAAATCGCGCGAGGGGCGGCCGATGCGCTCGCCGCGTTGCCAGGAGCGGCGCTGCATCTCGCCCGCACGCAAGGCGGCCTTGGCTTCGATCGCCGAAAAGCGCACGCCCATGTCCTCGAGCACGGCCATGGTCTCGGCGCCGTCGTGCAGCGCGCCGCAGATCTCGGCCAGTGCGACGTCGCAGACCACGACCGGGCCAGCGCTCAGGTACTGGCGCAGGCAGGCTTCCGCGGCATCGGCCTGCGGCCCGTCTGTCAGCAGATCCACCAGCACGGGCGCATCGACGGCGATCACCCCGCGACGCTGCCGTCGGCGGCGGCCTCTGCCTCTGCCTCTGCGCCAGCTTCGTCGCCGGCCTGGCCCCGCACGGCGCGCATTGCGGCGTCGGTGTCGTGAAAGCCTTCGAGCCGGAACCGGCCCCGGGCACGCGAGACGGCGTCATCGACACTCTTGCGCAACACGATGCGGCTGCCTTCCAGTTCGACCTTGAGGATCGTCCCCTTGCTCAATCCCAGCGCATCGCGCACCGCCTTGGGCAGTGTGATCTGGCCGCGCTCGGCAACGGTCGCCTCCATCAGGCCTCTCCTTCAAGGTATGCGCGAATTATACATACCTGAACACGCATACTCCAGCGCGCCGCCGCCCGCTCGCCGCGCCTGGGCGATCGCGCGTGCGAGCGGGAAGCGCGCGCAGACTACCGCGCGCCGACCGCGCCACCTGCCTTTCGTCCAGGGGGCGCGCAGCGCCGCGGGTGGCATGCACGAAGGCCAGACGATGCCTCCGCGCGTGAGCAGGCGCAGATCGACTGGCGCGTGCGCAATGCACTGTTGCCGTGCCGCCACGCGCGTGATGACCTGACCGCCACATCAATCTGCCTACACTGACCGCCTCGACGCGGTAACCCGCATCGACCGGGCGTCGCGCCAGATCAATGGATTTTCGGCGCACCACGCATGCCAGACACCGGCCGATCCGATCACCGCCAGCAACCCGCGACAGGAGCTTCCGCATGACCGATTCCTTCACCACGCGTGCCGACCTCGATGTCGGCGGCCGTCGTTACGCCTATGCCAGCCTCCCTGCGCTGGGCAAGCGGTTCGACATCACCCGCCTGCCCTACTCGATGAAGATCCTGCTCGAGAACCTGCTCCGCCACGAGGACGGCGAGACCGTCACCGCGCAGCACATCGAAGCCGTGGCGAAGTGGGACCCGAGCCACGACTCCAACACCGAGATCGCGTTCATGCCCGCGCGCGTGGTGCTGCAGGACTTCACCGGTGTGCCCTGCGTGGTGGACCTCGCCGCGATGCGCGATGCGGTCGTGCGCCTTGGCGGGCGCCCGGAGCAGATCAACCCGCTGATCCCGTCGGAGCTGGTGATCGACCATTCGGTCCAGGTCGACGTGTTCGGCCGTCCCGATGCGCTCGACCTCAACGGCAAGATCGAGTTCCAGCGGAACATGGAGCGTTACGGTTTCCTGCGCTGGGGGCAGAAGGCCTTCGACAACTTCAAGGTCGTCCCGCCCAATACCGGCATCGTCCACCAGGTGAACCTCGAGCACCTCGCCCGTGTGGTGATGACCGCCGAGCGCGAGGACGGCAGCACCTGGGCCTATCCCGACACCGTGTTCGGGACCGACTCGCACACCACGATGATCAACGGCATCGGCGTGCTGGGCTGGGGCGTAGGCGGCATCGAGGCCGAGGCCGCGATGCTCGGCCAGCCCTCGTCGATGCTGATCCCGCAGGTGGTGGGCTTCAAGCTCACGGGCCGCCTGCCCGAAGGCGCGACTGCCACCGATCTGGTGCTGACCGTCACCGAGATGCTGCGCAAGCATGGCGTGGTCGGCAAGTTCGTCGAGTTCTTCGGCGAAGGTCTGCAGCACCTGCCGCTGGCCGACCGCGCGACGATCGGCAACATGGCGCCCGAATACGGCGCGACATGCGGCATCTTCCCGATCGACCAGGAATCGCTGAATTACCTGCGCCTGTCAGGCCGCAGCGAAGAGCAGATCGCGCTCGTCGAGGCCTACGCCAGGGCGCAACAGCTTTGGCACGAGCCCGGCATGCCCGAAGCGGAGTACAGCAGCGTGCTGGAACTCGACATGGGTGAGGTGCGCCCCTCGCTGGCCGGCCCGAAGCGGCCGCAGGACCGGGTGCTGCTGGAAAACATGCAGCGGAACTTCCGTGACAACGTCGGTGCGCTGGTTGCACGCCGCGACGCCGCCCGCGATCCGCAGATCGACCGCTTCGTGAAGGAAGGCGGCGGCCAGCCGCAGGCCGAGCGCCTGGCCGCCCGGCCGGTCTCCACCATCACGCTCGAAGAAGCCGAGCACGAGCTCACCGACGGCTCGGTGGTCATCGCTGCGATCACCTCGTGCACCAACACCTCCAACCCGGCGGTAATGCTCGGCGCCGGCCTGCTGGCGCGCAATGCCGCGGCCAGGGGACTGAAGGCCGCGCCATGGGTCAAGACCTCGCTCGGGCCGGGTTCGCTGGTGGTCACCGACTACCTCAAGAAGGCCGGGGTGATGGACGACCTCGAGAAGCTCGGCTTCTACGTCGTCGGTTACGGCTGCACCACCTGCATCGGCAATTCGGGCCCCTTGCCGGAAGCCGTGTCCAAGGGCATCGCCGAGAACGATCTCGCAGTGGCGTCGGTGCTCTCGGGCAACCGCAATTTCGAGGGCCGGATCCACGGCGAGGTGAAGATGAACTATCTCGCCTCGCCGCCGCTGGTCGTGGCCTACGCCATTGCCGGCACCGTCGACATCGATCTGACCCACGATCCGCTGGGCAAGGACCCGGACGGCAAACCGGTGTATCTGCGCGACATCTGGCCTTCGAACACGGAAATCGGCGACTTCATCGCCAGGACGATCGGTCCGGAGATGTTCGCCAAGAACTATGCCGACGTGTTCAAGGGCGATGCCCGCTGGAACGCGGTCGATTCGCCCGACGGCGAGCTCTACGAGTGGGATGCCGCCTCGACCTACATCAAGAACCCGCCCTACTTCGATGGCATGACCATGGAGGTCGGCACCATCGACGACATCCACGGCGCGCGCGTGATGGGGCTCTTCGGGGATTCGATCACTACCGATCACATCTCGCCGGCGGGAAACATCAAGCAGGATTCGCCCGCGGGACGCTTCCTGCAGGAACGCGGCGTGCAGCCGGCGGATTTCAACAGCTACGGCTCACGCCGCGGCAACGACGATGTCATGGTGCGCGGTACGTTCGCCAACATCCGCATCAAGAACCTGTTCTTCGGCGGCGAGGAAGGCGGCAACACGCTGTACTTCGGCGCCGGCGCCGAACCGCAGAAAATGCCCATCTACGACGCCGCGATGAGGTACAAGGCCGACGGCGTGCCGCTGGTGGTGTTCGCGGGCAAGGAATACGGCACCGGCTCCTCGCGCGACTGGGCGGCCAAGGGCACCAACCTGCTCGGCATCAAGGCGGTCATCGCCGAGAGCTTCGAACGCATCCACCGTTCGAACCTGGTGGGCATGGGCGTGCTGCCCTGCCGCTTCCGCGAAGGCCAGAATGCACAGAGTCTCGGCCTCGACGGCTCGGAGACGATCGACATCACCGGTCTCGACAACGGCAACGCCCGGCGTGCGCAGATCGTCGCCACCAGGGCCGACGGCACCGAGATCCGCTTCGAGGTCGACGTGCTGCTGCTGACGCCCAAGGAGGTCGAATACTTCCGGCATGGCGGCCTGTTGCATTACGTGCTGCGGCAGCTGGCGGCGAAGAAGTAGGCAAGGCCGCGAGCACAGCGGCGGACGGCCCGGTGCGCGCGCCGGGCGTCCGGCGACCGCGTGGTTTCGCCGCGCGATCGATGCCGCCGCACCGGTCATGGCCCTCTGAGAGATGTGCTGCGGCCGCGGCGGTCACGGGTGAGCGGTCCAGAGGATCCAACCACCCGGCAAGAAGACGGCCCGCACATGGCGGGCCGTTTCCTTGTCCAGCTGCGCCCCGGGCGCCACTTGAACGCCGCGTAGGCGGCACGGGGGCGGTCAGGTGCCCGGACACCGCGGCAAACTGTCGCCCGCACTGCACTCGACGCAGCACGGCGCCGGCTGCGGGCCTGGCGTAGCCGGCATCGGCGACGGCACCCCATACAGTCCCATCGATGGCACCAATCCCGCGAGCTCGCCCGCGGGCCGCAACTGCAGCAACACCGCCCAGTCCTGGCGGTTGGCATTACAGAAGACCAGTGCATCGGGACTGCACGATGGATCGTCGAGTGCGCGTTGCGCGAGACCCGCGAACTGCCCCCCCGCGGTCAGCGGCAACAGCCGCATGCTCACCGCGTCGAGGACGTTGCCACCGATCAGCTGCGCCTGCCCGTTCCCGGCCCCGACCACGATGTCGCAATGCATGCCGAGTCCACCGTCATCGCTGCTGAGCAGCTGCGCCAGCCCGCGAAAGCCGAAGATGCGGTCCGCGTGCCGCACGTAACAGAGCATGTCGCCGCGCGCCGGTCGCGCTGTCACCGGATGGGCGACGCGATAGGCGCTGGTTTCGGGATTGCGAAAGGCCTCGCGCACGTAGTCGATGTGGCTTGGCGAGCCGCGGAACCCGGGCAGCATTGCGCGGCGCGCCACCCAGGACACGAACGCTGCCGACCACGGCACGTCCATCAGGAAGCTGCGGCAGCCGGCGGAGGGCTGATCGCTGTACGACGCGTACATGCAATCGACAGCGCCGGGGCGCTGCATCAACTGGGAGAGCTGATCGGTGCCGCGCCAGTAGCCGGCGACACGGCGCCAGGCCTGCTCGCCGTTGGCCAGCGGCGTGGCATCGGCTTCGCGCACGGCCGTACCGGCGTAGCGTCCTTCGATATCGATGAAGGGGCGATACCACAGCTGGTGTTCCTCGCACGCCGCAGCCGCCAGGCGGGTCGCCGGATCCGTGGCATGGATCTGTTCACGCAGCCAGGGGCAGGGATCGGTCGCGAGCGCGGCGAGCGGCGCGGCCAACAGCAGGAAGGCAAGCAACAACAATCGACTCATGGAGCGCATCGGGTGCATCCGTTCCGCGCGGGCTGGCGCGGCCGCGAGCATCCTGCCCCAGCCCCATGTGAAGGCCGGGTCCGTGTCTCAGCCGGCACAGAAGGCCGCATAGTCGATGTAGCCGGGAAACGCGCGACCGGGCGCGCAGACCGGGCAGTCGGGATCGGGCGACAGCCGTGTTTCGCGGAACCGCATCTGCAGCGCGTCGAACTGCAGCAGGCGCCCGGTCAGGGGCGCGCCGATGCCGAGCAACAGCTTCAGCGCCTCGGTGGCCTGCAGCAGGCCGATCACGCCCGGCAGTACGCCGAGCACGCCGACCTCCGAGCAGCTGGGCGCGGCTCCCGGCGGCGGCGGCTCGGGGAACAGACAGCGGTAGCAGGGCGCCTCGCCACGATAGCGGCCGGCATCGAACACGCTGACCTGGCCGTCGAAGCGGTGTACGGCGCCGTAGACCAGCGGCACGCGGTGCAGCACGCAGGCATCGTTGAGCAGATAGCGCACCGGGAAGTTGTCGGCGCCGTCCAGCACGAGGTCCACTCCATGGAGCAGGCGCTCGACGTTCGCGCTGGTCACCCGCTCGGCCACCGGCTCGATGCGCGTGCGTGGATTCAATGCGCCGAGCGTCGTGGCTGCCGACTGCACCTTGGGCTGGCCGATCCGGTCTTCGGCATGCAGGATCTGCCGTTGCAGGTTGCTGCGGTCGACCACGTCGTCGTCGGCGATCCGCAGGGTGCCGACGCCGGCCGCGGCGAGGTAGTACGCCGCCGGCGAGCCGAGGCCGCCGGCGCCGATCATCAGCACCGACGCTTCGCCCAGTCGCCGCTGCCCCGCCAGACCGATCTCCGGCAATTTCAGGTGCCGCGAGTAGCGCTCGTGGAAGTCGAGGTCCACGTCGCCCTCGGGCAGTACCGTCGGCAGGCCGTCGGCCTGCCAGGCGCTTGTCCCGCCCGCGACGGACGCGACGTCCGCATAGCCCAGCGCCGCCAGGGTTTCCGCAGCCTGCAGCGAGCGACGCCCGCTCTGGCAGATCAACAGCAGCGGCGCCTGCAGATCCGGGGCATGCGCCAACGGCGCGGCTTCCAGAGTGCTGCGGTCGACGCCTTCGGCGCCCTCGGCCATGCCCGTCGCCCGCTCGTGCGCCTCGCGCACATCGATCAGGCGCACGCCCTGCTGCTGGCGTTGCCGGGCCTGCGCCGGCGTGAGTTCTTGGACGGACATGCCGCGATTATCGCGCAGACGGCGGCCCTGGCGGCCGCCCGGCGGTGTGCCTAGTACTGCAGGACCTCGACTACCGTGCCGGCGTCGTAGTCGCGCGCACCGGCGTCGAGCACGATCAGCACGTCCGAGTCGGCGGCCGCCTGCATCCGGTGCGACCCGTCGGCAGGGTTGGGCTCGACCCGGGAAACGCCTTCCTCATCGATCCACCAGCGTCCGCGCAGCAGTTCCAGGCGCTCGTGGCGCTTGGACCAGTCCGACGCGAGGCGCGCCCGTCGGAGCGGACGCGGCGCCCTGCCCTGCAGGCCGTCCACGAGGCGACGGCCGAGCGCGAGCCAGGTCGCCAGTACCGACACCGGATTGCCGGGCAGGCACAGGAACAGGGCCGGTCCGAGCGTGCCGCCTTCCGCCAGCAGCACGGGCATGCCCGGCTTCATCATGACTTTCCACATCCGCACCCGACCGCGGCGTTGCAGCAGTTCGGGCAGCAGATCCTTCTCGCCCGCCGACACGCCGCCGCAGGTCAGCACCAGGTCGAAGGCTTCTCCGGCGTGGCGCAGCGCGGAGGTGACCTGCGCAGCGTCATCGGGCAGGGTCGGGAACGCGACCGGCTCCAGACCTTCGGCGCGCAGCAACGCCATCAGCTGATCGCGGTTCGAGTTGTAGATCTGCCCGGGACCGAGCGACATGCCCGGCTCGACGAGCTCGTCGCCGGTCGCGAACACCGCGATCGTCGGCCGCCGCACGACCTCGAGCTGGGCCAGTCCCTGCGAGGCGGCCAGGCCGATCCGCGTGGGGGTCAGCACATCGCCCGCGCGCAGCAGCAGATCGCCGATGTTCGAGTCCTCGCCGGCACGGCGCACATGCTGCCCGGGCCTCGGTACGACCTGCACGATGACCGTGTCGCCCTCGAGCGAGGTGTTCTCCTTCATCACCACGGTATCGGCACCGGATGGCATCGGCGCGCCAGTGGTGACGCGCACGCATGTACCCGCCTCCACCACGAGCGCCGCATCGGGTCCAGCGAACTGCTCGCCGGCCAGGCGCAGCCGCGTCGGCGCGCCCTCGGGCGAAAGATCCTCATGCCGCAGCGCGAAGCCGTCCATCGCCGAGTTGTCGAACGGGGGCTGGGCCATCGTGGCGATCACGTCGCGCGCCAGCACGTGTCCATGCGCGCGCGACAGGGACAGCGTCTGCGGCTGCAGCCGGCGCTCGACCGCCACCGCGTCGACGATCGAGACCGCTTCTCCAAAACTGATCCGGAACGGGAAATCGACCGTCGGAACGTCAGTCGGGGGCGATACCGGCATCATCGAGATCCTGGGGCGTGTTGAGGTTGCCGAAGCGTACACCGTGGAAATCCACGCGCTTCATGCCGAGCGCCTGCTGCAGATTGCGCACCGCATGATCGCCGGATGCGAGCGCGTGCCCTGCACCTGCGCGCAGCGCGACCACATTCCACAACGCGACCAGCGGCTGCACACCGTCGGCATCGCAGGCGAAGGCGCCGTGCGTGCCGGCGTGATGCATCAGCGTGCGCAGCAGGCAGTCGTTGACCTCGATCATGTCCACCGGCAGCGTCATCAGCCATGGCGTGCCCGCGGCGCCGGCCAGCGCATCGAGCCCGGACATCGGTCCGGCATCGGCGATCCGGTCCGGCACTGCGTCGAGCCCGTGCGCGGCATAGCGCGGCAGGTCGCGGTTTGCGCTGACGAGGAAGGCACCACCCTGCGCGGCGAGCCGGCGCTGCCAGCGCAGGATCTGCGGCACCCCGCCACGCTGCAGCCAGGCCTTGTCACGTCCGTCCAGGCGCGAGGCACGGCCACCGGCAAGGATGCCGATGGTGACCTCGGGAAATACCGGTGCGAGCGGCGGCGACGTCATCGCGGCCGAATGCCCCGAGCCCGCCTCACTTGCGCTTGACGTGGCGGATCAGCCGCTTCTTCTTCGCCAACTGGCGATCCGTCAGAACGTTCTTCTTGTCCTTGAACGGATTGTCGCCTTCGCGGAACAGCAGGCGCACCGGCGTGCCGACGAGCTTGAAACGCTTGCGGAAGAAGTTCTCCAGATAGCGCTTGTAGCTGTCGGGCAGCGTACGCAGGCGGTTGCCATGCACGATGATCGTCGGCGGATTCTCGCCGCCCGGATGCGCGAAACGCATCTTCGGCGCATGGCCGCGCACGACCGGCGGCGGATTCGTTTCGTAGGCGATCTCGATCGCCTTGGTGACCTCGGCGGTGCCGAACTTGTAGTTGGCCGACGCGTGCGCGCGGTGGATCGCCTGGAACAGCTCGCGCAGGCCCGAGCCGTGCTTGGCACTGATGCGGATCGTCTCGGCCCACGGCACGAAGGCCAGCTTGCGCGAGAGCAGCGCCTCGGTCTGTTCGCGCTGGTAATCGCTCAGGCCGTCCCACTTGTTCACCGCGACCACGAGCGCGCGGCCGGAATCGAGCACCGCGCCGAGCACGCTGGCATCCTGGTCGGTGACGCCCTCGCTGGCATCGATCATCACCACCGACACCTGCGAGTGCTCGATCGCCTGCAGGGTCTTGATGATCGAGAACGTCTCCACCGCCTCGTCGACCTTCGACTTGCGGCGGATGCCGGCGGTATCGACCAGACGGTACTTGCGTCCGTCGCGCTCGAGATCGACCTCGATCGAATCGCGCGTGGTGCCGGCGACTTCCGAGGCGATCATCCGCTCCTCGCCGAGGATGCGGTTGACCAGGGTCGACTTGCCCACGTTGGGGCGACCGACGAAGGTGACGCGGATGCGGTCGGGATCGCTGTCGAGCTGCTCGGATGTGCCCACTTCCGGCAACCGTTCGAGGATCTCGTCGACCAACTCGTCGATGCCGTGCCGGTGCGAGGACGAGATCGCATGCACGTCGCTGAAGCCGTAGCGCGAGAACTCCGCCTCGGCCGCGCGCGAATCCAGGCCGTCGGTCTTGTTGATGACCAGGAAGGTGGGCTTGTCGATCTTGCGCAGCCAGCGCAGGATCTCGTCGTCGAGCGCCGAGGCGCCCTCGCGGCCGTCGACCACGAACAGCACCAGATCCGCCTCCGCAGCCGCGGCGCGCGACTGCTTCGCGGTCGGTCCGGCCAGGCCCTCGCTTTCCAGATGGACGTTCTCGCCGGCAATGCCGCCGGTGTCCACCAGGGCGAACGGCGCATCGGGGTTGAGCCGGCAAATGCCGTAGTGGCGGTCACGCGTGACCCCCGGCTCATCATGGACGAGCGCGTCCCGGGTACGGGTCAGCGCGTTGAACAGCGTCGACTTGCCGACGTTGGGGCGGCCCACGAGGGCGACGAGGGGAAGCATGCGGCGTGTTCCGTTCGAATGGGGCTGGAAAAGCGTGCGCCCGGGCGGGCCCAGAAGCACACGGCCCCGGGCAGATGGCTGCCCGGGGCCGTCATTGTCGCATCTGCGGCTGGCTTACTGGGCCAGACGCCAGGCAGTGACGTCGCCGTCGGTGTTCTGGACGACCAGGATGCCGTCGGAGACGACCGGCGCGCCGCGGATGGGATCACGACCGGCGCGCTGACGCGCGGCAAAACTACCGTCATCCAGGCGCAACCAGTGCAGGTATCCGTCGAAATCGCCGACTACCACATAGTCGCCCTGGATCGCCGCACCGCTGAGATTGCGACGCGCCAGTGCAGGCTGCTGCCACGCGGCGGTGCCGCTGTACTTGTCGAGGCCCCACACCGTGCCGTTGGCATCGGTCACCACCAGCCGCTGGGGCGCCAGCGCCGGGCGATTGGAACCGCCGTGCTCGCTGACCCAAAGCGGGCGGCCGCTGGGGCCTTCCAGCGCCATCGTGCGGTGCCGGTAGCTGCTGGCGAACAGCACGGCGTCGTCGAGCACCGGGGTGCCATCGACGTCGGACATGCGCTCGAGTTCAGTGCGGCCGTCGGGCTGCGCGATGGCCTGCTCCCACAGGACGCGACCATCGGCCAGCGACAACGCGGTCAGCGTGCCGTCGTCGTTGCCGACGAAGACGAAGCCCGGCCCGAGCGCAGGCGCGTCGTTGCCACGCACGCTCAGCGACGGCAGTTCACGCACCCAGAACCAGCGACGCTCACCGGTGGCGGCGTCGAATGCGGTGATGCGCCCGTCGTTGGAGCGCACCAGCACCACGCCCTGGCCGATCGTCGGCGCGGCAATGACCTCGTTGTTGACCTTCGCGGTCCAGCGCTCTGCGCCGGTAGCGGCATCGAGCGCAACCACTTCGCCGTCCAGGCTGCCGGCCACGACCAGGCCGTCGCCCACGCCCGGTCCGCCGCTCAGGCGCAGGTCGGAGGGGTACTGCCAGACCGATGCGCCGGTCTGCAGGTCAAGCGCGCGCACGCCGCCCTTGATCGCCGCGACGTAGACGCGCCCATCGGCGATCGCCGGTCCCTGGCGTACGCCCAGACGGCCCTCGCCCTTGCCCGCGTTCGCCGACCACAGCCGCGACACGGTGACCGACGGGGTGATATCGGTCAGCGGTGCAGGCTCCGACAGGGCCTTGGCCTGGGCCTTCTCGCTGTTCCCGAACCAGCCGCGCACGGTGCTGCAACCGGTCACGGTCATCACGCAGAGCGCGATCGCCGCGATCCGCGCAAGGCGGGCCGGGGCGCGGGGGAATGCGTCGCGCGCGATCTGTTCGATCATCAGGATTCAACCTCGGGTTCGTCCGGCGTACCGCCGACTTCGGAAAGCTTGAGCTCGAGCAGCCCACGCTGGGGGGCGGCGCTGTCGAGCTCGCGCAGAGCCTGCGCGTAGTCCGCGCGGGCCTGTTCGGTTTGATGGAGGGCGAAATGGGCATCGCCCCGGGCTTCCAGCGAGACCGCGTCGCTGGCACCGGCGAGCAGCTTGAGCGCATCTTCCCCGCGACCGGCATCGATCAGCAGGCGCGCCAGGCGCTGCTGCACCACTGCCGCCACGCCGGGCTGGGCGCCATCGGCCACTTCGAGCGTCGCGATCGCAGCATCGCGATCACCCTTCTCGACCTGCGCCTTCGCCAGCTGCAATGCGCCCAGTTCGCTGTATGCGCTGTCCGGCAGCCCGGCAAGCGTCTGCGATGCCTTGTCGAGATCGCCCGAACGGATGTCCAGCAGCGTGCTCTGGTAGGCCGCATGCTGGGCCACGGCCGCGGCATGGGCCCTGTCCTGCCAGTAGTGATAACCGCCGAACAGCGCGGCTCCGACCACGACGCCGCCTACCAGTCCCAGACCGTTGTCGCGAAGCCAGGCCTTGACCCGCTCCCCCTGTTCGCGCTCGTCCAGCAACTCGTCAATCGCCATATGGTCTCTACGCCCGCCTTGGAAGGCGGGTCAAACTGAGGAAAGAATGATCGCGGGACCACGCATCGAAGCGGTGGTCCCGAACGCGGAGGCAGCCGGTCCGGATTACTCAGACACAGGCGCCAGCGCGCCGTCGGAGGATACCGCAAAGCGCGCCACGTTGGCCCGCTGGAACCGGGACAGATCCTGAACGTTCCCGTCATGCAACACGTCAACGGCGCTGGCGTTGCCCAGCTTGACGCGGGCTACCGAGCCGACGGCGAAGCGCCGCTCCTGGCCCGCCCGGACAAGCGTCTGTTCGAGCTGCGTGCCATCGTGGCCGATGACCTCGAGCCAGCTGTCGCCGCTGAAACGCAGCAGCAGCTCCGACCCTGCCGTGGGCCCGGCCTCTTCGGGGGCCGGCTCGGCGCGATTGCGCTTGGGCATCGCACCGAGCGATGCGGTCACCGGCGTCGGGCGCACGGAACGCTGCGCCTGCCCGACCTCGGCGTCCCCGAGCCCGAGCGAAGCGATCTCGGCCGGGCGGCGGTCGTCGACATGGGTCCGCGTGGCCACCCAGACCGGCACCGCGATCAACGCGGTGATCACGACATAAACCGCGCGACCCATGGCCTTGTCAAGCATGCGCTGCATCGGCGGAGTGTAGGTACGCGGGGTCAGCGCCGGCGGCTCGGCGGACACCGCATCAGGCACGGTATCGGCGAGTGACTGCGGCATCTGCAGCAGGCGCAGGTAGCTGCGCAGCTGGCCCCGCACGAAGACCGGCGCGCCCAGCCGCGCCCAGTTCCCGGCTTCCAGCGCCTCGACCACCCGGATCTGCATGCGCAGGCGGGTCGCGGCCTCCGCGACCGTCAGGCCCGCCTCCATGCGCGCATCGCGCAGCTGCTCTCCGACCCCAGGCGATGACGCTGGCAAGGTCTGGTGCGAAGAACTCATGGCGGATTCGTTTCCCTGGTCTGGAGGTACGGCGCGGCCGGGAAATCGTCCCGGAGGCGTCGCTGGTAACGTTCGGCGGCCCCTGAATCGCCGAGGGCGGTCTCGATGCGAGCCGCCAGCTGCAATGCTGCCGCAGTTGCAGGTGCCGCGGCAAGCAGTCGTTGCGAAAAAGCTCGCGCCTCGAAATGACGCTGCCCCGCTTCGAGATACCGGGCCATCCCATCGAGCGCGACCACGTTGACCGGATCGACCTCAAGTGCGGCGCGCAGATCGCGCTCGACGCGGTCGAGGTCACCTGCGGTCATCGCGCAGACGCCGGCATTTGCCAGCGCACCCGACGGGTCGCCATAGCCGGGATCCCGCACCGCCGTGTCGAAATACGACAGCGCCTCGGCGGCCCGGCCGTTGCTGCAGAGCCAGACGCCATAGTTGTTCAGATAGGCGCCGCGAACAGGTTGGCTCTCGGCCGCGGCCCGATAGTGGCTGCCCGCCTTCGCGCCCTGCCCCTGTCGATCCTCGATCACCGCCAGCAGCGTATGCGCATCCGCCGCCACCGCTTCGCTGCGCAGCGCTGCGCGGGCCGATGACGCCGCGGTCTTCAGATCCCCAGTGTCGTACGCGCGCCGCGCAAGGGCGAGCTCGTTGCGGGCCGCCTCATTGCGGCGCGACTCGGGGGTACCGCTGATGTTGTAGGTGCGTGCTTCGGAGCGGTAGTCGCCCTTGCCACTGGGCTTGACGAAGTCGAGGCGCGAACAGCCGGCCGTGGCCAGCACGCAGAGGGCGAGCAGGACTGCCTCAGGCAGCCGCGTCGGCACCGGAACCGCCCTGCGCGTCGAGGCGCTTGAGATGCTCGGCCTGGCGCCGCGTCCGATCGGCCACCTGGCCCTTGAGCTGTCCGCAGGCCGCATCGATGTCGTCGCCGCGGGTACGACGTACCGGCGCGATCCGGCCCGATTCGTTGAGCAGCTTCTGGAAGCGGCGGATCGCCGCGTCGTCGGGACGCGCGAACCGCGTACCCGGGAACGGGTTGAACGGAATCAGGTTGACCTTCGCCGCGTCCTTCATCTGCAGGCGGTTGTCGAAGTCACGCATCAGCCGCACCAGATCGCGCGCGTGCTGCGGCTGGTCGTTGACGTCCTTCATCAGCGTGTATTCGAAGGTCACCGACGCGCCACGCTTGCGTTCGGCGTAGCGCACGCACGACTCCATCAGTTGGGCGATCGGGTACTTCTTGTTGAGCGGTACAAGCTCGGTGCGCAGCGCGTCGGTCGGCGCGTGCAGCGAAACCGCCAGCGACACGTCGCTGACTTCCCCCAGCTTGTCGATCATCGGCACCACGCCGGCGGTCGACAGCGTGACCCGCTTGTTCGCCAGCCCGTAGCCGAGGTCGTCACGCATGATGCTCATCGCGCGCACGACGTTGTCGAAATTCATCAGCGGCTCGCCCATGCCCATCATCACGACATTGGTGAGCTTGCGCTGCTTGTGCGGAATATTGCCCAGGTGCCGCGCCGCCACCCAGACCTGGCCGATGATCTCGGCGGTCGACAGGTTGCGGTTGAAGCCCTGGGTCGCGGTGGAACAGAACTGGCAGTTGAGCGCGCAGCCCACCTGCGACGACACGCACAGCGTGCCGCGTCCCTTGTCGGGAATGAAGACGGTTTCGATGGCGTTCTTGCCGTCCATCGCCAGCAGCCACTTATGGGTGCCGTCGGTGGAGGGCTTTTCGAACTGCACCTGCGGCACGCGGACTTCGGCATGCGCCTCGAGCTTGGCGCGCAGCGCCTTGCCCAGGTCGGTCATGTCGTTGAAGTCGGTGACGTAGCGGTGGTGGATCCACTTCATGATCTGGTGGGCGCGGAAACGCTTTTCGCCGAGGGTCTCGGCGAAAAAGCGCTCCATGCCCTCGCGGTCGAGGTCGAGCAGGTTCTGCTTGGCGACGGTGGCGTCGATGGCGACCTCGGTCACGATGGCATCCCTCAGCGGGAGACGACTTCGTCGTTCTTGAAGAAGTACGCGATCTCGGTCTGCGCGTTCTCGACCGAATCCGAGCCGTGGGCGGCGTTGGCGTCGATGGAGTCGGCGAAGTCGGCGCGGATCGTGCCCGGCGCAGCATCCTTGGGATTGGTGGCGCCCAGCAGATCGCGGTGCGCGGCAACCGCGTTCTCGCCTTCCAGCGCCTGGATCATCACCGGGCCGGAGGTCATGAACTCGACCAGCGCATTGAAGAACGGACGCTCGCGGTGCACGGCGTAGAAGCCTTCGGCCTCTTCGCGGGTCAGCTGCTTGTACTTGGCGGCCACGATCTTCAGGCCCGCCTTCTCGAAACGGGTGTAGATCTCGCCGATGACGTTCTTGGCAACGGCGTCGGGCTTGATGATGGACAGGGTGCGCTCGAGCGCCATCTGGTGTTCTCCGGAAAATGATGAGGGCCGCAGCGTGGGCAGCGGCCGGATCTGCATGGAAAAACCCGCGCTAAAACGCGGGTTTAGCCAACAAGGCTGCGGAGATTCTAACGTATCTGCCGGCACTTACCCAACCGCGCCTTCCAGACCGGTCATTGACGCGTCAGTCGCCCTGGCCCTAGGATCCAAACAAGCGTTTGATCGAGCCGATACCGACATGACGAGAACGGCCCAGTTCTCCACCAAAGACAAGATTCTCGGCGCGGCCGAGGAACTGTTCGCCACCCATGGATTCGCCGGCACATCGCTGCGCCAGGTCACCGGGCGCGCGGACGTCAATATCGCCGCGGTCAACTATCACTTCGGCAGCAAGGAAAACCTCGTCAACGAGGTGTTCCGCCGCCGCATGGACGAGATGAGCGCCCAGCGCCTGGCACAGCTCCGCCGCGCCATGGCCGATGCCCCCGGCGAGATCGAGCCGATCATCGCCGCCTTCGTCGAACCCGCGCTGGACATGGCCAGCGGCCGCGCCGGCAGCGGCGCCTTCGTCCGGGTGATCGCGCGGGCCTATGTCGAGAAGAACGACGCGCTGCGCAAGTTCCTGTCCGAGCAGTACGGCCATGTGCCACGGGAGTTCGCGGCGGCGCTTGCGGGCTGCCTCCCCGGGCTCGGCAAGGCCGAGCTCTATGGTCGCCTCGACTTCCTCGCCGGCGCACTGACCTATGCAATGGCCGATTTCGGACTCATCAAACGCCCACCAGGCACCACCGAACACGCGCACCGCACCCGCATCGCCAACGAGCTCATCGCGTTCGCGGCCGCGGGATTTCGCGCCTGACTGTCAGTCCGGCCACGCCGGATTTCTTTCGAAACAAAGGGATGGAGCAAATGTCTGAGAAACTGCTTGTACGCCGTGCTGCGGTCCTCGGGGCCGGTGTCATGGGCGCCCAGATCGCCGCGCATCTGACCAACGCGGGCATCGACACGGTGCTGTTCGACCTGCCGGCCAAGGACGGCGACAAGGATGGCGTGGTCCGCAAGGCGCTGGCGAACCTGTCCAAGCTCAGCCCCGCCCCGCTCGCCGCGAAGTCGCTGGCCGACAGGATCGTCCCGGCGAATTACGAAACCGGCCTGGCGGAACTCGAAAGCTGCGACCTGATCATCGAGGCGATCGCCGAGCGGATGGACTGGAAGCAGGACCTCTACCGCAAGATCGCGCCGCACGTGCCGGCACATGCCGTGCTGGCCAGCAATACGTCAGGCTTGGGAATCAATGCATTGGCGGATGTTCTTCCTGAAGAACTGCGCCATCGCTTCTGCGGCGTGCATTTCTTCAATCCGCCGCGCTACATGCATCTGGCCGAATTGATCCCGGCCCATACCACCGACAAGGCGGTGCTGGAAGGCCTCGAGACCTTCCTGACCACCCAGCTCGGCAAGGGCGTCGTCTACGCCATGGACACCCCCAACTTCATCGGCAACCGGATCGGGGTGTTCTCGATCCTCTCGACGATCCACCACACGCAGGAGTCGGGCCTCGGCTTCGATGAGGTCGATGCGCTGACCGGCCCCCTGCTCGGCCGCCCGAAGTCGGCGACCTACCGGACCTCGGACGTGGTCGGCCTGGATACGATGGCGCATGTCATCAAGACGATGGCCGATACGCTGCCGCAGGACCCCTGGCACCCGTATTTCGCCGCGCCCAGGTGGCTGACTGCGCTGATCGACAAGGGCGCGCTCGGCCAGAAGACCGGCGCCGGCATCTTCCGCAAGGCCGGCAAGGACATCCTGGTCATTGATCTGGAGAAGCAGGACTACCGCCCCTCCGACCGCAAGGCCGCCGACGAGGTCGTCGAGATCCTCAAGACCCGGGATCCGGCCGAGCGCATGGCGAAGCTGCGCGCAAGCGGGCACCCGCAGGCGCAGTTCGTCTGGGCGATCCTGCGCGACCTGTTCCACTACAGCGCCGTGCACCTGGAGGAGATCGCCGAGACCGCCCGCGACGTCGACTTCGCGATCCGCTGGGGCTACGGCTGGCAGCAGGGCCCGTTCGAACTGTGGCAGGCCGCGGGCTGGAAGCAGGTCGCCGACTGGATCGCCGAGGACATCATCGCCGGCAAGACCATGAGCAGCGCGCCACTGCCCGACTGGGTGTTCGACGGCCGCGAGGGCGTGCACGCCGCCGAGGGCAGCTACAGCCCGGCCAAGAACGCCAAGCTGCCGCGCTCGGCCCTGCCGGTCTATCGCCGCCAGCGCTTCCCGGATCCGCTGCTCGGCGAGCGCTTCGACCAGGGCGAGACGGTCTACGAGAACGACGGCGTCCGGCTGTGGACCGATGGCGACGATATCGGCGTGATCAGCTTCAAGACCAAGATGCATACGGTGTCCGACCATGTGCTCGACGGCATCCAGGAAGCGATCGGCATCAGTGAGCGCAAGTTCAAGGGCGTGGTGATCTGGCAGCCGAAGGAGCCCTTCTCCGCCGGCGCCGACCTCGCCGGTGCGCTGGGCCTGCTGCAGGCCGGCAAGGTCGACGCGTTCGAGGCGATGGTCGAGAACTTCCAGGCGACCAGCCAGCGCATCAAGTACTCGCTGGTGCCGGTGGTCGCGGCCGTGCGCGGCCTGGCACTGGGTGGCGGCTGCGAGTTCCAGATGCACAGCGCGCGTACCGTCGCGCATCTCGAGAGCTACATCGGTCTGGTCGAGGCCGGCGTCGGCCTGCTCCCGGCGGGCGGTGGCCTGAAGGAACTGGCGGTGCGTGCGTCGGAAGCCGCGGGCCCTGGCGGGGATGTGTTCGCCGAGCTCAAGAAGACCTTCGAGACCATCGCGATGGCGAAAGTGTCCAACTCCGCGGTCAACGCCAAGGAACTCGGCCTGCTGCGCGTCGACGACATCGTGACCTTCAACGCCTACGAGCTGCTGCATGTCGCCCGTCAGCAGGCGGCCGCGCTGGCCGAGTCCGGCTATCGTCCGCCGCTGCCCGCGCGGTCCATCCGCGTGGCCGGCGACGTCGGCATCGCCACCTTCAAGATGCTCCTGGTCAACATGCTCGAGGGCCGCTTCGTCAGCGAGTACGACTACGAGATCGCCGAGCGCATCGCGACCGTGCTCTGCGGCGGCGATGTGGACCGCAACGCGGTCGTCGACGAGGACTGGCTGATCCGCCTCGAGCGCAAGCACTTCGTCGAGCTCGCGCAGCAGGACAAGACCCAGGCACGCATCGGCCACATGCTCAAGACCGGCAAGCCGCTCAGGAACTGAGGTCCGGGCGCCGCCTGCGGGCGGCGCGCGTTCCGCATCCCGAACCTCGACATCGAATTCCGGAGTTTTCCAATGACCAAGCAGATCCAGGACGCCTACATCGTCGCCGCCACCCGCACCCCGGTCGGCAAGGCGCCGAAGGGCGTATTCCGCAATACCCGTCCCGACGACATGCTCGCGCACGTGCTCAAGGCCGTCGTCGCGCAGGCGCCGGGCATCGACGTCAACCGTATCGACGACGCCGTGATCGGCTGCGCGATGCCCGAAGGCGAGCAAGGCATGAACGTGGCGCGCATCGGCGTGCTGCTGGCCGGCCTGCCCGACACCGTCGCCGCGCAGACCATCAACCGTTTCTGCTCGTCCGGCCTGCAGGCGGTCGCGCTGGCGGCGAACGAGATCCGCCTCGGCAATGCCGACCTGATGCTCGCCGGCGGCACCGAGAGCATGAGCATGGTGCCGATGATGGGCAACAAGGTCGCGCTCTCCCCGAGCGTGTTCAAGGACGACCACGTCGCCATCGCCTACGGCATGGGCATCACCGCCGAGAAGGTCGCCGAGGAATGGAAGGTCTCGCGGGAGGATCAGGATGCCTTCGCCCTCGCCTCGCACCAGAAGGCCATGGCGGCGATCCAGGCCGGCGAGTTCAAGGACGAGATCTCGCCCTACGAGATCGTCTCCCACCAGCCTGACCTGGCCGGCAACACCGTGCGGCTCAGGAAGCTGCTGGTCGACACCGACGAAGGTCCGCGCCCGGACTCGTCCATCGAGGGCCTGGCCAAGCTGCGCCCGGTGTTCCGCAACGGCCAGTTCGGCGGCAGCGTGACCGCGGGCAACAGCTCGCAGATGAGCGATGGCGCGGCAGGCATCCTGCTGGCCTCCGGGCGCGCGGTGCAGGACTACGGCCTCAAGCCGCTGGCCCGCTTCGTCAGCTTCGCCGTCGCCGGCGTGCGTCCGGAAGTGATGGGCATCGGGCCGATTGCGGCGATTCCCAAGGCGCTGGCGCAGGCCGGGCTGACCCTCGACGACATCGACTGGATCGAGCTCAACGAAGCCTTCGCGGCGCAGGCGCTGGCGGTGATCCGTGACAGCAGGCTCGACCCGGACAAGGTCAACCCGCTGGGCGGCGCGATCGCGCTGGGTCATCCACTGGGCGCGACGGGCGCCATCCGCACCGCGACCATTGTCCACGGCATGCGTCGTCGCAAGAAGCGCTACGGTCTGGTGACCATGTGCATCGGTACCGGCATGGGCGCGGCGGGCGTGATCGAGGCGCTCTGAACCCGGCAGCGCGGCGTCGCAGGCCAACATGAGCCCCGGCTGGCGCTGGGGCGAACGTTCAACGCGTCGCTCGCGATCGTTCGATCAGGCAACCTCATCGCAGCACCGTGGCAAGCATCCGGCTACGTAATGCGGACGTCTTTATCCGCATTGCGGCCCATCCGGACAGGCTTGGGATCGCAATGCACAAAAAAGCCCCGGCACTGCCGGGGCTTTTCTTGTCGACTCGCTGCAGCGTGCCGGGCAGGCTATCGCGCGCCCGACCGACTGCAGTTCATTACGACTGCAGCGGGATCACACGGATCTCGACGCGGCGATTCAGTGCACGCCCCTGTTCGGTGCTGTTGTCGGCCACCGGACGGTTCTTGCCGAAACCAACGATCTCGAAGCGCTGACGCAGCAGGCCCTGGCCGATCAGATAGTTGCCGACCGAACTGGCGCGCTGTTCCGACAGACGCTGATTGACCGCGTCGCTGCCCACGCTGTCGGTGTGACCGGAAACCTCCACCATCGTCTGGTCGTACTCGGCGAGGGTACGTGCGACGTTGTTGAGCGCCGGGTAGAACTGCGGCTTGAGATCGGCCTTGCCGAAGTCGAAGGTCACGCCGTCGGGCAGGTTGAGCTTGATGACGTCGCCCTCGCGATCAACCTGGATGCCGGTGCCCTGCGTCTGGCGACGCAGTTCCGCTTCCTGGCGATCCTGATACGCGCCGACCGCGCCACCGGCGAGACCACCGACGCCTGCCCCGACCATCGCACGCTGGCGGCGCTCGGTGGCGTCACCACCACTGAGCAGGCCGGCCACCGCGCCGATTCCGGCGCCGATCAGGGCATTGTTCCGGGTGCGGTTCGGATCGTCGGGCGACTGCGTCTGACCGGTATAGGTGGCGCAGCTGGTGAGCAGCATCGCGCCGGCGAGTGCAGTGGTAAGGCCTGCGGTATTGAGTCTACGCATTGGTGTCGGTCTCCTGGTTCCGGGCGGATGCCCGGCAATTCATCGGCGCCGAAATTAGCGTGTTCAGAATGCACGGGGAGTGACGGTAGTTTTCCCGCGAGGGCCCCCGTTCAGCCAAGCAGCGGGTATGCGGCGCTGCATCGAGAACGTGCTCGCGCCGAGACGGAACACAGCCCTTTGGGCGCGACGCCATGCTTGCGGCTGAAGCGACCCTCCGCGCGCCAACGGGCGCACTCAGCGCGAACGCTGGTAGGCGGCGAGTGCCGCCTCCCGCCCGCCGGCGAGATCCACGACCGGCGCCGACGGGTAGCCGGGCGCAACGCGCTTCAGCACATCGGGCGCGGTCCATGGGCTGAAACGCAGCGGCACCGGAATCCCGGCCAGTTCCGGCAGCCACTTGGCGATGTATGCGCCGGCGGGGTCGAACTTCTGCGCCTGGGTCACCGGATTGAAGATGCGGAAGTACGGCGCGGCGTCGGCACCGGTGCCGCCGATCCATTGCCAGCCGAGGGTGTTGTTGGCGAGGTCCGCATCCACCAGCGTGTCCCAGAACCAGCGCGCGCCTTCGCGCCAGTGGACACGCATGTGCTTGCACAGCCAGCTGCCGACGATCATGCGTACGCGGTTGTGCATCCAGCCCGTGCTCCACATCTCGCGCATGCCCGCATCGATGATCGGCACGCCGGTGCGCCCCAGATGCCACGCTTCGATCAGGGCGGAGGCGTCACGCGCCCAGGGGAAGCGCGCGAAGCGCGGATTGAAGTCCTGTTCGGGCGTATGCGGGAAGTGGTGCAGCAGGTGATGGCCGAACTCGCGCCAGCCCAGTTCGCGGATGTAGGCATCGATATCCGGCGCCGTCGCGGCGGTGCGGCCGGCCTCGATCGCGGCCACGACCCGCCAGGGCGCGATCTCGCCGAAGTGCAGATGCGGCGACAGGCGCGACGTGCCCACCCGGTCGGGCCGGTCACGACCGGCGCTGTAGCCGCGCAGCGCGCCATCGATGAAGATTTCGAGTGTCTCCGACGCGCCCGCTTCGCCCGGCTGCCACAGCGGCCAGAAGTCCGCGTCCCAGGGACGCGCCGGCCGCAGACCCAGCGCGTCCAGCGCGACGCCTGCCGGCCCGGCCTCGCTCGACGGCAGCGTTCGCGGTGCCTCCCACGGCGTCTGCAGCCGCCACTCCGACAGGGCCTTGCGCCAGAACGGGGTGAACACCTTGTATGGCCCGCCCTGCCCGGTCTGCAGCGCCCACGGCTCGAACAGCAGCGCGCCATTGTGGCTCTCGGCGCGCACGCCCGATCCACGCAACGCCGACTTGATCAACGCGTCGCGCGTCTCGATCCGCGGCTCATAGCGCCGGTTCCAGAACACTGCCTGCGCCTCGCAGGTGTCGACCAGCGATTGCAGCGTCGCCAGGCTCGGACCGTGGAACAGCCGCAGGCGGCTGCCACGGCGACGCAGTTGCGCGTCGAGGGCGGCCAGCGAACGGTGGCGCCAGGCGTTGGAGGCCGCGCCAGGCGCCCAGGTGCCTTCCTCGTCCGGCGCGTGGATGTAGACGCACACCGGCGCGAGGTCCGCGTCGAGCGCGGCGCGCAGCGCCGGGTTGTCGTCGAGCCGCAGGTCGTTGCGGAACCACACGATCGCCTGTGCCATGCGCGCTCCTGTTGCGCCCCTGCGGCGCGGCTGTGATTGGACCGCGCCGGGCCATGCGCGAGAAGGCGGCAGGCGCGACGCAGTGCCGACATGCCCCTGCGACCATGACGGAAGCTGCGGGCAGGATCGGTCACAATAACGGCCCGGCCCTCAGGCCGCGTCAGAGACCCGATTGCCGCCGTGACCGCCTCCCCCTTCCCGCTCGAACCCACACCGGCCGAGGCGCAGCGCGCGATCGCCGAGGAATTCGCGTTCTTCAGCGACTGGTCGGAACGCTACCAGTACCTGATCGATCTGGGTCGCAAGCTGCCGCCCTTCCCCGATGAACTCAGGACCGAGGCCAACCGCCTGCAGGGCTGCCAGTCCATGGTCTGGATCGTGCCGTCCGGTGATGCCGGGCGCCTGGACTTCGCCGCCGCCAGCGATTCGGCGATCGTCTCGGGGCTGATCTATCTTGCGCTGCGGGTGTATTCGGGACGCAGTGCGCGCGAGATCGTCGACACCGACGCGGACTACATCGCAGACATCGGCTTGGCCAAGCACCTGTCGCCGACCCGCAGCAACGGACTGGCGGCTTTGCTCGCGGTCATCCGCGAACGGGCCCAGACCGAACTGGCGTGAGAAGACGCTCCGACGCCGCGCCTGCCGAAAGCCGCGCGGCGCCGCTGCGCAACCCCGGATTCCGGCGCCTGCTCGGCTATCGGATCTTCACCATCCTGTCCTACCAGATCGTCGCGGTCACCGTGGGCTGGGAAATCTACGCGCGTACCGGCGACCCGTGGATGCTCGGGCTCGTGGGGCTTGCGGAAGTGCTGCCCTACTTCTGTGTGGCGCCATTCGCGGGGTATCTGGTCGACCAGTTGCCTCGCCGAAAACTCGGCATGGCCGCCGCGGCCGCACTTTCCATCACACCGCTGTTGCTGGCGATGCTGGCGCTCGGCGTCTTCGAAGGCAGCATCTGGCTGATCTATCTGCCGATCATGCTGACCGGCATGGTCCGGGCATTTCTCGGCCCGGTCTACAACGCGCTGTTCGCGCGGGTGTTGCCGCGCGATCAGTTCGTGCGCGGCGCGAGTCTCGGCAGCATCGCCTTCCAGGCCGCGGTCGTGGTCGGCCCGGCGATCGGCGGGTTCGTCGTGGGCTGGGCGGGCACCGCGGCGGCGTACCTGCTGGCCTCGGCGCTGGCCCTCGTGGTGATCGCGTTCCTCGCGCGCATGCAGGTCACCGAACCCGCACCGCAGCTGCAGCGCGCGCCGATCTTCGCCAGCATCGCCGAGGGTGGACGTTTCGTGTTCGGGCACCAGATCCTGCTGGCTGCGCTGGCGCTGGACATGTTCGCAGTGCTGTTCGGCGGTGCGATCTCGCTCGCGCCCGCCTTCATCCACGACGTCCTGCGCTACGGTCCCGAAGGCCTGGGCATCCTGCGCGGCGCGCCCGCTCTGGGGTCGGTCGCGATGGGTATCTGGCTGGCGCGCCATCCCATCCAGCGCAACGCGGGGCGCATCCTGCTGTTCGCGGTTGCGGGCTTCGGGCTGTGCATGGTCGGCTTCGGCCTGTCGACGGCGTTCTGGCTGTCGGCCTTTTTCCTGCTGCTGTCGGGCATGTGCGACGGCATCTCGGTGGTCATGCGCTCGACGATCATGCAGTTGGCGACCCCGGATCACATGCGCGGACGCGTCTCGTCGATCAACGGTCTGTTCGTCGGCTCCTCGAACGAGATCGGCGCGTTCTACATGGGTTCGATGGCGCGCCTGCTCGGGCTGGTGCCGGCGGTGGTGCTCGGTGGCTTCGTGACGATGGGGGTGGTCGCGACGACCGCCTGGCGGGCGCCCAGACTGCGGCGGCTCGACCTGCGCGATCTGCAATGAGCGCCCGCGGATCGGACAGCCAAGAAAAAAGCCCGCTTGCGCGGGCTTCCTTCGTCAGCGCCGAGGCGCGGTGATCACTCGCCCATCTGCTTCTGCAGGTGTTCCCAGCGCTCCTGCTCGTCGATGGTGCGCTCGGCGGTCAGGCGTGCCTCGAGGCGATCGAGACCGATCTCCTCGCCCGAGTCCACGCTGTAGCCGTATTCGCCCGAATCCACGCGCTTGAGCGTGCTGTCGATCTTGCCGATCAGCTTGCGGTAGCGATCGCGGGTACGCAGTTCGAGCGAGTTCTCGGTTTCACGGGTTGCGCGCTCGGCTTCGTCGCCGACGTCACGGACCTCGTCCTTGAGGTTTTCGATCGTCTGCTTCGATTCCTCCACCAGATCCGCGCGCCAGTTGAGCAGGCGCTGGCGGAAATACTCGAGCTGCAACGGGCTCATGTACTCCTCGTCGGCGCTGGGCTTGTAGCCCTGCGGAAGAATGGGACGACCTGTTTCTGCATCGGTCTTGTACTGCACGACCTTCACCTTTGTTCTTGGCGCCGGAACCTGCTGGCGCGCAACGCCCGCGACGGCGACCTTGCCGGCCGGACGTGGACGCTTTGTGGGAGTGGATGCCGGCGCCGGTTTCGGCGCGGCGGTTTTCGCCGGGGCGGAAGCCGTCTTCGGGGCCCCCGCCTTCGGTGCGGCAACCGGCTTGTCGCTGATCGACTTCGCCGGTGCCGTCTTCTTTGCGACGGGCGTCTTCGCAACCGCGGGAGCGGCTGCGGGCTTCGGCTTCGTCGCCGGCTTGGCGGCCGCGGTCTTTGCCGGAGCCGCTGTCGCCGTCTTCTTCGCAGGTGCCTTGGCGGGTGCGGTCTTCGCCGAAGCCGCCTTTGCCGTATTCTTCGCGGGTGCCTTGACAGGCGCAGTCTTGGCCACCTTCTTCGCAGGCGCCTTGGCCGGTGCCTTGCTCGCAGCCGGTTTGGCGGGCGCTTTCTTCGCCGCAGCCTTGCTGGCGGGGGCAGCCTTCTTCCCGGCAGGCGCTTTCGCTGCGGGCTTGACGGCCTTCTTGACGGCCTTCTTTGCGGGTTTCTTGACTGCCACGAGCTGCTTTCCTTGTCATTCCCTTGGGCGGGGAAGCGGCGTGTTATACCCTGCCTAACCCTGCAGCGGCAACCGCCCCCACCCCTGTGTTCATCGCCCTCGCCGACCTGTCGTGATCGCGCGCCTGCTCATCCTCGTGTTGCGCGGCTACAAGCGCTTTGTCAGCCCCCTGCTCGGCCAGCGCTGCCGTTTCCATCCCAGCTGCTCGAGCTACGCGATGGTTGCCCTCGCCCGTTTCGGCGTGCTGCGGGGCGGCTGGCTTGCGCTGCGCAGGCTTCTCCGCTGCCATCCCTTGCATCCGGGCGGACACGATCCCGTGCCGATGCCGAAACTGGACCCCCGAGCATGACTTCGACCCTGATCCGCAACGCACGCCTTGTCAACGAAGGCCGGATTTTCGATGGTGACCTGCGTATCGGCGCCGACGGCCGCATCGCCGCGATCGGCAGTGCACTGGACGCGCGCAGCGGCGACACCGTGGTCGATGCGGCCGGCCGCTGGCTGCTGCCGGGCATGATCGACGACCAGGTGCACTTCCGTGAGCCGGGCCTGGAACACAAGGCCGACATGGCGACCGAGTCGGCCGCCGCCGTCGCCGGCGGCCTGACCAGCTTCATGGACATGCCCAACACCAGCCCGCCGACGCTCAGCGCCGACGTGCTGCAGGACAAGTACGACCGCGCCGCCGGCCGCGCCCGGGCCAATTACGGCTTCTACATGGGCGCGAGCAACGACAATCTCGACCACGTGCGTCGCATCGATCCACTGACCACGCCGGGCGTCAAGGTGTTCATGGGTGCGTCGACCGGGAACATGCTGGTCGATGATCCCGACACGCTCGACGGCATCTTCCGCGAAACGCCGGTCCCGATCATCACGCACTGCGAGGACACGCCGACGATCGACGCGATCCAGCGCGAGTACGTGGCGAAGTACGGCGAGGACATCCCCGCCGAATGCCACCCGGACATCCGTTCGCGCGAGGCCTGCATGAAGTCGACGCAGCTGGCGCTTTCGCTGGCCCGCCGCCACGACACCCGCCTGCATGTGCTGCACATCTCGACCGCAGACGAACTGGCGCTGTTCGAGCGCGGTCCGCTGGTCGATGCCGCGGGCCGCCTGCGCAAGCGCATCACCGCCGAGACCTGCATCCACTTCCTGCGCTTCGACCGCGCCGACTACGCGCGCCTGGGTCATCTGATCAAGTGCAATCCCGCGATCAAGGACGCCTCCGACCGCGAGGCGCTGCTGCGCGCGCTGGCAGACGACGTCATCGACGTGCTGGCCACCGACCATGCGCCGCACCTGCTGAGCGAGAAGGAAAACCCGTACACGCGCGCGCCGAGTGGCCTGCCACTGGTGCAGTTCGCCCTGGTCGCCGCGCTCGAGTGCGTGCACGAAGGCCATTTCGACATCACCCGGGTCGTGCAGAAATTCGCGCATGCGCCGGCGCAGCTGTTCGATGTCGCCGAGCGCGGCTTCCTGCGCGAGGGTTACTTCGCCGACCTGGTCATGGTGGAAGACGTCCCCTTCACCGTGCAGCGCGAGCAGGTGCTGTCGAGGTGCGGCTGGTCGCCGTTCGAGGGCACGACCTTCCGCTCGCGCATCGCCTCGACCTGGGTCAACGGCCGCCTCGCATGGGATGGCAGCCAGCTCGTCGGCGAGCCGGCCGGGCAGCGCCTCGCCTTCGCCCGCTGAGAGCGCCGCGCTGCACCGCCTTCATCGGCTGACGTGTAGCGTGCGCGCCCCTCCATCCGACTCCCACCCGGACCACGCATGACCCTGCTTCGCCGTTCCCAGCTCGCGCTGGCGCTGATCGTCCTTTCGCTCCTGCTCGCGGCGCCGCTGGTCGCGCAGGACACGAGCGATGTGCGCTTTCCGGCGCAGGTGCAGCAGGGGAGCCTCGTCGTCGGCAAGGTGCCGGCAGGCAGCCGGGTCCGGTTCCGCGATCGCGACCTGCGGGTCAGCGGTTACGGCACCGTGGTCCTGGGCATCGGCCGCGACGAAACCGGCCCGGTGCAACTGGACGTGACACGCCCGGATGGCAGCCGCCACCCGGCCTCCATCGCGATCACGCCACGCGACTGGCCGGTCGAACGCGTCAACGGTGTGCCGCCGGCCACGGTCAATCCGCCGCCGGCGATCGCCGAGCGCATCCGGCGGGAACAGGCGCAGGTCACCGAGGCCCGCCAGCGCGACGACGACCGTGTCGATTTCGGCAACGGGTTCATCCGTCCGGTGGAGGGCCGCATCAGCGGGCGCTTCGGCCGCGCCCGTTCCTACAACGGACAGCCGGGCTCGCCGCATTCGGGCATGGACATTGCGGCACCGACCGGCACTCCGGTCAGGGCACCGGCCGCCGGTATCGTCACCTTCGCCGCGCCCGACCTCTATCTGACCGGCGGCACCCTGCTGCTCGACCATGGGCATGGCGTGAGTTCGAACTTCCTGCATCTCTCGCGCATCGATGCCAAGGTGGGCGATCGGATCGAACAGGGCCAGGTCATCGGCGCGGTCGGCGCGACCGGACGCGCCACCGGGCCGCACCTGCATTGGGGGATGAACTGGCTCGATGTGCGGGTCGATCCCCAGCTTGCGCTGGAGCGGCCCTGACGGGATGCGCCAGCGCTTCTTGCGCGCCAAGCGTATCCAGATCAGCTGATGGGTACATCATTCCCCGGCAGCGACGCCGCAGGCGAGTCGGAGCCAGCGCGGCAATCCGATCCGCGCGCCGCCACAAGCAGCCGATCATTGACGCGCCCTGGACCGGATGCGGTGACGGGAGGGTCTGCGATTCGCCAGGTCGATGCGGCCTTCCGGGCCGGTCAATCCCGCCCGTACCCCGCTGGCGGAGACCTCAGGGACCGCTGACCCGGGCAATCGCGTCGTGCGCGTGCAGGCTCTCGAAATGCGAGACCGTCGCCTCGAAACGGGCAATGCGCGGATCCGACGACAGGGCCGCCGATACACGGCGGGCGGCGTCCTCGCAGAACATCAGGTTTTCGGCGTTGAGGCTGGCGAAGGCCTGCTCGTCCTCGCGCTTGACCGCGGTCTGCACCGGCGTGCCGAGCGCGTGCTCCAGGGCATCGACGATCGCGAGGACCGGAAACACATCGACGTCGTCGGCCAGGCGCATGCGCACATCGGCACGACTGCGCTGTGCATGCGGGGTCGCGGCCAGACCGCGCGGCGATTCCAGCCATTCGCGGACTGCGTCGAAACCGCTGGTGGACGGGGTGAAGTCGCCGGCGAAGCGGGCAGCATTGAGCTGGCGCGAGAGCGCAGCGGACGCCGGGCAGGTGCTGGAGTATTCGACCGACAGCGCGAGTGTCAGCGCCAGCCCATCCGGTGACAGCACCGCATCGATTTCGACCGGATATGTCTTCCAGCCACTGTGCGCGCTGGCCAGTGCGGGGCGCCGTAGCAGCTGTCCATAGCGCAGCGTCAGCTGGACTCGGTCGGCAAGCCCGCGCTGTGACTCGATGCAGTCGCGCAGAACCCGCGCGATGGTGCCGCGGTCGAGCGTCTGGCTCGAGAATGCATCCTGCAGATGCAGGTACAGCCGCGACATATGGATCCCGCGCGCATCGGGATCGATCAGATTCACACCGATATCTGCGGAAGCCGGGACCGTCACAGTTCCGCCATTGGCATCCTCGATGCGCAGCGGGATGGCGATATTGCCCATGCCGACCCAGTCCAGCAGGCGTGCGGCCTGGGCCTGGTCGCCGGCAACGTCGGGGAGGCGGTCGGTGATCGATGCGGTGTTCAATACGGGCTCGCGGCGGAATGCGGGAAATGAAGCGTCGGGCGGCGCGCGCACCGACATGAAGCGAAGACGCGCAGTCTACCGGCTCGCCCAACACGGCCCCCGCAACGCTGCGTTTCCGCCGACCCTATTGGAACGGGATTCAGCGCGCCAGGGCGGCGCGCCAGCTCGACCACAGCACGCGCAATGCAGGTACCGGCCGCGCCTCGTCCGTACGCGCCAGGATCGCCAGCCGCGCGCCGCTGATGGCGTTGGCGATGCGGCGCGGGCGCGTGCCGGCGTCGCGCGACGGCCACTGCTCGAGCAGCTCCGCGGCCAGCGCGCGATCGATGCGCACGAGGGCCTGCTGGGCGAGCAGCGGGACCGCCGTGATGCGGCCATCGCCACTGTCGCGGCTGCCGTCTCCGAACAGCCGCGCCTCGCATGCGGCGATCGCGAGGGCGAGATCCTGCGTCTGCGCCAGGTTGCCGGCGAGCTGGTTCGGATGTTCGCGGGTCGCCGGGAGCAGCCGCAGGGCGAGCGCCAGCGTCTGCCATGGGGCATCCACGCGCTGCAGGTGCGTCCCCAGCGGATGGCGCCGCGCACCCTTGCCCCAGCCCTGCAGCTCCTCCTGCCACCACGCGAGCTTGGCCAGGCCCGGGGTCGCCTCGGCCCCTGCCCATGCGGCGTCGCCGAACTCCTCGAGCAGCGAGAACCATGCGGCTGCACGCTCGCGCATGGCTGGTTCGACGAACGCCATGCCGATGCGCCATTCGGGCCAGCGCGCCTGCCACTTGGCGACGAAATCCTCGTCGGCCGGTCGCAATGCAGCGCTCATGGTGCCGGCCAGCCGCGCGGCACCGCGAGCGCATCCGGTGCGTCGTGCATCACGTCGCCCTGCCAGGCGATCGGGTCGTCCTCTTCCAGGCGGTAGCCCCACAGCGCGACCACCGAAGGCATGCCTGCGGCCCGCGCGGCGGCGATGTCGCGCGCGTCGTCGCCGACATAGACGCAGTCGCCGGGCGCCACACCGATCGCCTCGGCGGCGTGCAGTAATGGCAAAGGATGCGGCTTGCGCTCGGCCAGCGTGTCGCCGCCGACCAGCACCGCGCAGCGATCCTGCCAACCCAGCTGCGGCAACAGGCGCGCGGCCAGGTATTCGGGCTTGTTGGTCACGATGCCCCAGCGGGTACCGGCCGCTTCCAGCGCGGCCAGCATCGGCTCGATTCCTTCGAACGGCGCGCCGTGGCGGCCCAGTTCCTCGGCGTAGACCGCCAGGAACTCGGGCACCAGTGCTGCGATGCCTTCGGCATCGAGTTCGGGAAACGCCACTGACGCCATCGCCCGCGCGCCGCGCGAGACGACCGGGCGGATATCGGCCAGCGCGCGCGGCGCACGGCCGCGGGCGGCGAGCATGCGGTTGACGGTCGCGAGCATGTCCGGCGCGCTGTCGAGCAGCGTGCCGTCGAGATCGAACAGTGCGCAGGCGGGGAACGCCGCGCGGGGGGCGGACGGACTCACTCGGGTTTCCGTGCCCAGGCCAGGTAGTTCACGTCGGTGCGCGACATCAATCGCGCGCCGTTGCGCCAGGGCTCGTACATCAGCCCGGTGACCTCTTCGAGCTGCAGGCCTGCCGCGCGCAGCCACGCCGCAAGTTCCGACGGCTTGATGAAGGACGCGTACTGATGAGTGCCGCGCGGCAGCAGCCGGGCCACGTACTCCGCGCCGATGATCGCCAGCGCGAACGCGGCCGGCGTGCGGTTGAGGGTCGAGACGAACAGGGTTCCGCCGGGCTTGAGCAGCGTGGCGCAGGCCTGCAGGATCGCGGCAGGGTCCGGCACGTGTTCCAGCATTTCCATGCAGGTCACCACGTCGAAGCTGCCCGGCTGCTCGGCGGCGAGCGCCTCGACCGACCGCACGCGGTAATCCACGTCCACTCCGCTCTCGAGTCCGTGCAGCCCGGCCACCTTGACCAGATCCTCGGCCAGGTCGATCGCCGTGACCCGGGCGTTGCGCCGCGCCATCGCTTCGCTGAGCAGGCCGCCACCGCAGCCGACATCGAGCACCCGCGCGTCGTCGAGTCGCGCACGGCCGATGATGTAGTCCAGGCGTACCGGATTGAGCGCATGCAGCGGCTTCTGCGGGCCGTCGACATCCCACCAGCGATTGGCGAGCGCGCCGAACTTGTCCAGTTCTGCCTGATGGAAGTTGTCGCGTGCTGCGTTCATGCTGCCCTCGTCTTGCGTACGTACTTCGGACTTGATGCCATCATGCGCCGGGGCGCAATGTGGCGATGCGCTCGCGCCATTGGCGCGCATTCGCGGTGATGGCGTCGAGATCGAACCCGACCAGTGTGCGCGACCGCAGCTTCGGCTGCCCGGCGATCCAGACATCGCTCACCTGGTGGCGCCCGGTCGCGTAGACCAACTGCGAGACCACATGGTGCAGCGGCTGGGTTTCGACCGGCGACAGGTCCACGCAGATCAGGTCCGCCTGCTTGCCCGGCTCGATCGAGCCGGCCAGGTGACCGAATCCGACCGCCTTCGCCCCACCCAGGGTGGCGGCGCGCAGCGCGGTGAATGCATCGAAGCCGGCAGCATCGTTCGCGACCGCCTTGGCCAGGATCGCCGCTGTGCGGGTCTCGCCGAACATGTCGAGATCGTTGTTGCTGGCAGCGCCATCGGTGCCGATCGCGAGGTTCACGCCCGCCCGCTCGAGCGCGCAGGCCGGGCAGAAGCCCGACGCCAGCTTGAGATTGGATTCCGGGCAATGCACGACGCTGACACCGCGCTCGGCGCACAGATGGATCTCGCTCTCGGTCAGCTGGGTCATGTGCACCGCGATCAGCCGGTCGTTGACGAGCCCCAACCGATCGAGCCGCGCGAGCGGGCGCTGGCCATACTTGTCGAGCGACTGCTGCACCTCCTGCGCGGTCTCGTGCAGGTGCAGGTGCACCGGCAGGTCGAGCTGGTCGGCGAGCATGCGGATGCGTTCGAAATTCGCGTCGCCGACCGTGTAGGGCGCGTGCGGGGCAAAGGCCATCGCGATCAGCGGATCGTCGCGCCACTGGTCGTGCACCTCGCGTGCGCGCTCGAAATACGCGTCGTCGCTCGAGGCCCAGGCGGTCGGGAAATCGATCACCGGCAGACCGACGCGCGCACGGAAGCCATGCTGTTTGTAGACAGCGGCCTGCACGTCGGGGAAAAAGTAGTTCTCGTTGACGCAGGTGGTGCCGCCCCGGAGCATTTCGGCCAGCGCCAGGGTAACGCCGTCGGCGACGAATTCCGGGCCGATCACTGCGCCTTCGATGGGCCAGATGTGCTGTTGCAGCCAGACCTTGAGTGGCAGGTCGTCGGCGATCCCGCGCAGCAGCGTCATCGGATTATGGGTATGCGCATTGACCAGCCCGGGCAGCAGCGCCGATTGCGGACGTGCCACCGTTTCGGCCGGCGCATAACGCTGCCGGGCCTCGGCGATCGGCAACACGGCGAGGATCTCGCCGCGATGCACCGCAACCGCGTGGTCGTCGTGGACCACCGCGTGCGGCTCCACCGGCACCACGTGCGCCGCTTCGATCAGCAGGTCGATGGCCTGCGGGGTTTCGTCATGCATGCTCATTCGTCCTCGGCGGCGTGGCGCCAGTGGAAGGGCGATACCAGTGCGTCCACGCCATGGCGGGTGCCGTCATGGCGCAGGACCCGGCTCGTGCGGCGACGCAGGCACGTGCCCTCTTCAACGTGTCCTCTTCACTGCCGGGCGCGCTTTCGATGCGCACCACATCGGCGGCGACGCGCAGATCGGCAGGCGCGTTGCAAACCCGGATCGCCCCCGATGCGGTTGGCGTCCGCCCCGGCCCCAGGCGCAGCCTCGCGCCCGGCTGCAGGGGTCGCCTTCGATCCCCTGACCGGAAGTCCGTCATGAAAGCGAAGATCGGCCGATGCGCCGGACATCGTCTCCCGCCGGCAACACGGACGCCCGGGGCGATACATGCACGCTCCGCAGTGGACATGCGCCGCCCGCGGATGCGGCGCCCGACTTGATCGCAAGCAGCTGCGTGCAGGCACCGGCCCGGACACCTCGCGTCATCACTTGACCCGGCTGACGTACTCGCCCGAACGGGTATCGACCTTGATGACCTCTTCCTGGCCCACGAACAGCGGCACGCGCACCACGGCGCCGGTCTCGAGCGTCGCCGGCTTGCCGCCGCCGCCGGAGGTGTCGCCACGCACGCCCGGATCGGTCTCGGTGATCTGCAGCTCGACGAAGTTGGGCGGCTGCACCGCGATCGGGGTGCCGTTCCACAGCGTCACCACGCATTCTTCCTCGCCCTTGAGCCACTTCTCCGCGCCGCCCATGCCGGCCTTGTCGGCCTGCACCTGCTCGAAGGTCTCGGGGTTCATGAAATGCCAGTACTCGCCGTCGCTGTAGAGATACTGCATGTCGGTGTCCATGACGTCGGCCACTTCCACCGAGTCGGTTGCCTTCATCGTCAGCTCGACGACGCGGCCGGACTTGATGTTGCGATACTTCATGCGAGTGAACGCCTGGCCCTTGCCCGGCTTCACGTACTCGGTGTCGATGATGACGCACGGCTCGCTGTTGACCAGGATCTTCTGGCCGTTCTTGACGTCATTCATGCCATAACTGGCCATCATCTGCTCCTGCTGGGCCGGGCGCGCCGGCGGCTACACTACGGGTTTACCGCCCGCGACACGCGCGGGTGGCTCTGTCTGTTGGATCCAATCGCACATGATACCCGCAGCCCTTCTTCCGATGCAGCCGCGCCGCTGGCAGCAGGCCTGGCGCGAGGCTGTCCGCGACCCGCGCGAGCTGCTCGCCCTGCTCGGCCTCCAGGACCTGGCGCTCGGCGTCTCGTCCGAAGCCGCCGCACAGTTCCCGTTGCGCGTACCACGCGGTTTCGTGGCCCGCATGCGCCACGGAGACCCGCACGACCCCTTGCTGCGCCAGGTCCTGCCACTGGACGCGGAGATGCGTCCCGTGCCCGGCTTCACGCTCGACGCGGTCGGCGATGGCGCGGCCAAAGTTGGGCCAGGCGTGATCCACAAGTACGCCGGCCGTGCGTTGCTGGTCGCGACCGGCAGCTGCGCGGTGCATTGCCGCTACTGCTTCCGCCGTCATTTCCCCTATGCGGAGGAGACCGCGGCGGCGGGTGCATGGCGCGAGGCGATCGCGGCGATCGCGGCCGACCCGAGCATCGAGGAGGTCCTGCTGTCGGGTGGCGACCCCCTGTCGCTGGCCACCGCGAAGCTGGCCGAACTCACCGAAGCGCTGCGCGAGCTGCCGCACGTGCGCCGCCTGCGGCTGCATACGCGCCTGCCGATCGTGCTGCCCGAACGCGTGGACGCCGAGCTGACCGGATGGCTCGCGTCCCTGCCCTGGCCCGTCGCGATCGTCGTGCACGCCAACCACGCCAATGAGTTCGATACCTCGGTGGATACCGCAATGCGCGACCTGCGCGCGACCGGCGCCACCGTGCTCAACCAGGCCGTGCTGCTGCGGGGGGTCAACGACGATGTGGACGCGCTCGCCGCCCTGGCTGAGCGCAGCTTCGATGCCGGGGTACTGCCCTATTACCTGCATCAGCTCGACCGGGTGGCCGGCGCCGCGCATTTCGAAGTCGACGACGAGACCGCGCTCGCGCTGCATGCGGCCCTCGTGGCGCGCCATTCCGGATATCTCGTGCCCCGTCTTGTGCGCGAGGTCGCAGGCGATGCATCCAAGCGCGCGATCAGCGCCGCCGCTGATGGACGGATTGCGCCCCCCATGGCATAAGGCGGTCTGTCATGGAGACCCAAATGTCGACCCGAGCCGACACTGCCCTGCGCCTGCTGATCGTCGACGACCTCGTCGAGAATGCGGAAGCGATCGCCAGCGGACTGCGCAACGCCGGCATCGCCGTGCGTCCACTGCGGCCCGAATCCGACGACGAGCTCGGCCGCATGATCGGCAGCCAGTCTCCGGACGTGGTCATCGCCGCGCGTGGATCCAGCATGCTGCCGTTCCCGCAGGTCATGCAGCGGGTCGCCGACAGCGGTCGCGACCTGCCGGTGATCGCCCTGGTCGATGCGCTGGTGGAGGCCGACTATGTGGACGCGATCCAGTCGGGCGCCCGCGCCGTCGCGCTCCGGCACACGCCCCAGCAGGTGCTTGCCTGCGTGCGCGAGGCTTGGGCCGATCGCGATGCGCGCCGCAGCCTGCGCAGGCTTGAAGCGCGGGTGCGCGAGACCGAACGCCGCTGCGATGCACTGATCGATTCGTCGCGCGATGCGATCGCCTACATCCACGAGGGCATGCATATCCGCGCGAACACGGCCTATCTGGAAGTGTTCGGCTACGAGAGTTTCGAGGACATGGAGGGGGTCTCGCTGCTCGACATGGTCGCGCCGCAGCACGTCGACTCCTTCAAGACTTTGCTCAAATCCCTGAGCAAGGGCGAGCCGCCCCCGCCCCGACACGAGATCGAGGCGCGCGGCCTGGACGGCAAAGCGTTCCCGGCCGCGATGGAATTCACCGCGGCGCAGTACGAGGGCGAGCCCTGCCTGCAGGTGATCCTGCGCCGGCGCGAAGAGATCGGTGCCGACCTCGTGCTGGAGCTCGAGGAACTGCGCCACCGCGACCAGGTCACCGGGCTGCTGAACCGGCCCACGTTCCTGCGCGCGATCGAGGATGCGGTCGATGACGCGGCGCAGTCCGACGTGCAGTACGGCTTCCTGATGCTCGAGCCGGACCACCACCAGCAGTTGCTCGCCGACATCGGGCTCGACCATGCCGACGATCTGCTGGCGGCCGTCGCCGCGCGCCTGCGCTCCCTGCTCGGGGACGACGCGACCGTCGCCCGCTATGGCGGCCATACCCTGGCGGTCCTGCTGCGCGCCAGCGACTACCACGCAACGGTGACGACCGCCGAGCGCCTGCGCGCCGGGTTCGCCGACCATGTGGTCGAGATCGCCGAACGCTCGAGCACCGTCACCATCAGCATCGGCGGCGTCCAGGTCGGCGAGAAGATCGCCAACGTCGCCCAGGTCCTTGCGCGCGCCAGCAACGCGCTGGAGTCCGCATCGGGCACCGGCGGCAATCGCTGCGAAGTGTTCGACCCCAGCGCGGTCGACCGCGTCGAGGAAGAGCGCGTCCAGGCCTGGGTGGCCCGGCTGCGCGGCGCACTCGATGCAGACGGGTTCGTGCTGCATTACCAGCCGATCATCAACCTGCAGGGCGACAACGCCGCGGTCTACGAGATCCTTCTGCGACTCGACGGCGGCGACGGCGAACTGATCCCTCCGAGCACCTTCCTGCAGATCGCAGAAGACAACGGCATGCTCGCCGAGATCGACCGGTACGTGGCCTCGCGGGCGATCGCGGCGATCGCGCAACGCCTCCGCGCCGGCCAACCCACCACCTTGCTGGTCAAGGTCAGCCAGGCCTCGCTGGACGGCGATGCCTTCGCCGACTTCGTCGGGGCACAGCTCGCCGAACAGCAGGTGCCGGGCGAGTACCTGGTGCTGCAGCTACCCGAATCGAAGGTGTTCACCCACCTCAAGGCGGCCCAGGCCTTCGCGGCGCGCATCGCCCGTTTCGACGGTCGTTTCGCCCTCGAGCAGTTCGGTGTTGGCCTCGACTCGTTCCAGCTGCTCAGCCACCTGCAACCGCATCTGCTCAAGCTCGATCGCAGCTTCACCGACGATCTGCCCACCAATACCGAGAACCAGCAGCGGATCGGCGAGATCGCCCGGCGTGCACGCGAGTTCGGTATCCGCACCATCGCCGAGTTCGTGCAGGACGCAGCGAGCATGTCGATCCTGTTCGGCGCCGAGATCGACTACGTGCAGGGCAACTTCCTGGCCGCAGCAGGGCCCGGCATGCAGTACGACTTCGACTAGCGTCGCCGCTCGCCGGCCCTATTGCAGGGCCGGCGTCCAGGTCAGGCTGGTGATACGCCATGTGCCGCCGCGCAACCGCCATCCGCTTTCGATCCGCCAGGCCTGCGCGCTGTCGGGCAGAAGTGCGCTCCCCTCGCCGCCCGTGAGCGCGGCGCGCGCTCGCACGAGCGCGCGATCCTCGCCTTGGAGCTGCACGTCCAGCGGGCCGGTGATCACCCCGATTCGCTGATGGCGCAGCATCAGGGCTGCAGCCATCTGCCGCGCCGCGCGGCGGTCCATGTTCTGCGGCCCGATGAAATCCTCGTCGAGCAGCTCGGCCACGGCGGATGCGCTGCGCTCCTCGATCGCCGACTGCAGCGCCGCGACCTGCGAACGAACCGCTTCTTCGGGGGACGACGCGCCGCCGCAGGCGACCAGCGTCGTCGCAAGCAGCACCAGTATCGCGGCCGGAACGGCAATCCTCCAGCGGGACACAGTGGGATATGGCAATGGCATGGAGGCTCCGGGTTGTGGCAAACGTCGGCATTTTCGCAGCGACCATGCACCGAACTCCTGCATTTACGCCGCGACGCGCCTTGCCTCCCCCCGGTGCCTATGCTCCAATCTGGCGCATTGCACAGGCACGTTCGCCAGTCCGAGTGACGGCCTTCAATCTGGGAGAGGAATGCATGACCGAGCGACGCCCGTGGCTGGCGAATTATCCTGCAGGCGTACCGGCGGAGATCGATCCCGAGCAGTATGGCTCGGTTCCGGCAGTCCTCGACGAGGCGATCGCGAAATTCCGCGACAACGTCGCCTTCTCCAACATGGGCAAGACGCTCACCTACGGTGAACTCGACGCGCGCAGCCGCGATTTTGCGGCGTATCTGCTCGGCGAACTCAAGCTCAAGAAGGGCGATCGCGTCGCGATCATGATGCCCAACTGCCTCCAGTACCCGATCGCGACGTTCGGCGTCCTGCGCGCCGGGCTGACGGTGGTGAATACCAATCCGATGTACACCGCGCGCGAGCTGCGCCACCAGCTGGTGGACTCGGGTGCGTCCGCAGTGCTGGTCATGGACAACTTCGGCAAGACCGTCCAGGACGTGCTGCCTGATACCCAGGTCAAACAGGTCATCACCACCGGCCTTGGCGACCTGCTCGGTTTCCCGAAGGGTCCGATCGTCAACTTCGTGCTCAAGTACGTGAAGAAGATGGTTCCCGATTACGCCATCCACGGCGCGATCCGCTTCCGCGAGGCGCTCGCACTCGGGCACGAGCACGAGCTGCCGCCGGTCACCATCACCCTAGACGACATCGCCTTCCTGCAGTACACGGGCGGCACCACGGGCGTAGCCAAGGGCGCGATGCTCACCCATCGCAATCTCGTCGCCAACATGCTGCAGGCCTCGGAATGGATCGGTCCGCGCGCGCGACCGGGCCAGGAAACCATCGTCACCGCGCTGCCGCTCTACCATATCTTCGCGTTGACAGCGAACGGGCTGGTCTTCATGCGGCTCGGGGCCAAGAACATCCTGATCACCAATCCGCGCGACATGCCGGGCTTCGTCAAGGAGCTCAAGCGTGAGCCCTTCACGGCGATCACCGGTGTCAACACGCTGTTCAACGGCTTGCTCAACACACCAGGTTTTTCCGAGATCGATTTCAGCCCGCTCCGGCTCACGCTGGGCGGCGGCATGGCCGTGCAGCGCGCCGTCGCCGAACGCTGGAAGAAGGTCACCGGCGTGACCTTGGTCGAGGCCTACGGGCTGACCGAGACCTCGCCCGCCGCGTGCATCAATCCCATGGATCTGCCCGAGTACAACGGCTCGATCGGCTTGCCGGTGCCGTCGACCGATGCCTGCATCAAGGATGAAGACGGCGCGATGCTGCCTGTCGGCGAAGTCGGCGAGCTGTGCATCCGCGGCCCGCAGGTGATGAAGGGGTACTGGCAGCGCCCCCAGGACACCGCCGATGCGATCGATGCGGACGGCTGGCTGCATACCGGCGACATGGCCCGCATGGACGAGAAGGGCTTCTTCTATATCGTCGATCGCAAGAAGGACATGATCCTGGTGTCCGGATTCAACGTATATCCCAACGAGGTCGAGGACGTCATCGCGATGATGCCGGGCGTGCTCGAGGTGGCGGCGATCGGTGTGGATGACGAGAAATCAGGTGAAGCGGTGAAGGTCATCATCGTCCGCAAGGATCCGACGCTGACTGCCGAGCAGGTCAAGGCCCACGCGCGCCAGCACCTGACCGGCTACAAGCACCCGCGCATCGTCGAGTTCCGGAACGAGCTGCCCAAGACCAACGTCGGCAAGATCCTGCGGCGCGAATTGCGGGACGAACCAAAGAAAGCGTGACGCGCATCACATAACAGGCTGGGTTCCGCCGCATTCTGTGACGGAGGCGGCGAAATCCTTGCCCTGTTGGCCCGATGAGCGCATAGAAGCGCTATCGGGCATATCTGTATCAATCGGGCCCTGCCGGGGCCCGGCCGGTGGGGTCCTCTGCAAGGGGATCACCATGAACAATGTCGAACAACTGTTGCGCATCCGCCCATACCCGAACATGCGGGTGGAGTCGGATCCGGCCAATCTCGTCCACTGGATGTACATGCACAGCCAGCTGGCCGCAGGGGATCGCCCCTGCTTCCGGCCCGGCCTCATGGACGACATGTGGAGCTTCCTCAATTCCATCACCCTGCGCGAGCAGCAGCGCCAGCCCGGTCGCCTCCGCCACGTGGTGGTCGCCTCCGACGCCGACGCGTTCAATCTCGGCGGTGATCTTGCCCTCTTCGCCCAGCTGATCCGGGCCGCGGACCGCGAACATCTGCTGGCCTACGCCCGCAAGTGCGTGGACGGCGTCCACCACATCCATTCGGGCCTTGGTGGAGACGTGCGGATGATTGCGCTGGTCCAGGGCGATGCATTGGGCGGCGGCTTCGAACTTGCGCTCTCGTGCCAGACGATCGTCGCCGAAGCAGGCGCCCAGATGGGCCTGCCCGAAGTGCTGTTCGGGCTGTTCCCGGGCATGGGCGCCTATTCGTTCCTCAGCAAGCGGGTGGCGCCGCAACTTGCCGAGCGCATCATTCTCGAAGGCAACCTCTTCAGCGCCGAAGAGATGCACGAGATGGGCGTGGTCGACGTCCTCGTGCCGCGCGGCGAAGGCCCGGCTGCGGTTGCGGACCTGGTCCGCCGGCAGCAGCGCGCACCCCATGCGCACATCGCCCTCAACACCGTGCGCGGTATCGCGCAGCCGGTCGGCTTCGACGAGCTCATGCGGATCACCGAGGTCTGGGTGGATACCGCGCTCGCACTCGACGACCGCTCGCTGAGAACGATGGACCGCATCGTCAAGGCACAAACCCGTCGCAGCTACCTGCCCAACGCCGGTGCCGCTGCCCGCTGATCTACCAGATCAGCACTCCCTTCCCCGGTCGCGCGCGGACCCAGCCTGTCCGCGCGCGCGAAGGGCGCGACCGCCCTCGTCGAACTGCGCCGCGAGCGTGTCGAGACGTCGGCGCCATTCGCGTCGCAGCTCCCAGTCCGGCAGCGCCATGATCTCGCCACTGCCAGCCGCCAGCTGCACCAGCCCGACGTTGCCCGATACGCCCTTGAGCGCGTGCGCATGGTCGCGCATCGCAGACCAGTCTTCCCCCTGCCCGGCCTGATCGATCCCCGCCAGACAGGTGCGCGCATCGTCCATGCACTGGGCGACGAAGGTGACCACGAAGTTGTCGCCCAGACCGAGCGATGCGAGTTCTTCGAGCACGCCGGTGTCGAGGACGCCATCGCGTGGCGCCGCCGCCACCGGAATCGGATCGGCCTCGCGCACCGGTCGCGACCCGGGCACCGCGATGTCCGCCAGGAGGTCCAGCAGGCGCGAGGCGACCACCGGCTTGGCCAGAAAGGCGTAGGCCCCGGCCTTCCGGCAGTTCGCGATCGATGACGGCGTGACGTCGGCGCTGAGCACGATCACCGGCGTGCGCGCGGAACCTGCCTCCATCACCCGCATCTGCCGCAACATGTCCAGGCCGCTCATGCCGGGCATGTGCAGATCCACGACGATCGCGTCATGGTCGTCACTGGCCAGCACATCGAGCACGTCCTCGGCACCGGTCACACTCGTCACGCTGTGGCCGGCCTTCTGCAGCAGGCGTTCCAGCACCATGCGGTTGGCCGCATGGTCGTCGGCGATCAGCACGCGCATGCTGCGCACGCGCAGACGATGGCGCATGAAGGGATCGCTGAACGCGATGACATTGACCGGCTGCGTATCCATACGCGTCACGGGCTCCAGCAAACCGGCCTGGTCCGGGCCTGCCGCGCCGAGCGCATCCACCTGCTCGAACGGCAGTTCCACCCAGAAACGGCTGCCCGCGTTCTCGGTGCTTTCGAATCCGATCGTCCCGCCCATTGCCTCGGTCAGGCGCTTGGCGATGCTGGTCCCGAGGCCTGTGCCGCCGAAGCCACGGGAGAGGGTCGTATCGGCCTGCTCGAAGGCCTCGAACAACCGGGCCCTGGCCGAAGCGGGAATGCCGATGCCCGTGTCTGCGACGGTGAACTTCAGCCGCAGCGTGTCCGACGGGCCGGAGGCGGTGCCCACGTCGAACCGGACCGAACCGGCGCGGGTGAACTTGACCGCGTTTCCGACCAGATTCGTGAGCACCTGGCGCAGATGGGCCGGATCCCCGAGCAGCAGGTCCGGCACGTCGTCGGCGACCGTGGACACGTAGTCCAGGCGCTTGGCGCGCGCTCCGGGCTGCAGCACCAGATCGACACTGTTGACCACCTCGCGCAGCGAGAACGGCTGCACGACGACGCGCAGCTTGCCCGCTTCGATCGCGGAAATGTCCAGCACGTCCTCGACCAGCGAGAGCAGGCTCGAGGTGGACGCGCGTATGGTGCCCAGATATTCGCGCTGCTCGTCGTCGAGCCGGGTGGTCGCCAGGAGTTCGGACACACCCGCCAGGCCGTTGAGCGGCGTGCGGAATTCGTGACTCATATTGGCCAGGAAGCGGCTTTTGGCCTCGCTGGCGCGCTTGGCCTCGCTGGTGGCATTGGTCAGGTCGCGCAGCAGGCCCGACAGGTACAGCGGTATCGCGACAAGGCCGATCAGCAGGCCGATGCCAAGACTGAGATTCGCGTGCCAGTACGGGGTAAGCATCAGCACGCTGCCGAAGCTGATGGCCGCCATGGTCATCGCCGCATAGAGGTAGCGATTGCCGAAGCGCAGGCCGTTGCCCACGGTGACCCACAGGATCAGCACGTACACCCAGCCGATCGGCCCACCCATCACGGTCATGGCCGCGCCCATCAGGCCGTAATCGGAAAACATTCCGACCACGCGGCGCGGATGCGAAGTTTCCGGGCGCGCGACGATCCACATCAGCAATGTCGCACCGATGCAGAAGCCCACGATCACCATCGCCATGACCTGCTCGAAGGCAGGCAGACGGGTTCCGGTGTGGTCCGTCCATAGCAGAAAGACCAGCACCACGAACAGCAGGGCGAGCCGGATCGATGCCTGGCCATGCTCGCTGTCGGGGCGGCCCGACAGTCGATCCTCCAGCCAGCTGACGGCGTTCATCCCGGGCGGATCACTGCAGCGATCCCGCCGGGCGCCCGCCGAAGCGCGCACAGATCAGCTCCAGACGGGGCACGTTCGCAAGCATCGCCTCCACGCAGCGAGGATCGAAATGCCGCCCGCTGTTCTCGGCGATGTAGGCGAGCGCCTCCTCGATCGACCAGGCGCGCTTGTAGGGGCGCTTGGACATCAGGGCGTCGAACACGTCGGCAATCGCGACGATCCGTGCCTCGAGCGGAATCTGCTCACCGGCCAGACCATCGGGATAGCCCGTGCCGTCGAAGCGTTCCTGATGCCGCAGCGCGATCAGGGCGCTGAGCTGGATGAAGCGATTCTGGCTGTTGCTGAGCAGCTCGTAGCCGATCTGCGGGTGTTCACGCATCGTCGCCATCTCCTCGGCGGTCAGCGGACCGGGCTTCATCAGGATGGCGTCGGGGATCGCGATCTTGCCGATATCGTGCAGCGGCGCAGCCAGCTCGATCATCCGCACCTCGTCCTCGAACAGCCCCATCGCCTCGGCGACCATGCCCGCGACCGCAGCAACGCGTTCGAGGTTGGCGCTCGTGCTGGCGTCGCGATACGCGATCGCCCGCGCCAGCCGGGTCAGGGTCTCGCGTTCGCGCTCCTCGACCTCGTGCATGCTCTTGAGCAGGCGCTGCTCCAGCGAAAGCGCGCGCTGCTTCACCGATTCGGATTGCTGCCGCAACTGCAGCAGGTTGCGGCAGCGTGCCCGCAACTCGCGAGGACGGACCGGCTTGACCAGGAAATCGATGACCCCCGCCTCCAGCGCCGCCTGGCGGATCGGCTCGTCGCCGACCACGGTGACCAGGACGATCGGCACGTCGCGATGCAGCATCGGCCGCCGGAACCGCCGGGCGAATTCCAGCCCATCGACGATCGGCATCCGGTAGTCGAGCAGCAGCAGGTCGGCGCGGTGGTCCTCGCACCAGCGCAGCGCGACCTCGGGATCTCCGAAGTCGAACACTTCCAGCTCGGGACTGATGTCCTCGAGGATGTGACGCAGCATGGTCCTCGCGGACGTCTGATCGTCGACGATGACGATGTTCATGCCGAGCTTCCTCCAGTGATCCCAGCCGCATCATCGCGGCCGGGGTTCATCCGAAGCAAGTCCCGCGCCAGCAACATCCGCCATTCCGGCCCCGCCGCACCGGGATGTCCAACTCGTGGCGCGGCCCGGATGGCCGTCTGGCGGGGGCAGCTGGGGCCCTCAGCCGTCAACCTGCGGTCGCATATAGGGAAACAGCAGCACGTCGCGGATCGATGCCGAGCCGGTCAGCAGCATCACCAGACGATCGATGCCGATGCCCAGCCCGCCGGTCGGCGGCAATCCGACCTCCAGCGCACGGATGTAGTCGGCGTCGTAGTGCATGGCCTCGTCGTCGCCGCCGGCGCGCGCATCGACCTGGGCGCGGAAGCGCGCGGCCTGGTCCTCGGGATCGTTGAGCTCGGAAAATCCGTTGGCGAACTCCTTGCCGCCGATGAACAGTTCGAAGCGGTCGGTGATACCTGCTTCGTCATCGGACTCGCGCGCCAGCGGCGAGACCTCGACCGGATAATGGGTGATGAAGGTCGGCTGGATCAGGCCGGCCTCGACAGTCTCTTCGAAGATCTCGAGCAGCAGCTTGCCCCAGCCGTCGCCGGCCTTGACGTGCAGCCCCAGGCGCGCGCAGTGCGCGGCCAGGGCGTCACGGTCGCGGCAGTCGGCAACCGTGATCTCCGGATTGAGTTCGCGCACGGCTTCCTCGAGCTTCCAGCGGCGGAACGCCGGACCGACATCGATCGCATGGCCGTCCCACTCCAGCGCCGTGGTACCGACCGCCTGCTTCGCCACATCGCGGATCAGCCCCTCGGCCAGGTCCATGATCTCCTCGTAGGCCACGTAGGCCTCGTAGAGCTCGAGCATCGTGAACTCCGGGTTGTGCCGGGTCGACACGCCCTCGTTGCGGAAGTTGCGGTTGATCTCGTAGACCCGTTCGAAACCGCCCACGACCAGACGCTTGAGATAAAGCTCGGGCGCGACGCGCAGGTACAGGTCGAGGCCGAGCGCGTTGTGGTGGGTCATGAACGGCTTGGCTGCGGCGCCGCCGGCGACGTAATGCATCATCGGCGTTTCGACTTCGAGGAAGTCGCGGCTGTCGAGCCACTGGCGGATCGCGGAGATGATCCGGGAGCGCTTGACGAACACCGCGCGTGCTTCCGGCGAGACGATCAGGTCGACGTAACGCTGGCGGTAACGCTGCTCGACGTCGGACAGGCCATGCCACTTGTCCGGCAACGGGCGCAACGATTTGGTCAGCAGGCGGATCGTCTCGACCTTGACCGAAAGCTCTCCGGTCTTCGTCCGCATCAGCGTGCCTTCGGCGGCGACGATATCGCCCACGTCCCAGGTCTTGAATGCGTCGTAACGATCGCCCAGCGTCGACGACTGAAGGAACAGCTGCAGTCGGCCGCTCACATCCTGGATCTGCGCGAATGCGGCCTTGCCCATGAGCCGCTTGGCCATGAGCCGCCCGGCCACGGCGACCCGCACCCCCTCGGCCTCCAGCGCCTCGCCGCTCCAGCGCTCGGCATCACCGTAGCGCGCCTGCAATGCGCCGGCCTCGTCACGGCGCCGGAAATCGTTCGGGAAGGCCACGCCCTGCCCGCGTAGCGCGGCCAGTTTGCTGCGACGCTCCGCGATCAGAGCGTTCTCGTCGACGGGCTGCGGATTGGCGGGTTGCTGGTTCATGGCGATCTCTGCGAAGTGGAACCGCGGATCTGCATCGAAACGCGGAGGTGAATACGGACGCCGGGCATGAAAGGCCGGCTGCCGGGGGGCGGACCGTCCGGTCGTTGCGCGACCGGACGCCGGGAAGGCGCCATCGTACGGAGTGGCGCATTGACGGTCCGTGTGCGCCAGATGAACCTCGACACGGACCACCAGGCCGCAACCGCGCGGCCATGGGTTGGCTCTGGAAACTCAGCTCGCGTCGGTGCGCTTGGCGCCGGCCTCGAGGCCGGATTTGAGCGCGGCCTCGACGAACTCGTCGAGATCGCCGTCGAGGACCTTCTGCGTATCGCTGCGCTCCACGCCGGTCCGCAGATCCTTGATGCGGCTCTGGTCGAGCACGTAGTTGCGGATCTGGCTGCCCCAGCCGATGTCGGACTTGGTGGCTTCCAGCGCGTCCTTCTCCGCATTGCGCTTCTGCAGTTCCAGCTCGTAGAGCTTGGCGGCCAGCATCTTCATCGCGGTGTCGCGGTTCTGGTGCTGGCTGCGCCCGGTCTGGCAGGCGACGACGGTATTGGTCGGGATGTGGGTGATGCGCACCGCCGACTCGGTCTTGTTGACGTGCTGGCCACCGGCGCCCGACGAGCGGTACACGTCGGTACGCAGATCGGCGGGGTTGATGTCGATCTCGATGTTGTCGTCGACTTCCGGCGATACGAACACCGATGTGAAACTGGTATGCCGGCGGTTGTCGGAGTCGAACGGCGACTTGCGCACCAGCCGGTGCACGCCGATCTCGGTCTTGAGCCAGCCGTAGGCGAAATCGCCCTCGATCCGCACGGTCGCGGACTTGATGCCCGCGACTTCGCCGCCGGAAACCTCCATCAGCTCGGCCTTCCAGCCGCGGCTTTCCGCCCAGCGCAGATACATGCGCAGCAGCATTTCGGCCCAGTCCTGGGCCTCGGTGCCACCGGCGCCGGCCTGGATGTCGACGAACGCTGCGGCGTGGTCCAGCTCGCCGGAGAACATGCGCTGGAATTCCAGCTTGTCGACCTCGCTGCCGAAGCGTTCGACGTCCTCGACCACCGCCTGCGCGGTGTCCTCGTCATTCTCCGATTCGGCCAGCTCCAGCAGTTCACTGGCGCCTTCCAGCCCCTCGGTCAGGCTGCGGATGCCGTTGACGGTCTTGTCGAGCGACGAACGCTCGCGGCCCAGCGCCTGTGCGCGCTCGGCATCGTTCCAGATGTTCGGGTCTTCGAGCTCGCGCTCGACTTCTTCCAGACGCTCGCGACGGGCGTCGTAGTCAAAGAAACCCCCTGAGCGCATCCAGCCGACCGCGAAGGTCGGCGATGCGCTGGCGAACGGGATTGAGTTCAAGCATGGGATTGGGAACCGCGGAAAACCGGGGATTCTAACAAGTCCTCGGCCATGCCGCGCACCGCGCCCGGGCAGGTGCATAGCGAATCTGTTTAGACTCGATGCTTGCCAACGGGGACCCTGGCAGGACAACGCGACCACATGACCACACGCACAAGATGGACGTTCCGGCTGGCCGCCGCTCTGGCGGGCGCGACGCTGGCCTGGATCGCACCGGTTTCGGCGTTGACGCCGCCGACTCCGGTGTCTGCCGCCGCCGACATCGATCGCTGCTTCGAGCTGCGACAGCACGATCCCGCGGCCGCGCTGCAACTTGCCGACGCGGTCCTCGCGCGCGGCCCGCTGGCACACGATGAAGAGATGAAGCTGCAGAGCTGCCTCGGCCGCGCCGCGGCGTTGCTCGGTGACGGCAGGCGCGCTAGCGCATCGGTCGATCGCGTCGAATCGCTGCTGCAGGCGCATCCCATGCCGCCCGCGTTCCAGCTGCGCGCGCTGTCCAATGCCGGATCGACCCTGCATAGCGTCGGCTTCATCCCGCGCGCGCTCGATCTCTACATTCGCGCGTACGAAGCGGCGGAACTCGACGAATCCGCCATCGCCCAGACCGTGATGCTGATCAACGTCGGCAGCATCTACAGCGAAGAACTCGAATCCTACGAGGCTGCCGAGCGATTCTTCGAGCAGGCCGACGAGATCATCGCCGGCTCGGATCTGCCCGAAAAGCAGACGGTCCTGCTGCACTTGAACCGCGGCCTGAACTACCTGCGTGCGGGCCGAGACCGCGACGCCCTGGTCAACTTCGACGCCGCTGCGCAGTTGGGAGACGACGACGATTACATCGGGCGTCGTGCGCGCGCCGAGCGCATCGCCATCCGGTCCCGGCTGGCAAAGGGCGGAACCGCGTCCGCCATGGTCGAGCTGCGGCGCATCGCCGACCTGCAGTCCGAGTCCGGTGACCGGGCGGGCGCTGCCATCACCCTGCTGCGCATGTCCAGGCTTGCGCTCGACGACGGCACGCCGGACGTGGCGCGCACGCACGCGGAACACGCGATGGCCTTGGTCGGCACGGCGCAGCCGTGCAGGGAGTACAGCGATGCGGTGCGGGCGAAAATCGCAGCCTTGCGCGCGGGCGGCAGGTTCGAAGAAGCGCTGGATGCGCAGGAGGCCCTGCTGGGGTCGGAGGTCCGGAACCTGCGCTCGCAGAACCTCGACAGCCTGGCCGGGCTGCAGGCGAAACTGCTGGACCAGGTGCGCGAGCGCGAGATCATCGCGCTGCGCGAGGCGCAGCAGGTCGAAGCGCTGAACCTGATGCACACGCGCTGGCTGCGCAATGCCGCGGTGATCTGCGCCATCGTGCTGGCCGTGCTGATGCTCGCATTCTGGTGGTACCAGCGCCGGGTCAACCTGCGCCTGCATCACCTCGGATCAGCCGATGGACTGACCGGGCTGGAGAACCGCGGCGCCGCGATGCGCCGCCTGGGGGCCACCCCGCTCCCGACACGGCCTGCGCTGCGCAACGCGGTGTTCCTGATCGATGTCGACCACTTCAAGCAATGCAACGACCGCTACGGGCACGCCACCGGTGACGCGATCCTGGTGCAGATTGCCGCCCGGCTGATCGACTGCTGTCGCCCGGGCGACCTGGTGGCGCGCTGGGGTGGCGAAGAGTTTCTGGTCTCTTGCCCGGGCATCGAATTGCGTGCCGCCACCGAGATCGCCGAGCGGCTGGGGAACGCGATCGGCGGCGCATCGTTCGAGATCGACGAGGTGGGCGCAGTGCCGTTGTCGATCTCGCTCGGCTTCGCCTGCTGGCCGTTTCTTCCTGGCAGTGCGACGAGCCGCGGTGGCTGGCAGGATGCAGTCGGCCTGGCCGACCGCGCGCTCTACGCATCCAAGCGCGGCGGGCGCGCGGCGTGGACCGGTCTGTGGGGAAGCGATGCCGTCACTGACGCGACGATTGCGGAAATCCTGCGCGACCCGGAAGCCGCGATCGCATCGGGTGCCGCGGCCGCGTGCAGCAGCCGGGCGCAGATTCACTGGGGCGCCGGAGAAGCCGAAGTGGACGCGGAGCCCACCGCGGCGCAATCACGGCCATAACCGCGGCGATGCATCGTGCGGTCCGCTCGATCTGCTGCCAGACCGGCCCTGCCCCGCCCTGCGCAGAACCGGTCGCCGGAGTCAGCGACGCTCGAGCGAGATGCGGTAATTGCCGCCGGTGTCGCCGTCCACCGACGAAGCTTCGACGACATAGCTGCCCGACTCGAGCCGCTGTGCGATGCGTGCATTCAATGCGCCGCCGCCATCGTCATCGGTCGCCACTTCCTGGCCGTCGCGGCTCAGGCGCAGATAGCTGTCGACGTCGTCGGAGTGCATTGCGATGGCGTACTCGCCAGCGCTGCGGATGTTGAACGTCCAGCGGTCGGTCATGCCGGGCAGCAACGTGGCCTCGATCGGACGGCCCGCCGCCAGCGTGCCGCCGCCGACATTGTCCGGCGCTTCTGACGCAGCAAACGCCAGCGTGTACAGACCGGCGCCCGCGGATGCAGCGTCGGCGCGCAGCGTGTAGTCGCCCGGCTCGAGCAGCATCGAGATGCGCGCGTTGAGGCCGTCGCCGCCGTCGTCGTCGGTCTTCTCCACACCGTTGCCGGCCAGGTGCATCAACGGATCGATCTCGTCGCTGCGCATGTCGATGCGGACGACGCGACGCGCCGGCAGCGAGAACGTGTACGCATGCGCGTTGCCTTCGTACAGGCCGGTCAACGTGCTGCCGACGTCCAGTGCGCCGCCTTCCCGCAAGCCGCCTTCAGGCAGCGGACGCGCGGCCACGCGGATCTGGTACAGCCCGTTGATGCGATCGCCGCCATAGCCTTCGGCCGTCAGCGTGTAGGTGCCCGGCGCGAGGCGTGCGCTGATACGCGCGTTGCTGCCGTCGCCGCCGTCGTCGTTGCTCAGCGCAACGCCAGGACCATCGAGCTTGAGCACCGAGTCGAAATCGTCGGACATCATGTCGATCGTGTAGAAGCCGGCCTCGTCGATCTGCAGCGGCAGCTGGCGACGCGCATCGGTCCAGTCACTGATCGCCGCGCCCACGCGCAGGGTCTCGCCGTTGTAGGCCTCGATCGCCGTGGCCTGCAACGTGAACGGACCATATGCACTGGCATCGACCCCGCTGACGGCAATGGTGTAGCTGCCCGCTCGCCTGGCGCGCACGACCAGTGGCGCCGATTCGCGCTCGGGATTGGAGGTCGCGACCAGATCACCGTCATGGAAGGCCGTGAGCCTGCCACGCAGCGCGCCCTCGAGCTTGAAGGCGACGACTTGGCCCTCGCGCAGATCGATGCGGTAGAGCTGGCTGCGCGAGCCGTCCTGGTGATTGAGGCTGGACCGGCTGGTGATCTCCCCGCGACGTTCCGCGCCGAGCGTCAGGGCATCGGCGGGTTCGGCCACGGCGGCGGCGGGAGACATCGAGGGTGCCATGGCAAGCGCAATGGCGAGGGTCAAGGTCTGGACGGTCTTCAATGAGCTCTCCCGGCTGGACGGCAGCGCCGGAGCGGCGACTGCTGAGCCGCATGCGCGGCGATGCATTCTGCACCCGCATTCATGGTGGCGCACGCGGTCGAACGGCTCAGGCGGTCGGCAGCGGCTCGCGGTGTTCGACGACGAGCTGCACGGCATCGCCGCCTCGGTAGTCGTCCGGTGCGAGGCGGTACACCAGACGCTCGCGCGCAGCGGGCGCGATCTCGCGCCAGCCGCCGAAATGGATCGCCGACAACGGCCGCGCATGGCCATCGAGGCGCAGGGTCAGTTTCAGGTGCCGGGAGCCGACCACGCGCCAGTCCACGACGGCGAATTCGCCATCGAACAGCGGCTCCGGGAAGCCCTGCCCCCACGGCCCGGCATCGCGCAGGTGCGCGGCGTGGGCGATGTCGAACTCTTCACCGCGCAAGGGGCCGTCGGTGAGGATCTCGGCCCGGAGCAGCGCCGGATCGAGCATGCGTTCGACGGCTGCCGCGAAGGCAGCGGTGAACGCCGCGAGACGATCGTGCTGCAGGCTCAGCCCGGCCGCCATCGCATGGCCACCGAAGCGCTCGATCAGACCGGGATGCGCGACGTCGACCGCAGCCAGCACGTCGCGGATGTGCAGGCCGGGAATCGAGCGGGCGGAGCCGCGCAGTTGCGGGCTGCCCGGTTCGGCCGGGGCGAACGCGATGACCGGGCGATGCAGTGTGTCCTTCATCTTCGAGGCGACCAGGCCGACCACGCCCGGATGCCAGTCGGCATCGAACAGGCAGACGCCCGCGCCGGCAGGATCGACCGGCACCTGGGCCGCAACGGCGGCCTCGGCATCGTCGAGCATCGACTGCTGCACCGCGCGCCGCTCGGCATTGATCCGGTGCAGCGTGTCGGCCAGACCGCGCGCATGCACGCCATCGTCGCTGAGCAGACATTCGATGCCGATCGCCATGTCCTCGAGCCGACCGGCCGCATTGATGCGCGGACCGATCGCGAAGCCGATGTCGGCGGCGGTCAGGCGCGCAGCCTCCCGTCCGGCAATCTCGATCAGCGCATGCAGGCCCGCGCAGCCGCGTCGCGCACGCAGGCGGCGCAGCCCGGCGGAAACGAGTGCGCGGTTGTTGGCATCGAGCGGCACCAGGTCGGCCACGGTACCGACCGCGACCAGATCGAGCAGGCTGCCCAGATCGGCGTCCGTCGCCCGCGCGTCGCCCTGCACGCGCAGGCGGGCGCGCAGGGCCATCAGCACGTAGAAGATCACGCCGACGCCGGCGAGCACCTTGCTCGGAAACGCATCGCCCGGCAGGTTGGGATTGACGATCGCATCTGCCGGCGGCAACACGTCTCCGGGCAGGTGGTGGTCGGTGACCAGCACGCGCCAGCCGAGCGCCCTGGCCGCAGCGATGCCGGCGTGGCAGGCGATGCCGTGATCGACGGTCACCAGCAGGGCCGGCGACAGCGGCGCGAGCGTTTCGACCAGGGCCGGCGACAGTCCGTAGCCATGCGTCACCCGGTTGGGCACCGCATGGACCACGTCACGCGCGCCCAGCATGCGCAGACCGCGGACAGCGACCGCGCAGGCGGTCGCGCCGTCGCAGTCGAAATCACCGACGACGAGGATGCGTTCACCTGACGCGATCGCGTCGGCGAGCAGTTCCGTGGCCGCGTCGATGTTCGACAGCGTGTCCGGGGGCAGCAGCTGCGCGAGCTTCGGCTGTGCGGCGGTGATGTCGTGGGCGCCACGGCTGGCGTAGATGCGCCGCAGCAGCGCCGGCATGGTCTCGGGCCAGCCCTCGCCGGGCACGCCGTCGCGGCGACGGATGGTCGGCGCCTGGCGCGTCACGAAGGCTTCGCCGCCGCCGGCGTCCGCGGAGCGCGCCACATGCGCAGGCGATGCCAGCGCCGAAGCGCGAATACGCCCCCGTCCTCGTCGTCGAGCGTGAGCACGGCAATGCGGCCGCGCTTCATGGCGGCCAGCGCCGGCTGCAACCAGTCGGCCTGCAATTGCCGCAGGTCGCGCAGCGCGCTCAGGTCGAACAGCGCGGCCGCGCCAGGGTCCAGGTCCAGGTCCAAGTCCGGCCAGCGTGAAGGCAATGCCTGCGCGCCGGCGGCGCCTGCAGCAAGCGCGTGCAGGGTCGCGTCGTCGGTGTAGACCTGTCGCGGCGCGGCTCCACCGCCCGCGCGCGCCTCCGGCAAGGTGCCGCCGCCCCAGAACCACAACGCATTGATCGGCGGCCTGCCCGCAGCCGCACGCGCCGCGTTCCAAGGATGGTTGTGCAGCAGGATCTGCGCCTCGCTCCCGAGCGCACGCCAGCGGCGGGCATCGGGGCTGGTGTCCTCGAATTCGGACAGATCCGTGCCCAGCGCGTCGGATGGATCCGGAAACGCGGGCAAGCGGGTGTCGCGCGGCAGTCGCAGATACCACCGTGCAGGCACGGGCGCGTCGAGCTGGAAGCCGGCGTCGGCGAACATCTCCTGCAAGGCCGGCAACAGCGCGGCGCAGTCGTCGGTGCTCACGCCCAGTGCATCACCATGCGCCATCAGTCGCACGCCGTTGATGTCGGGACGCAGCCAGGCGGGATCCGCGCGCAGCCAGGCCGTTTCCGGCGCACCCGCATCGCCCGCATCCACCTGTCGCGACAGCGCGGCCAGCGGCCAGCTGCCGTCGGGCAGGTCGACATGGCGCGCAAGCTGGGCGCGTCGCCCCGGCGTCTGTGTTGCCACATCGGCGCGCCCGAAAGCGCGCGCGACATCGGGCAGCCAGCGCTGGGCGCCGAAGCGCGCCGGCGCCGGCAGCAGGAAGGTGACGACGCTCATGCGGGCGTCCCCGCAGCCACCGGACGCGGCGCACCGCGCCCGCGCACGGCCGGGGCCCGCAGGCATGCGGATACCCACCCGCGGCCAGCCGCCCGTGGCAACCATGAATCCGGCGCAGGCAGGCCTGATCCGGCGATCCGGCCCTGGAATCGGCTTGGAGGGAACCGCCCGGACCGGCGCGCCGGCCCGCCCGTCATCCTGCCCGTGGCCGGGCCCGGTATCGCGTGTCGGGAGACGACCGGCACGCCTTTAGCCGAGGTACTCGACGCTGATGATGTCGTACTCGCGGGTACCGCCCGGCGCGTCGATGCTGACGCTGTCGCCCTCGTGCTTGCCGATCATGGCGCGGGCGACCGGTGAGGAGATCGCGATGAGGCCCTGCTTGATGTCGGCCTCGAGGTCGCCGACGATCTGGTAACGCTTCTCTTCATCGGTCTCGGTGTCGGCGATCACCACGGTCGCGCCGAACACCACCTTGTCGCCGGCATTGAGCTTGGCCACGTCGATGACGTCGGCATGCGAGAGCTCGCCTTCCAGCTGCTTGATGCGGCCTTCGATGAAGCTCTGCTGCTCGCGGGCGGCGTGGTACTCGGCGTTCTCCTTGAGATCGCCGTGCGCGCGCGCCTCGGCGATCGCCTCGATCACCGCCGGACGCTTGACGGACTTCAGTTCCTCGAGCTCTTCGCGCAGGCGCTGGGCGCCGCGCATGGTCATGGGTGCGCGCATGGGCGTGCCTCCGTCAATGTGTGGATGTGTCTGCCGCGCCGCCCTTGAGCTGCGCGTGCAGTTCCTGCAGCGACCACACCGGCCCGCTGCCGCGATATTCCAGAGAATGCAACAACGCCTTGGCGCCCGCCACGGTGGTCGAATACGTGACCCGGTGCTGCAGCGCCTCGCGGCGGATCGAGAACGAGTCGGCGATCGCCTGCTTGCCTTCCGTCGTGTTGACGATATAGGCGATCTCGCCGTTCTTGATCAGGTCGACGACATGCGGCCGGCCCTCGATGACCTTGTTGATCTGCTCGCAGGCGATGTCGTGCTCGCGCAGCCACTGCGCAGTGCCCGCGGTGGCGACGATCGTGTAACCGCGCTCGACCAGGTCGCGGGCGACCGGCAATACGCGCTTCTTGTCCGGGTCGCGCACCGAGACGAACACCTTGCCGCTGGTCGGCGGCGTCTTGATGCTCGCCGCCTCCTGCGCGCGGGCGAACGCGGCGCCGAAGCTGCGCCCCACGCCCATGACCTCGCCGGTGGAACGCATCTCCGGCCCGAGGATCGGATCGACGTTCTGGAACTTGGCGAACGGGAAGATCGCTTCCTTGACCGAGTAGTACGAAGGGACGATCTCGGTGGTCGCGCCCTGCTCGGCCAGGGTCTTGCCGGCCATGCAGCGCGCCGCGATCTTGGCCAGTGGCAGGCCGATGGCCTTGGAGACGAACGGCACGGTGCGCGATGCGCGCGGATTCACTTCCAGCAGGAAGATCGTATCCACGCCTTCGTCGTCAGTCTGCACCGCGAACTGGGTGTTCATCAGGCCGATCACCTTGAGCTTGCGCGCCAGCGCCACGACCTGCTCGCGCAGGCGGGCCTGCACTTCGCTCGACAGCGAATACGGCGGCAGCGAGCACGAGGAGTCGCCGGAATGCACGCCGGCTTCCTCGATGTGCTCCATGACGCCGCCGATCAGCACGTTGCCGTCCTTGTCCGCGATGACATCGATGTCCACTTCCACGGCGTTGTCGAGGAAGCGGTCGAGCAGCACCGGCGAATCGTTCGACACCTTCACTGCATCGCGCATGTAACGCGCGAGGTCGGCATCGGCGTGCACCACCTCCATCGCGCGGCCGCCGAGCACGTAACTCGGACGCACCACCAGCGGATAGCCGATCTCGCGCGCCAGTACCAGCGCCTCCTCGGGATTGCGCGCGGTGCGGTTGGGCGGCTGCTTGAGGCCCAGCTCGTCGACCAGCTTCTGGAAGCGCTCGCGATCCTCGGCCAGGTCGATCGATTCGGGGGAAGTGCCGATGATCGGCACGCCGTTGGCCTCCAGTGCACGCGCGAGCTTGAGCGGGGTCTGGCCGCCGTACTGGACGATCACGCCCTTGGGCTTCTCGATCTCGACGATCTCGAGCACGTCCTCGAGGGTCAGCGGTTCGAAGTACAGGCGGTCGGAGGTGTCGTAATCGGTCGAGACGGTTTCCGGGTTGCAGTTGACCATGATGGTCTCGTACCCGTCCTCGCGGAGCGCGAGCGCCGCGTGCACGCAGCAGTAGTCGAACTCGATGCCCTGGCCGATGCGGTTCGGACCGCCGCCGAGCACCATGATCTTGTCGCGACCGGTCGGCTGCGCCTCGCACTCGTCCTCGTAGGTCGAATACAGGTAAGCGGTGTCGGTCGCGAACTCGGCCGCGCAGGAATCGACGCGCTTGTAGACCGGACGCACACCGAAGGCGTGGCGCAGTGCACGGACGGCCTGCTCGTCGGTACCGAGCAGCTGCGCCAGGCGCGCATCGGAAAAGCCCATGCGCTTGAGCGCACGCAGCCGCGCCTTGTCGAGCGCATCGATGCCTGCGGCCGCCACCTCCGATTCGGTCGCGATCAGTTCCTCGATCTGGTCGAGGAACCAGTGGTCCACGAACGACAGCGCATAGACATCTTCGACCGACAGGCCTGCGCGGAACGCGTCGGCGAGATAGAACAGACGCTCGGGGCCGGGCTCGCGCACTTCGCGGCGCAGCGTGGCCATGTCGTCTTCGTCGTTGAAGTCGAGGCCGGTCGGATCGAAACCAACCTTGCCGGTCTCCAGGCCGCGCAACGCTTTCTGCATCGATTCCTGGAAGGTGCGGCCCATCGCCATCACTTCGCCGACCGACTTCATCTGCGTGGTCAGGCGGGCGTCGGCCTGCGGGAACTTCTCGAACGCGAAACGCGGGATCTTGGTCACCACGTAGTCGATCGACGGCTCGAACGAGGCCGGGGTCTTGCCTCCGGTGATCTCGTTCTTGAGTTCATCGAGCGTGTAGCCGACCGCGAGCTTGGCCGCGACCTTGGCGATCGGGAATCCGGTTGCCTTCGATGCCAGTGCCGACGAACGCGACACGCGCGGATTCATCTCGATGACGACCACACGGCCGTCCTTCGGATTGATGCCGAACTGCACGTTCGAGCCGCCGGTGTCGACACCGATCTTGCGCAGCACTGCGATCGATGCATTGCGCAGGCGCTGGTATTCCTTGTCGGTCAGCGTCTGCGCAGGTGCCACGGTGATGGAATCGCCCGTGTGCACGCCCATCGGATCGAGGTTCTCGATCGAGCAGACGATGATGCAGTTGTCCGCGGTGTCGCGGACCACTTCCATCTCGAACTCCTTCCAGCCGAGCACCGATTCCTCGACCAGCACTTCGGTCGTCGGCGACAGCTCGAGGCCGCGGCCGACGATCTCGATCAGTTCTTCGCGGTTGTAGGCAATGCCGCCACCCGAACCGCCGAGGGTGAAGCTCGGGCGGATGATCGTCGGATAGCCGACGCGGGTCTGGATGTCGAGCGCTTCCTCGAGCGTGTGGGCGACTTCGGCGCGCGGGCATTCCAGGCCGATCTCGCCCATCGCCACGCGGAACAGCTCACGGTCTTCCGCCATGCGGATCGCTTCGCGCTTGGCGCCGATCAGCTCGACGCCGTACTTCTCGAGCACGCCGTTGTCGGCCAGGTCGAGCGCGCAGTTGAGCGCGGTCTGGCCGCCCATCGTCGGCAGCAGCGCATCGGGCTTTTCCTTGGCGATGATCTTCTCGACCGTCTGCCAGTTGATCGGCTCGATATAGACCGCATCGGCGGTCTCGGGGTCGGTCATGATCGTCGCCGGATTGCTGTTGACCAGCACGACGCGATAGCCCTCTTCGCGCAGGGCCTTGCAGGCCTGGGCACCGGAGTAATCGAACTCGCAGGCCTGGCCGATGACGATCGGGCCAGCGCCAATGATCAGGATGGTCTTGATGTCGGAACGCTTGGGCATGTCAACGCGCCTCCATCAGCGCAACGAATCGGTCGAACAATGGCGCCACGTCATGCGGGCCGGGGCTCGCTTCGGGATGCCCCTGGAACGAGAAAGCGGGCGCGTCCTGCAGTGCGATGCCCTGGTTGCTGCCGTCGAACAGCGAGCGGTGGGTCACGCGCACGTTGGCCGGCAGCGTCGATTCGTCCACCGCGAAGCCGTGGTTCTGCGAGGTAATCAGCACCTTGCCCGAGTCGAGGTCCTGCACCGGATGGTTCGCACCGTGGTGGCCGTGCGGCATCTTCAGCGTCTGCGCGCCGGCGGCAAGCGCCAGCAACTGGTGGCCGAGGCAGATGCCGAAGGTCGGGATCTTCGCGTCGATGAAGCTGCGGATCGCTTCGATCGCATAGTCGCAGGGGGCCGGATCGCCGGGGCCGTTGGCGAGGAACACGCCGTCGGGCTGCATCGCCAGCACTTCGCTGGCGGGCGTCTGCGCCGGCACCACGGTGAGCTCGCAGCCGCGCTCGGCCAGCATGCGCAGGATGTTGTGCTTCACGCCGAAATCGTAGGCAACGACCTTGAACTTCGGCGCTGCCTGCACGAACGCGTTCGCGTCGAGATCCAGCTGGCCGTCGGTCCAGGTGTAGCGCTCGGTCGTACTGACCACCCTGGCCAGATCCATGCCCTTGAGGCCCGGGAATTTGCGCGCGGCTTCGAGCGCCGCGTCAACATCGACTTCGCCCGCCATCACCGCGCCGTTCATGGAGCCACGGTCGCGCAGCAGACGCGTCAGCTTGCGGGTATCGATCTCGGAAATCGCGACGATGCCGCGCGCGCGCAGCCACTCCGGCAGCGACACCTGGCTGCGCCAGCTGCTCGGACGGCGCGGCACGTTGCGCACGATCAGGCCCGACGCCCAGACCTGCGACGCTTCGTCGTCCTGGTCGGTGAAGCCGGTATTGCCGATATGCGGATAGGTCAGCGTCACCAGCTGGCGCGCGTACGAGGGATCGGTGAGCACTTCCTGGTAGCCGGTCATGGCGGTGTTGAACACCACCTCGCCGACCGACAGGCCGGTTGCGCCCACGGAAATGCCCTCGAATACGGTGCCGTCTTCAAGGACGAGGATTGCGGAATCTGTCACGAGGTCTTCGCCTACGTCAGGTTGCAGGAAACCGCCAGAGCGGTGGAAACCGGTCCGGAGGTTTGGGGTTCAGGCGAGCGGGAATTGTACTGATGCGGCCCGCCCTGCGCCAGCGCCACGCACGGTGTGTTCAGCGAATGCGGCGATCAGGCCGCATCAACAGACAGCACATCGGCGATCGCATAGTGGCCGGGGTTGCGGCCCGCAAGTCGCGCGGCGACATGCAGAGCGCCGTTGGCGAAGATGTCGCGGTTGGTGGCACGGTGCACCAGCTCGATCCGCTCGCCATGGCTGGTGAACTGCACCAGATGTTCTCCGACGATATCGCCAGCGCGGATCGACGCGTAATGCGGTGTCGCGCCCTGCCCCGCTGCGGCCTCACCCAGCGTCAGCGCGGTGCCCGACGGCGCGTCGAGCTTGCGCGTGTGATGCGACTCGACGATATCGCAATCCCAACCCGACAACACGGCCGCCGCGCGCGCCACCAGATCCTGCAGGACCGCAACGCCAAGGCTGAAGTTGGACGCCCACAGCACGGGAATCGATCCACCTGCCGATTCGAGCGCGGCCCGCTGCGCATCATCCAGACCGGTGGTGCCCGAAACCAGCGCCGCGCGGCGCTTGAGGCACAGGGCAAGCAGTGCGTCGAAGCCGCCAGGCAGACTGAAGTCCACCGCGACGTCGAACGCGGGCACGCCGGCGAGCTCGGAAGCCCCGAAGTAGGGAACCCCGTCGATGACCCGCTGCTTCGGTGGACGGCCGGACACCGCAGCGCACACGCACAGATCCTCGCGATCGGCGGCCAGGCGCAGCAGCGTCATGCCCATCCGGCCGGACGCGCCGTGCACCAGCACCCGCACACGGCCGCTCATGCGGACACCTGCAGACCACGCGTGGGAGGGCGGCAAGCGGCGCTGGAAATCGGTTGAATGGCCATGTCCGCATTCTAGCGTGCCGCCCTTGGGCCGCGGCGGACACGTTTGCCTGACCCTCGCCTGCGGTTTCGGCGGTTTGCGCCTGACAACCTCGCCCCTTTCGATGGACGCAAAGCCGGCGCCACAGCACCCGCGACCCGGCGACTTCCTCTTGGGTTCGGCGAGCCCGGCGGCGGCGTTCGCAGGTGCCGCATGGCATTGCGCGGGTCAAGGGGCAGATCGAGCGGATTTGCGGCTGTTGGCGAGATTCTGACCAGCTTCCGGAGGACCGGGACGCAGGCGGCTTTGGAGGAGTTACCCACAGCCTTGTCCTCAAACCATCCACACCCGCTGTGGATGAAAGCGCGACTAGCCCGTCGCCACCTGCGGGTCAAGCGTCACCGGACACAACTCGGGTCACCGACCCGCTGGATCAACTGCGGAGATCCGGGCACGCCGGCGCGCATGCGCGGATGGAGCACGATCCCGGCTCCCGGCCGCACTATTGGCGACGGAATGACCACCAGCCGAAGGGCCCGGCGCAACGCCGATGCGAAGGCTTATCCACACCTTTGTCATCCGACCATCCACACCCCGTGTGGACATCACCGCGACTAGACCCAAACGAGGTGCGCGTCAAGACGGCTGCTTCCAAATCGCGCTGGAACCGCGCCATGGCGGCGATCGCGGCGCAATCGCCGCAATCGACGCGCCTGTGCGCGTCGTCACAGTGGCGACACATTGACCACTTCGCCCGTCCCTTGCGCGGACGCGTACTTGCGACGCTTATCCACAACATTGTCGACAGGCCATCCACACCGCCTGTGGATGGTTTACCCGGCGCCTGGGCCCGGGGACCGCCGCCGCCGAAGCCGACCCGAAAACAGGCCGCCCCACGGCGGAGAAACGAAAACGCCCGGCACATGGCCGGGCGGCTCGTTGCAGGCGTTGCCCACCCGCACTCAGGACGTCATGCGCTCCCAGAAGCCGCGCACCCCGTCGATGAACGTACTGGACTTGGGCGAATGCCGACGTGCGTTCTCACCACTGAATGTGCTCTCGAACTGGGCCAGCAACTCGCGCTGCTCGACCGTCAGGTTGACCGGAGTCTCCACGACCACCTTGCAGTACAGGTCGCCGGGCGCGCGGCTGCGCACCGACTTGACGCCCTTGTCGCGCAGGCGGAAGACCTTTCCGGTCTGGGTCTCGGCCGGCACGCGGATCTCGGCCTCGCCGCCCAGCGTAGGCACGCGCACCGTATCGCCGAGTGCCGCCTGGGAAATACGGATCGGCACTTCGCAATGCAGGTCGTCGCCGTCGCGCTGGAAGATCGGATGCGGGCGTACCCGCACTTCGACATACAGATCCCCGGGAGGCGCCCCTGCCGGCCCGGCCTCGCCTTCACCCGACAGACGGATGCGATCCCCGTTGTCCACGCCCGCCGGAATCTTCACCGACAGCACCTTCTCGTCCTCGACGCGACCTGCGCCGTGACACGTCTTGCAGGGCTTGGCGATGATCTGGCCCTGCCCGTCGCAGTGCGGACAGGCCTGCTGCATCGTGAAGATGCCCCGCTGCATGCGCACCTGGCCGCGGCCGGCGCAGGTCGTGCAGACCTCGCGCTTGCCGTCTTCCGAGCCGGTGCCGTCGCAGTCGTCGCACCCTGCCAGCGTCGGCAGTTCGACACGCTTCTCGACTCCGCCCACCGCCTCCTCGAGATCGAGTTCCACGACGCATCCCACATCGGCGCCGCGGCGCGGTCCACCGCGGCCGCCACCACCGAAGATGTTGCCGAAGATGTCGCCGAAGATGTCGCCCATGTCCGCGCCCTGGCCGAAACCCGGCCCGGCGTTGCCGCCGCCCATGCCGTGCTCGAATGCTGCATGGCCGTGCTGGTCGTACATGCGCCGCTTGCCGCCGTCCGACAGCACCTCGTAGGCCTCCTTGCACTCCTTGAACGCGGCTTCCGCGGCGGAATCTCCGGGATTGCGGTCCGGATGGTGCTTCATCGCGCAACGGCGATAGGCCTTCTTGAGTTCTTGCTCGCTCGCAGAGCGGGAGACACCGAGGACTTCGTAGTAATCGCGTTTCATGGACAGCCAGTTCTGGAGTTACGGACACGGCGCAGGCGGACATGCGCGAAGAGCGGATTGCTCCGCCCTTCGTGCGACCGGAGGCCGCGTCGCGCGATAGGAAGCGCCGCCCGCCACGGGGCGGCGCATACGTGGATCAGGACTTCTTCTCGTCGTCCTTGACCTCGGTGAACTCCGCATCGACCACATCGTCGGACCTGGGAGCATCACCGCCGGCCGAACCCCCTGCGCCCGGCTGGCCGGCAGCGCCGGCTGCGGCAAAGAGCCGCTGGGCCACTTCTTCAAGCGCCTTCGACTTGGCCTCGATCTGCGCCTTGTCCTCACCCTTCATCGCGGTTTCGACGTCGGCGATCGCCGCCTCGGCATTGCCGATCAGATCACCGGGAAGCTTCTCGCCGTTGTCCTTGATCGCGCTGCGGGTGCTGTGCACCAGCGCGTCGGCCTGGTTGCGTGCGGCGACGAGCTCGTGGAACCGCTTGTCGTCCTCGCGATGCGCTTCGGCATCGGCAACCATCTGTGCGATCTCCTCCTCGGACAGTCCCGAACCGGCCTTGATCTCGACCTTCTGCTCCTTGCCGGTCTTCTTGTCCTTGGCCGACACATGCAGGATGCCGTTTGCGTCGATGTCGAACGACACCTCCACCTGCGGCATGCCGCGCGGCGCCGGCTCGATGCCGGTCAGGTCGAAGCGCGCGAGCGACTTGTTGTAGCGGGCCTGCTCGCGCTCGCCCTGCAGCACATGCACGGTGACGGCGGACTGGTTGTCGTCAGCGGTCGAGAACGTCTGCGATGCCTTGGTCGGGATCGTGGTGTTCTTCTCGATGATCTTGGTGAAGACGCCACCCAGGGTCTCGATGCCGAGGCTCAGCGGCGTGACGTCGAGCAACAGCACGTCCTTGACGTCGCCCGCCAGCACACCACCCTGCACCGCCGCACCGATCGCGACAGCCTCATCGGGGTTGACGTCCTTGCGCGGCTCCTTGCCGAAGAACTCGGCCACCGCCGCCTGCACCTTCGGCATGCGGGTCTGACCACCGACGAGGATCACCTCGTTGATGTCGGACGCGCGCAGACCTGCGTCGTTGAGCGCGGTGCGGCAGGGCTCGATGGTCTTGCGCACCAGTTCCTCGACCAGGGCCTCCAGCTTGGCCCGGGTGAGCTTGATGTTGAGATGCTTCGGGCCCGAGGCGTCGGCGGTGACGTAGGGCAGGTTCACTTCGGTCTGCTGCGAGGACGAAAGCTCGATCTTCGCCCGCTCGGCCGCATCCTTCAGGCGCTGCAGCGCCAACGGATCCTTGCGCAGGTCGATGCCCTGGTCCTTGTTGAACTCTTCGACGAGGTAGTCGATGACGCGTGCGTCGAAGTCCTCGCCACCCAGGAAGGTGTCGCCGTTGGTGGCCAGCACTTCGAACTGCTTCTCGCCATCGACTTCGGCGATCTCGATGATCGACACGTCGAAGGTACCGCCACCCAGGTCGTACACGGCGACCTTGCGGTCGCCACCCGACTTGTCGAGGCCGTAGGCCAGCGCGGCCGCGGTCGGCTCATTGATGATGCGCTTCACGTCCAGGCCGGCAATGCGACCGGCGTCCTTGGTCGCCTGGCGCTGGCTGTCGTTGAAGTACGCCGGCACCGTGATCACCGCCTCGGTCACCTTCTCGCCCAGGTAATCCTCGGCGGTCTTCTTCATCTTCTCGAGGATGCGCGCGGACACTTCCTGCGGCGACAGGCGCTTGCCGTCGTTGGTCGACACCCAGGCGTCGCCATTGTCGTGCTCGAGAATCTTGTACGGGACCAGGCCGATGTCCTTCTGGACTTCGGCGTCCTTGAAGCGGCGGCCGATCAGGCGCTTGACCGCGAAGAAGGTGTTGTTGGGATTGGTCACCGCCTGCCGCTTGGCCGAGGCGCCCACCAGTACTTCGCCGTCCTTTGTATAGGCGACGATGGACGGCGTGGTGCGGTCGCCCTCGCTGTTCTCGATGACCTTGGCTTTACCGCCGTCCATGATCGCCACGCACGAGTTCGTCGTGCCCAGGTCGATGCCGATGATCTTTGCCATGCGCTGCTTCCTCTAGAAGGTTGTCTGGGTGACGGCAACGCCGTCCATAACCGTGATCTGGGGACACGCAACACAGCGTTCAAGCGGTGCGACGCATCCGGTGACGACCCGTATCGGGGGCGCCGCGTCAATCTGCCTTGGCGACGACGACCATGGCCGGACGCAGCAGGCGCTCGTTGAGCAGGTAGCCCTTCTGGAACACCTGCGCCACCGCACCGCCCGGCACGCCGGGGGCATCGATCACGCTCATCGCCTGGTGGTGCTCCGGATTGAAGGCGTCGCCCGGCGCAGGCGCCACGGTGGCCAGGCCATTGCTCTCGGTCGCCTTGGTGAGCTCGCGCAGGGTCAGCTCGACCCCGTTGCGCAGCGGGTCGGCCTCGGGAGCACTGGCAAGACCCGCCTCGAGTGCGTCGAACACCGGCACCAGCGCCGCGAGCAGACGCTCGTTGGCGAAGCGGCGGGCGTTCTCGACCTCACGCGCGAGGCGCTTGCGCTGGTTCTCGAGATCCGCGCGCTCCAGCAGCACCTGCGCCCGGAGCTGCTCGAGCTCGGCGCTTACAAGCTCGACCTGCTCGGCGAGCCGCTGCTCGACGGAAACCTCGGGGGCCTCGTCTTCTGGAATGTTCGGGGTCTGGGCATCGTGCTGTGGCTGGGTCATGTCTGGTTCCGGGGCGGGCGTCTGGCCGCCGACCTGCCAGCTATGGGGCCGTGCAGGCCCGATTCAAGGCTCGGGCTGCAAGGCCGCGCCGAGCACGCTCGCGGTCGCCTGCACGACCGGAATCACCCGCTCGTATGCCATGCGCGAGGGGCCGATCACCCCGAGTACGCCCAGTGTCCGGCCGCCGGCGCCGTAGGGCGCGGTCACCAGCGACATGCCCTCCAGCGGCGCCAGTCCGGTCTCCTCACCGATGAAGATCCGCACCCCGGGCGCACGCATGGTGCGTTCGAGCAGTTGCAGGATCTCGCGCTTGCGCGCGAAGGCTTCGAACAGCTCGCGCAGGCGGTCCAGGTCCGACAGGTCCTGCACGCCGATTAGGCGGTTCTGCCCGGCCAGCAGCATGTCCTCGTCACCCGGCACCAGCGCCTGCTCGGCGAGTTCCATGGTGTGGGACAGCAGCGCCTCCATCTCGTCGCGCGCGTGGCGCAGCTCCTCGACCAGGGCGGCGCGGATGTCGCCCAGCGGACGCCCGGCGAACTGCTGGTTGAGGTAGTTGGCCACCCGCTCGAGCTCACCGAGCTGGAAACTGCGCCGGGTCTGGAAGATCCGGTTCTGCACCTCGTGGTCGGCAAACACGATGATCGCCATCAGCCGCTGGCCGTCGAGCGGCAGGAAATCGATATGCCTGAAAGCCAGCTGCTCGCGGCTGGGTACCGACACCACACCGACGAAATGGGTCATCGCCGAGACCAGTTCCGAGGCGCTGCCGAGCAGCGAATGCTGGCCACCCGCGGCGCCGAGCTCGCCGCGCAGTCGATCCATCTCCGAGGCACGCAGCGGTTTGACCTGCAGCAGCGAATCGACGAAGACGCGATAGCCCTGCGCGGTGGGGATGCGGCCGGCCGAGGTATGCGGCGAGGCCAGCAGGCCCGCCTCCTCGAGATCGGCGAGGATGTTGCGGATGGTCGCGGCGCTCACATCCAGCCCGGCGTGCTTCGCCAGGGTCTGCGATCCGACCGGCTCGCCGTCCTGGATATGTCGCCCGATCAGCGTACGCAACAGCTGGCGGGCACGCGGGTCGAGCGGATGGCGGCGTTCGGACGGCATGGGGGCGGTATACGGTGCGCCAAGCGGCGACGCAAGCGCGGCGTTCTCCGACTGTGAGACGGAGGCCCGGTATCAAGCGTTCCGCTATCCGCCCACGGCACGCCAAGGCACAATCCGCAACCATGCTGACCCATCTCGCCATCCGCAATTTCGCCGTCGCCAGCCAGTCCGACCTGGAGTTCGGCCCGGGCCTGACCGTCATTTCGGGCGAGACCGGCGCCGGCAAGTCGCTGCTGGTCGACGCGCTCGGGTTCCTGTCCGGCCAGCGCGCCGACAGCGGGATCGTGCGTCACGGCGCTGAACGCGCCGAGCTGCACGCGGAGTTCTCGCTCGAGGACGCCGCCCCCGCGCTGCGCTGGCTGCAGGACAACGAACTCGACGACGGCGGGATCGGAAATGGAATGGTCTGCCAGCTGCGCCGCACCCTGCGCGCTGACGGCGGCTCGCGCGCCTGGATCAATGGACGGCCGGCAACGATCGCCCAGCTCGGCGAACTGGCCGGGCATCTGGTGGAGATCCATGGTCAGCACGAACACCAGGCCCTGCTCGCCCGCGGCAGCCAGCTCGCCCTGCTGGACGCGCAGGCCGGCAATGGCGCCCTGCTTGCCGAGGTGCGCGCCTGCACGCAGGCCTGGCGCGCGCTGCACGAGGAGCGCGAAGCCCTCGCCGGCATCGGTGATGTGGAGGAGCGACGCGACTGGCTGCGCCACCAGCTCGGGGAACTCCAGGAGGAGGCCCTCGATGCCGAGGCGGTCGCGGAGCTGTTCGCAGCCCATCGGCGGCAGGCCAACGCGGCCGGCCTGATCCAGGCCTGCGATTCCGCACTCGAACGCATGCGCGGCGACGACGCCTTCGGCCTGCCGCAGGCCCTGCAGACGCTGCGCCACGAGCTGGGCCGGATGCGCGCGCACGAGCCGCGCCTGGGCGAGGTGGATGCACTGCTCGATGCCGCCGCGATCCAGCTCGACGAAGCCACGCTGCTGCTCGACCAGGTCCGTGACGATCTCGACATCGATCCCGGACAGCTGGCGACGCTGGAGCAGCGGCTTGTCCGCCTGCACGAGCTCGCGCGCAAGCACCGGGTCACGCCCGAGGAGCTCGCCGATGTACAGGCGCGCCTGAGCGCCGAGCTCGACCAGCTCGAAGGCGCCGGCGAGCGCCTGCTGCAACTCGACGACGAGATCGAGGCGGCGATGGCGCGCTGGCGTGCGGCCGCCGACCGCCTGGGCGCCGCCCGGCGCAGCGCAGCCAAGTCGCTGTCGAGTGCGACCACTTCCCTTATCCACGAGCTCGGCATGGGCGGTGGCGTGTTCGAGGTGGCGGTCGAAGCGCTCGACGCTACCCGTCCCGATCCGCAAGGCGCCGAACGCGTGGAGTTCATGGTGTCCGCGAACGCCGGGCAGCCGCCACGCCCGCTGCGCAAGGTCGCCTCGGGCGGTGAGCTCTCGCGCATTTCGCTGGCGATCGAAGTCGCCGCGCTCGGAAGCGACGCGGTGCCGACCATGGTGTTCGACGAGGTCGATTCCGGGATCGGCGGCGCGGTGGCCGATATCGTCGGCCGCAAGCTCCGTGCGCTCGGTGCCGGGCGCCAGGTGCTGTGCGTGACCCATCTGCCGCAGGTTGCCGCGAAAGGCCATGCGCACTACCGCGTGCACAAGGCCGCGAGCGATGGCGCGACGGAGAGCCGGGTGTCGAGGCTCGACGACCGCGAGCGCGCCGAGGAACTGGCGCGGATGCTCGGCGGCGTGGAGATCAGCAAGGAAGCTCGCGCGGCGGCGCGCAAGCTGCTGGCGACTGCGGACGTCTGATCGAGGGGAAAGCGCGCGAGGACAGCGCGCGCCGGTCGATGCCGCGCTGGCTCAGCGCTTCTTGCGCACGTAGAGCACCAGCGAATGCTCTTCGAGGATGTAGCCGTACTGCTCGGCGATCTGCCGCTGCAGCTCCTCGATCTCGGCACTTTCGAACTCGATGATCTTGCCGGTGTCTACATCGACCATATGGTCGTGGTGGCCGCCGCGATCGAGTTCGTAGACGGCGTGGCCGCCCTCGAAGTTGTGCTTGAGCACGAGGCCGGCGGCTTCGAACTGGGTCAGCACGCGATAGACGGTGGCCAGACCGATCTCGTCGCCCTGGTCGAGCAACTGCCGATAGATGTCCTCGGCGGTCATGTGCTGCCGCGGCGTGCGGTGTTCGAGCAGTTGCAGGATCCGCATCCGCGGATGGGTCACTTTGAGTCCGGCCTTGCGCAGGTCGAGCGATTCCATGGGTGTCTCCAGGTACAGGCCGGCATTCCACTGGCGGTGAACGCCAGCTGCCTGAATCGCGGTCGCGGCGTCTGCGCAGTGTATCATCGGCCGGTCATCCAAGGCCGTCTCCCACGCCATGCACAAGCTTCTCCTCGTACCGGTTCTCGCCCTGGCCACCGCCGGTTGTGGCGTGCTCTACAAGCAGCCGATCTACCAGGGCAACCTGATCGATGGGTCCGCCGTCGAGCAGTTGCAGGTGGGCATGGGCAAGGCGCAGGTCGAAGCGCTGCTGGGCACGCCGTCGATTTCCGACCCCTTCCATCACCAGCGCTGGGATTACACCGCATCCGAACGCGTGGACCGGCGTGGCCGTACCGAGGTGAAGAATTTCACCGTGTTCTTCGAGAACGATCAGCTCGCGCGCTGGGAAGGCGACTATTTCCCCAAGCGCGATGAAGAACTCGCCGCGCAGATGCGCAAGTTCGGCAACCTGCCCCGCGAAAAGAACCGCCGCTGATCCAGCCTCAGCGGTCGCGCCCCTCGCGACTGGCTGCGGCGCGTCGCCGGCGTGCGTCCTTGGGATCGGCTTTCAGCGCTTCCAGCAGCTCGAGGCGGTCCCCATCGTGCAGCTCCGTGGATGGCTGCACGCGGAGTCCGAATACGGCGTAGCCGACCACGGCCTCGAGCGCTTCCGGACATGAAGCCCGGATCGTCGCCACGGCCTCGGCGACCGTGGCCTGCGCATCCAGCGACAAGGTCCAGTCCATATGGCGCCCGGGCCAGGCCCGGACCACGTGCACCTGTTTCACCCGGCGTTCTCGCGATCGGCAACGCGGACGAAGTCGTTGACCATGCGATCCGCCAGGCCCTGGAAGCCCAGAGTCAACGCGGGCAGCAGCAGGCGGCTCCGGGGTTCGAATTCGAGCAGCAGCGTGACCTTGCTGCCGCCCTCGCCCAGCGCCTGGAAGGTCCACCGCCCGTGCAGCGACTTGAAGGGACCATCGCGCAACTGCATGTCGATCGAGTCGGGTGGCGAGAGGGTGTTTTCAGTCGTGAACCACGTGCGCAAGGCGCCAAGCCCGAGATCGAGCCGCGCAACCATGCGCGATTCCGAGTCCTCCTGGATCTCGGCGGCGTCGCACCAGGCAAAGCGGCGCGGATAGGCGGCCACATCATTGACCAGCGCATACATGCGTTCGGGGGGATGCCCGACAAGGGCACTACGTTCAATCTTGGGCATGACTCGCCTGGGGAAGCTGCTTCGGAGACAATGGACGGATGAGCAAGAAAAGCGGTGGCGGCAAGGATAAGGCAAACAGCACGGGCACCATCGCGCTGAACAAACGCGCTCGGCACGAATACCAGCTCGAGGATCGATTCGAGGCGGGTCTCGCGCTGCAGGGCTGGGAACTCAAGGCGATCCGCGCGGGACGGGCCAACATCGGCGACAGCTACGCGGTCGTGCTCCGCGGCGAGCTGTTTCTGGTCGGCGCGCAGATCACGCCGCTGATCCAGGCCTCGACGCACGTGGTCGCCGATGCGCACCGCACGCGCAAGCTGCTGCTGCACCGCCGGGAGATCGACACACTGATCGGCCGCGTGCAGCGCGACGGCTACACCGTGGTGCCGACGGCGCTCTACTGGAAGGGCAACAAGATCAAGGCCGAGATCGCGCTCGCCAAGGGCAAGCAGAAACACGACAAGCGCGACGCCGAACGCGATCGCGACTGGGCGCGGGACAAGCAGCGCGCGATGCGGGCGCACAACAAGAACGCCTGAGCCTCGCCACCCCCGCGGCCGTCATTACGTGGCGCGCGGGGTTGGCGCCAGTGTGAAGCGGAATGTCGCGCCGGCTCCCGGCTGTCCGCTGGCTTCGATCGTGCCGCCATGGCGCTCGACGATGCGGCGCACGGAGGCCAGACCCACACCGTGCCCCTTGAATTCGTCGTCGCGATGCAGGCGCTGGAACGGACGGAACAGCTTGCCGGCGTACTCGCTGTTGAAGCCCGCGCCGTTGTCGGTCACGTAGAAGATGCCGCCCGGCTCGCTGCCGAATTCGATGGTCGCGCGCTCGGTATTGGCGGTGAATTTCCACGCATTGCCGAGCAGGTTCTCGAGCAGGTTGCGCACCAGGGCCGCATCGCCCTCGGCCTGCAGTCCCGGGGCAATGCGCACAGTCACGTCGCGCCCGGGCTCGGTCTGTCTCAGTTCCGTGATCACCTCGCTGGCCATGCGGCTCAGATCCAGAGGCGAACGCCTGAACTCGCCGCGGCTGATCCTCGACATCATCAGCAGCGCATCGATCAGGCCATCCATGCGCGCGGCAGCGTTGCGCACCCGCGCCAGATAATCCTGCCCTTGCGCATCCAGCAGCGCTTCGTAACGCTCGGCGAGGATGCGCCCGAAACCGTCGATGCTGCGCAGCGGCGCCCGCAGGTCGTGCGACACGATATAGGCGAAGGATTCGAGCTCGTGGTTGGCCTGGGTGAGCTCGCGCGTGCGCTCCTCGACGCGGGATTCGAGCGTGCGATTGAGCGCATGCACCTGCGCCTCCGCACGCACGCGCTCGGTGACGTCCTCCACCTGTACCAGCTGGGCAACATCGCTTTCCTCCTCGCCAGGCATCAGCGTCGATGCCAGATGCACCTCACGCAGGTCTCCGTCGCGGCGCCGCAGCTGGCGCCTGCTGCGGAAGACACCTTCCCGCAGCGCCTGCGTCTCCTGGGTGCGGGATACATCGTCGCCACTGTCGGCCAGATAGCTCCGGAACCTGGTCCCGCTCAGCACCGCTTGGCTGACCCCCGCGATCTCGGCCATGGCCGGGTTGCTTTCGACGATGACGCCCTCCCGGTCGAGCAGCACCATGCCGATCGCCGAATACCGCATCGCGTTGCGGAAGCGCTGCTCGCTGCGCCGGTAGGAATCGCTGAGGCGATGGGCGAGCGTTTCGGCGCGCGACTGGGTGCGCGCAAGCGCCAGGACCACCGCGAACAGCAACAGCGATGCAATGACACCGGCCACCAGTGTCGCCTGCAGCTCACGCATGCCGCCCGAGGTCAGCGCGCCAACATGTTGGAAATCGTAACGCCAGGTCCGCCCGTACAGCTGCTGGCTGAGGGTGTGCAGCGGACGCGCATCCACGGCGTCGCTCCAGCCATTGGACGCGAGCAACGGACGCTCCTCGCCCCCGGTCACATCGACGATGCGGAACGCAATATCGTGCCCGATCGGAACCAACGAACGGTCGGTAAACTCCGTGCTCCGGAACGGGGCGTAGACCCAGCCGACCAACGCGGTTTCACGGCCAGCCCCGGACACGGGCAGGCGCGCGGTGCGATACACCGGCGCGAACATCAGCACGCCTTCCTGCCCATCGCGGCCGTGCTGCCGCAGGCGCAGGGGGGCACTGAGCCGCACTTCGCCACTGTCGCGCGCCGCGTCCATCGCACTACGCCGGACCGGGTCGCTGTACTGGTCGTAGCCGATACCCGCGCGACTCGATTCGGTCTCGGGTTCGAAATACAGGATCGCGCCGTAGCGCTCCCGCACACCTCGCGGCGTCACGGTGAATAGCCCCTCGCCCAGCTCGCGCTGGCGCAGCTGGAGCTCGGCGAGCGAGTGCGGGTCCAGATACGCCACATACCCCAGCCCCATCAGGCCAGGCAGCTGACGGCGGATATCGAGTCCGTCGACGTAACCCCGCCACTGACGCGAAGTCGGTGTATCGACGGCGGCGCTATGCAGCGCAACGCCGCCCCTGAGACTGAGCTCGTACTGCAGCAGTCTCTGTCGGACCGTATCTGCGAGTTGGTCGGCCTCGGCGATGAAGCTCGCTCCGGCGAGCTTGCGCTCGCGCTCGCCAGCGCCCCGGGCGTAGAGGCCCACCATCAGCAGGGACCCCAGCAGCACGAGGAGCGCGAGAAAATGACTGCGACGCAGGCGCCAGCTCGACCGGTTTCGACCAGCGGGATCTTGGCGTGAACGGAGCGCGAACATCACGACAGCATAACGATCCGAGACGATTCCGACTGCGGCAGAAATGAAAACGGGCCCGAAGGCCCGTTTTCATCAAGATGGTGGAGGTGGCGGGAATCGAACCCGCGTCCGAAGGCACTCCATCCCCGGTACTACATGCTTAGCTCACCGTTGGATCTCGCCCCGGAACAGCACGGTGCGCGAAGCGCATCCCGGGACCAGCCTGCTTTGGTTAAGCCGTGACTGACAGGCAGCCATCACAGCCGGTTCCGTGATAATGACCCTACATCCACGAGCACGGGCACAAGTGGGTTCGGGGCTTACGCCTTAAGCGGCGAGAGCGTAGTTGTCGTCGTTGGCAACTAAAGTTTTGCTGCTGGATTTACGAGGAAAGCGGCCCCCTCGGCATGCACCAGGCAACTTCGCGACCCCCGTCGAAGCCATGGCACCCCCGGTGAACTGGGATCTCAAGCGGCTTCAGGCTGGTGGGTTGACCATTTCCTGACCAAACGGATCTTACAGCAGCCGGCAGTCCACGCGCTGAACGATGCCGACGTCCGGAGTCTACAGTAGACGGCCTGACCGCACGCGTGGGACACGCCGGAGGCAAAACCCCGCCACCGCCATGCGCGAAGGCGGAATACGCTTTAACCGCCACCACAATGGCCTGCTCCCTTGAAACCGGTCTTCGTGTCTGGCACCTGCTGCACGCCCCGAACAACCGCTCCTGTGGAACAAGCCTGCGCGGCATGACAGCCACATCAGGGCGGCCGACGCCCGAGCGCGCCCCACCGAATCTGCTCTGCGAAGCCGACAAGTCCAACTGCTATCTTCGGCAGCACTACGGACCCCGAAGGAGTAGGACATGGACCGCTTGAATCGACTGGCAAGCGTCGGGGCGCTCACTCTTTCGGGGCTCTGCGCTGCTGCAACGCTCGAAGCCGCTCCAATCCGTTGCGATACGTGCGTCACGGATGAGGATTTCAAAGCGCGGGCATTGGAACATGGCCCGGGGACGCACTACGTGTTCAATCTGCCGGCCAACGTGATCCAGACGTGGCGGGTACCCGCACCTACCCGATCGAACTCGACTAAAGCCACGGCGCTGTCGGCGGAGATGGAAGCGAGCGCCGAACCCGCCTCGAGCAAAGAGCAGGCGGGCGACCCCGAACGCTGAAGATGGATTCGAGCCGTTAGCTGGGGGGCTTCAGGCGACCACGGGCGAGATCTCGTCTCCAACAGGCTTCAGCCACGCCTCCGAAGCCAGAGCGGTACTGTCGGCCGACCAGCAGTCGTGCACGAGCTCGAGAGGAGTGGGCCCGGAAGCGAGCCCGCGCAGCCGCGCGATCAGGACACCGCAGGGGAAGCTGCAGCGCCCGCGTCCGGAGGTTGCTGAGGAACGCCCGGCGTCCACGCGCCCCGGCTCTATCGTTCCACCTATGTTGGATGCCTCGGGCTATACGTGTGCATCGGCGCGTACGCGCTGCTAGCATGCGCGTCCCCTTGGGGAGTAGCCGGCCTCCGTACGCGGAGGCGCCCGCGTCAACACACTCGATCTGCATGATCGTGGTGCGGGCAACCAGTCCAGGTAGGCGAGACCAGCGGCATGCCGGCGCAACGGAGTTGGGCGCGCTGGCGGCTGCACGCCATCTCCGCCCGACCGCATCCAATTCGATGTCCTTCTTCTCGATCCTCCTGATCGGCTTTGCCATGTCCACCGACGCCTTTGCCGCCGCTGTCGGCAAGGGGGCGGCGATGCAACGTCCGCGATTCGCCGAGGCGTTGCGCGTCGGCGCGATCTTCGGCGTCATCGAGGCCGTGACCCCTGTCGTCGGCTGGGCGCTGGGCCTTGCCGCGGCGGCCTATGTGACCGCATGGGATCACTGGATCGCCTTCGTACTGCTTGGCGTGCTCGGCGCCTTCATGCTGATCAGCGGACTCCGCTCCGACACGACGGACACGCAGCACGAGAGAACGCGTCCCCACGGCTTCTGGAACCTGGCCGCGACCGGTTTCGCGACCAGCATCGATGCGATGGCGGTCGGCGTGGGCCTGGCCTTTCTGGAGGTCAACATCCTCGTGGTCGCTGCAGTGATCGGCATCTGCACGCTGGTGATGGTGACCACGGGGGTGATGCTGGGACGCGCCCTGGGCGTTGTTGCGGGCAAGCGCGCGGAGATACTCGGCGGCGTGATTCTCATCCTGGTGGGCAGTTTCATCCTTCACGAACATCTGTCCGGAAACGCCGCGGTCTTCGGCGTGGGCTGACCTGCGCCCGATTCACGGCCCAGCGACAACTTGCTGCGGATGCTCAATCGATCCGGTCCTGCCGTGGAGTCGCCCATGAAGATCCGTCGTGTCTACAGCACGTCTTCCCTGCCCGCGGCGGAAGCCGCGGTACGCGCCGTCCGAAGCGCGGGCATTCCCGACGAGGACGTCTCGCTCGTGGCACGCGGTGACATCGAACTCCAGGCGATGCCCGAGCACCAGAAGGAAGCCCCGACCGACTTCAAGCACGCGGCGATCCGCGGCGCAGGCATCGGTGGGGCGACCGGACTGCTCGCTGGCCTTGTCGCGGTCGCCATACCGCCGCTCGGGCTCACGCTTGCGGGCGTGGCGCTGACGACCCTGGGCGGCGCCGCCATCGGAACCTGGGCCTCGTCCATGGTGGGGGCGTCCCTGCCCGATCCTGTGCGGCGGAAGTTCGAGGAGGAGATCGAGTCGGGCCGCATCCTGGTCGTGATCGACGGGGAAAAGGAATCACTCGCCCCGGCGGAGGCCGCATTGCGCGAAGCAGGCGCGGTACACCTGCCCTATGAAGACGCGTCGGCCTTGAGTTGACCGGGGCAGCGTGTCGCGCCGCAGCGCACTTCAGGACCCGAGTGCAGCCCGGCGTCAACGACGCGACATGCCATCACGGCTGCCGCCCTGCCCTGCGAGATTGAAATCGCGTTGTTGAGCCGCTAACGATCAGCGCGGAAGCCGACGCAACGCGGACAGCACCGCAGCCGTCCCGACAGGTTTCTCCAGGATACATTCCTGCAGGTATCGAGCCCGGATCGTGTGCCGGTCGTAGCCCGTGACCAGCACGAACGGGATTCCCCTCTCCGCCAGTACGTCGGCGACCGGGTAGACCTCCTCGCCCCGCAGATTGACGTCGAGGACCGCCAGATCCAGCCGCGCGGCTTCGTCAACGAGCTTCAGGGCACGCTCGACCGACGGCGCCGGGCCGATCACGATCGCTGTCTGGTCGGCGAGCTCTTCGGCGAGGGCCGCGGCAATGGAGTAATCGTCCTCGACCACAAGAACGCGACACCCTGCGAGGTTGCGCTCATCCATGGGTCATGACGTCCGGAGATGTCGCGTCGGACACGGGCACCTCGATAGTGCAACGCACGCCGTCGGGACCGAGTTCGTACGAAGTGCGGGCATCGAGCTGGTAAGGCAGCGCGTACTCGATCAGTTCGCGACCGTAGCCGCTGCCGTGGGGGGCGTCCGCAGCGCGCGCCATGTCGACGCAACTTTCCGTCCACTCGATATGCAGGGACGGGTGGCCGTCCAGCCGCATCGCACGCCAGCGCAGCGACAATCTGCCCTGCTCCTGGGCCAGTGCTCCGTACTTCAACGCATTGGTGGCGAGTTCGTGCAGGGCCAGCGCGAACGTCTGGACCGTGCCGGAGCGCAGGTAGACCCCGGACGGGCCCGAGAGCTCCACCCGTTCACTGTTCCCGGCCTCGTCCAGCGCGCCCATGGCCGAGAGCTCCGCGCGCACGAGCGTATCGAAAGCGATCCGGTCCCCTTCCTGCAGTCGCGAGAGCAGGCCCTGTACTCGGGCAAGTGCGCCGAGCCGGCTTGTGTAGGACTTCGCGAGGACGTGGACGTCGGGACTGCTGCGACGCGTCTTGTCGAATATGGTCAACACGACCGCCATGAGGTTGCGCGTGCGGTGTTGCAGCTCGCGAAGCAGCACCTGCTGCCGCTCATCCCAGTGTTTGCGCTCCGTGGTGTCACGACCTACCTTCAGAAAGCCGCTCGTATCTCCGCAGGCGTCGATGAGGGGCCGCGTGGCGCCATCGATGAAGACGCGACTGCCATCGCGGCATGCGTGCCAACGCACATCCGCCGCGACGCCTTCAGCCTGGGCGACGCGCATTTCCTCAGCGGGCACACCGGCGGCGCGGTCCTCTTCGGTAAAGGTGATCTCCGCGTGCTTGCCGATCGCCTCCTCCGGAGTCCACCCGAACACGGCCTCGGCGCCCGGCGGCCAGCTTTCGATGATGCCGGCCGCATCAGTCGTGAAGATCGCGTAGTCCAGCGCCGTGTTGACGATGCCCCGGTAGCGCGCCTCGCTCTCGCGCAGCGCGGCCTGGGACTTCGCCCGTTGCCGCCGGGCCTGGGCATCGTAGGCGACCAGCGACTCTCCGAAGGCCTGGTCGAGCGTGTCGTTGAAACGCAGTATCTGCGGGCTTCGCTCCGCGTCGCGCGGCTCGCCCGTCTGCAGCCAGGCCTTGAGGACCGTCGCGCGCAGCGCACGGTAGTCAGCGGCCAACTGGGACACCGAGAGATCGTCTCCGTGCCGCACCGCGCCGTAGACCGCCGCCGCCGACCCACGGGCCTCGGTGATGTCACCCCGCGCGCCCTCACGCGCCTGCTGCCCGGTCTCGCTGGATCCGGTTTCCATGTCGACCGCGATGGCCGACAGGATCTGCTCGGCATGACGACCCAGCCCCAGGCTGGCTCCTGATCCCGAGGGTGCATACGAGCTCGAAATCGCGTTCCACTCCGACAGGAGCTCGTCCATGTTTTCCTGGATGAAGCGCGACAGCTTCATCTGTTGCCTGGCTGTGGGCAGGACGACGGACGGATGGCGCATCGTGGCCTCGAGTCGCATGAGCTTGTCGCCTGGAGGCGAGAGCCTACAAGGCCGCCGTGCTGTGCCGGGTGAAGAGGCGCGGCGAGCATGCGGACTGTGCTTGGGTTGTCCGAGGGGGCCCGCAGGCCCAGAGGTGAAACGAGCGCATGAATTCCCCCGGCAAGAATGTGCTCGCACAACGCAGCCAGCAGGCATCGAGGCTCGAACCGGAACCAGAGGGCAGAAGCGAAGAAGCCCCGACGGTGGGTCAGGGCTTCCTGCGACATCATGAGCCGCGGGACAACTGAAACCGGTAGCGATCAGGCGCCAGCACTCGGGCTCACGGGCTGGGGGCGGGAGTCTTCTGGTCGCTTCAATGGACGAAGCGCTGCAGCGGCCTCACGCGCGTGTTCGAACGGCGGGGCGCGCGGCCCCGCCGAAGGCGCTACTTCTTGCTGCTTTTGTACGGGTTCTGCGCCATTGCCGAATCACCCGTGGATTTCGACGCAGTCTTGGAGCCCTTGTCCTTCGGCGCTTTCGAGGCCGCAGTCACAGCCTTGGGGCTCGTCTGTTCGTTCTTCGTCGCCATGGTGGAGTCTCGTTGGGCCGGCCCGCTGCCGGCCAGCTGATCCTGCGCCCGCGCCGTGCTCCGCGCCAGTCCTGCCGGGCCGTTCCTGACCGCTGGTAAGTCAGTATTGTTGTTGATGAAATCCCGTGCAGAAAGATGACCGCGCGGACAGTGCAACCCGGTCGGTCGGCGTCCCCGCATTCACCGTCCCGGCCTGCCACAGCGGTGGCGCCAGGAAGTCTGCCTGCTGGTCATTGCGGGTAGGCGCTGGAGCGCTACCGCTGACTGCATCTGGAGTTGCGTCACGTCCTATGCCGGCATCCGGCATCCGGCGCTGATGCTCCATCGCGCCGCGCTATCGCCACTGGGTCGCGGCGTTGCCTGCCTGGCGCCACAGATCCAAAGCTGGAGTCGTACATGGGTTCGACCATGCCACCTGCTCACACGCCTGGAGATGGCGCACGACTGTCTGCCTGAGCGATTCGAAACGAAGCCCTTGGGAGGAGGCGGCGATGTCAGCTGCAAAACCGGTCACGGGCCTCGAGCGCGTCTTTCATGAATGCCGCATCCCTTGGCGCATCGGAGTTGTAGATCTGCTCGACCGTCCTGCGAAGTGTGGGACATGGATCGTCGGTGTATCCCCGGCGGCCAGAGCCCGGCCAGCATTGCGAAGCCTCTGACGAGGTCGCGCCCGGTGATGCTTCGCCTCATCCTGAAACTGTTTGGCCGCGAGCCTCGGGCCCGGCCCTCCTCCAGGAAGCGCCGCTGCGAGAACTCGATCCCTTCGACTGACCGCGCCCAACCCGAGTAGTCGATCTCGATGCGCGTATCCGCGCCATCGACGCTCGGATCAGAAACACGTGCGGCAGCAGACTCTGGAACCGACGGTGCAGCTCCGGTCGGGCGAACTCCTTGATTGCCGAGCCCACGCTTGGACGCGTCGGCCCGATGCGCAGGCTCCACGCGGACCGGAGGCGCTCCTGCCTGCTGCGGAACTTCAACGTGCGAAACAACGAACTCGAGCTTCAGACCCGCTGTGCTCCGGGCTGCGTAGCGCCCGTCCTGAAGCAGAAACCAGAGCATCATCGAGACGATCAGTACGGAAACGAGCGCACTCACTGCACGCGCCGGGTAATCCGACGGTTCCAGCCGTTGCGGTCCCGGCCTGGGCATGGCGCGAAGCCTAGTGGGCCGTCAAAGCGGTCATACCGGCGGCGTAACCGGTCGCAGAGACCAGCTGCCGACCAGACGTGCGCCGCGCCACCCACTGTCCGGGGAATCGCATGCACCGCTTGGGGCAAGTGGCCCGCCGAGCCACTGACTCAGAGCCGCCAGCCCTCTGCCCTGGAAAGCCTCCAGCTTCGCCTGACCCGTCGACCGGGCCGGGAAGCGTTGAACCAGGTCCGCGCGGACCATGGCATGCGCTCTGCCTGACGCCCATCCCTCCTCCTTGAGGTCATCTGCCCCGGCATTGCCGACAGGTGTCGATCCCAGATCCTACTGAGCAACCTACTCCGCACCTGCCGCCCAGAAAAAGAAGGAAGACGGATTGGCGGAGAGAGTGGGATTCGAACCCACGGAAGGTTTGACCCTTCGGCGGTTTTCAAGACCGCTGCCTTAAACCACTCGGCCATCTCTCCGATGTTCAATGCCCCGCCCTTGCTGCAGGCACGCAACAGGACCGATCACCGCTTGAGGGCGACGTCCCGATGTACGCGTGCGCAGCGCGTCGGAGTCAGGCCATTGTCGCACGCACCGCTTCGCCCGAGATACTGGGCGGCGGGACCGCGCCTGCCACCGGCCGTCTGTCGCAGTTGCGGCAGTCGAGACTCGAGGCTTCGATGAGGGGCGGCAACTTTTCGGCGAGGAAATCGATGAAGACCCGTACCGCCGGCAACAGGCCGCGACGCGACGCGAATACGGCGTGTGCGATGCCCTGCGGCAGATGCCAGTCCGGCAGCACCACTTCGAGTTCGCCATTGCGCACCGCTTCGGCGCACAACGTCTCGGGCAGCATCGTGATGCCGAGGCCCTGCTTGGCCAGCGCCATCAGCATCGGAAAATCGAAGCCGGCGACGCGCGGCTTGAGTTCGACGCGGCGGGTGGTACCGTCGTTGGCCTGCAGATCCCAGCGCTGCTTCACCTCGTCCTCGCCCATGCTCATGGTCGTGTGCTGGCCGAGCTCGTCGGGATCCTTCGGTCGCCCCATGCGATCGAGGTAAGCGGGGCTGGCCACCAGAAGCTCCTGGATCTGGCCGAAGCTGCGCATCACCAGGCTGCCGTCGTCGTCGAGCTTGGAGCGCACCCGCACCGCCACGTCGAAACCTTCGTTGATGACATCGACGCGCCGGTTGCTGACGTGCAACTGCACGCGTACCTGCGGATAACGCGCAAGGAACTCCGGCAGCATCTGCGGAATGGATTGCTGGGCGATGCTCACCGGAACGCTGACGCGCACCAGCCCGCGGGGCTCGGCGCTCAGGCGATCGACCACCTCGCGCGCGGCCGTGGCCTCGGCGAGCATCGACTGCGCGTGGCGGAACACGCTCTGGCCGACATCGGTCACCGCGAAGCGCCGCGTCGAGCGCTGCAGCAGGCGCACGCCCAGCTCCGTTTCCAGCTGGCTGATGCGCCGGCTCAGGCGTGACTTGGGAATCCCGAGCGCGCGCTCGGCGGCCGCGAAGCCGCCGTGCTCGACGACCATCGCGAAATAGTAGAGATCATTGAGATCCTGCATCGGGAAGCCCTGCCTTCAGAACAATCCCCAGCATTCCACCACGCATATTCCACCAGTGCAACAGACGCGCTGCCGGTCGCGCGGCCTCGAGGGCCTGCGATCAGGCGGCCCCTGATGGGATCAGTCGAGACGCTCTACGCCACCCATATACGGGCGCAGCACCGCCGGGACTTCGATGCTGCCGTCCGCGGCCTGGAAGTTCTCCATCACCGCAATCAAGGTGCGGCCCACGGCCAGGCCCGAGCCGTTGAGCGTGTGCACCGGCTCGGGCTTGCCGGTCTCGGGGTTGCGCCAGCGCGCCTGCATGCGGCGGGCCTGGAAATCGCCCGTGTTCGAGCACGATGAGATCTCGCGGTAGGTCTGCTGCGAAGGCAGCCATACCTCGAGATCGTAGGTGCGTCGCGCAGCGAAGCCCATGTCGCCGGTGCACAGCAGCATCCTGCGGTATGGCAGGCCGAGCTTCTCGAGCACGGTCTCGGCGCAGCGGGTCATGCGCTCGAGTTCGGCATCGCTGTCCTCCGGGCGCACCACCGACACCATCTCGACCTTCTCGAACTGGTGCTGGCGGATCATGCCGCGGGTGTCGCGGCCGTGGCTGCCCGCCTCGGAGCGGAAGCAAAGCGAATGCGCGCTCATGCGCAGCGGCAGGCGCTCGGCATCGACGATCACATCGCGCACGATATTGGTCAGCGGCACTTCGGCCGTCGGAATCAGGTAACGCGTTTCATCGCCGAACGGCGTCGCGAACAGATCGTCCTCGAACTTGGGCAGCTGACCGGTGCCGCGCATGGTCTCGGCATTGACGATCAGCGGCACGCTCGTTTCCTCGTAGCCATGCTCCTGTGTATGCAGGTCGAGCATGAACTGCGCGAGCGCGCGGTGCAGGCGGGCCAGCTTGCCGCGCAGCACGGTGAAGCGTGCGCCGCTGAGCTTGGCCCCGGCCTCGGCGTCAAGCCAGCCATGGCGCTCGCCGAGTTCGACGTGGTCGCGCACCGTGAAGTCGAAACTGCGCGGCGTGCCCCAGCGCGACTGCTCGAAGTTGTCGGACTCGTCGCGCCCCACCGGCACGCCGGGATCGGGAAGGTTCGGTACGCCGAGCACGATCGCCTCGATGTCGGCCTGGATCGCCTCGAGCCGCGCCTCGCTGGCCTTGAGCTCGTCACCGAACCCGGCGACCTCGGCCAGCAGCGGGGCGACATCCTCACCCTTGGCCTTGGCCTGTCCGATCGCCTTGCTGCGGGTGTTGCGCAGGTTCTGCAGCTCCTGGGTGCGCACCTGGATCTGCTTGCGCTCGGTCTCGAGAGATTCGATGCGCGAGACCGGCAATTCGAATCCGCGGCTTTCGCGCAGGCGCGTGGCGGTCTCGGTGAGGTGCTGGCGCAGAAGGTTCGGATCGAGCATGGCGGCTGTTCGTCTATCGCTGAGCGGACCGGCATTATCGCCCGGATCATCCCCGCACGCGTTCGCAGCGGGCGCGCCTGGCGGCGGGAAACCGTATGCAAGAATGCGGCGCCGCCCCCGAGATGCCGATGATGCCCGCTCCACTGCCGATCACCACCCGCCTGCGTCGCGTCATGCGCGACGCGATGCCCAGAGGTCACGCATGGTGGATCGTGCTCGGGGCATGCGGTCTTGGCCTGCTGTTGTTCATGAGCGTGTGGATGGGTCGCGGGCCTGCGCGGGATGACGGCGGCGACGCGAATGGCGAGATGGGGTCGGAGCAGGTGCTGAACGAGCTCCCCGCACCGCTGCCAGCGGCCGCCACTGCAGAGCGCGGATTCGACTACGCGGGTGCGCCCGGCAGCGCCGCGCCGGTCGCGATGGACAGGGAGCTGCCGCAATCCGGCGCGCCCGCCGCGCCGGCAGCGGCCGTGACGCCGCCCACGCCTGCGCCTGCGGCAGCGGCACCGGTCCGCGCGGCTTCCAGCGACCCACGCCCGATCTCGAGCCCGTCGCCGCAGTATCCCCGGGCATCGCTGCGCCGCGGCGAACGCGGTGACGTGGTGGTACTGGTACGGGTCGGCGCGAACGGGCGCGTCACCGATGTCGAGCTGGTCAGCAGCAGTCAGCATCCACGCCTCGACCGCGCGGCCATGAGCGCCGCTCGGCGCTGGCGGTTCGAGCCGGCCATGCGCGACGGCCAGCCGGTGCCGGGCGAGCTTCGCATCCCGTTTTCGTTCGTCCCCGAGGGCGGATAAGCGCGAAGCTGCACGCCGCATCCACGCATTGCATGGGAGCCTCATCCCTCCCATTCACAATAGGGTGCGCCATGTACGATCCGGCCCAGCGTCCCGCTGATCCCCCGCCCCACGACCGGGATCGCCGGCGCAAGCGCTCAAGCCCGCTCCTGTGGATCCTGCTGCTGGCCCTCCTCGTCCTGATCGGCTGGTATGCGCTGACGCAGCGGAGCGCTCGTGAAACGGTCGAACTGCCGCCGACGCCGATCATCGGCGACCCGGATGCACCGGTCGCGGAACGTGAACCCGAGAGCCGCCCGACCCGCAGCGCCCCGGCGCCTGCACGGCCCCCTGCACAGCCGGCCGACCGCGCGGCGCGCCCCACCGCGCAACCGGAGATTCCCTATCCGCCAGCCGCCGCACGCAATCGTGAGGAAGGCTCGCTGACGCTGCTGGTGCAGGTGGACGCGGACGGCAATGCCACTGACGTCAGCATCGCCGAGCGCAGTGGATCGCGCGATCTGGATCGCGCCGCGCAGCAGGCCGTGCGCTCCTGGAAATTCGAACCCGCCATCAAGGGAGGCAAGCCGATAGCGAGCGAAGTCCGGGTGCCGATCGACTTCAGCCTCCAGCAACCGCGCTGACCGCTCGACCCCGACGCGCGAGCCGCAACGCCCGCATCGCAAGGTGCGGGCGTTTTTCGTGCAGCTGCGATACAGCCTCGCGAGGCATCTACGCCAGGCAATGGGCGCACGCGCCCCCGCCGCGCGGTCAGTCCTCGCGCAGACCGAAGCCGGCGGCCTTCGCCATCGTCACGAATCCGGGAAACGAAGTTGCGACGTTGGCGGTGTCGTCGATGATCACCGGTCCGCGAGCACGCTGGCCGGCAATCGCGAAGGACATTGCGATGCGGTGGTCGCCATGACTGTGGACGCGGCCGCCGGCAAAGCCATCCGCACGCCCGGCGATGTTCGCGCCATCAGGCGCCTCTTCGATCGCGACCCCGAGTGCGCGCAGGCCTGCGGCCATGGTCGCGATCCGGTCCGACTCCTTGACCCGCAGCTCCTCCGCGCCAGTCACCCGGGTCACCCCGGCCGCGCAGGCAGCGGCGATGAACAGTGCCGGAAACTCGTCGATCATGTCCGGCACGTGCTGCTCGGGCACATCGATGCCGCGCAGCGGCGCATGACGCACGCGCAGGTCGGCAACCGGTTCGCCGCCCTCCTCGCCCACGTTGGCCTCCACGATGTCCGCGCCCATCAGGCGCAGCACATGCAGCAGGCCGGTACGGCGCGGATTCATGCCGACGCGGCGCAGCAGCAGATCCGAACCGGGCACGATCGACGCGGCGACCAGGAAGAATGCCGCGGACGAGAAATCCGCCGGCACGCGCACATCGGTCGCTTGCAGGCGATAGCCGCCGCGCAGCCGTGCGAGGCCGGGTGCGAAGTCGACAGGCCAGCCGAAGGCGGCGAGCATGCGCTCGGTGTAGTCGCGGGTGGGACGCGGTTCGTGCACGACCGTCTCGCCGTCGGCATAGAGCCCTGCGAGCAACAGAGAAGACTTGACCTGCGCACTGGCCAGCGTGTTGTCGAACTCGATGCCGCGCAGTGCTTGACCGCCGTGGATCCGCAGCGGCGGCGTGCCACCCGCGCCAGTCTCGATGCGTGCACCCATGGCCGCCAGCGGCCCGGTCACCCGCCGCATCGGGCGCTTCGACAGCGAAGCGTCGCCGATCAGCGTGCTGTCGAAGGCCTGGCCTGCGAGCAGGCCGGCGAGCAGGCGCATGCCGGTGCCCGCATTGCCGCAGTCGAGGGGTCCGTCGGCGCGCCGCAGTCCGTCGATGCCGACGCCGTGCACGATGCGCACGCCCGGCTCGGGCGCCTCGATCCCCGCGCCGAGGCTGCGGAAGATCGCCTCGGTCGCGCGCGCATCCTCGCCCTCGAGAAACCCATCGATGCGCGAGGTGCCGTCGGCGATCGACGCCAGCATGATCGCGCGGTGCGAAACCGACTTGTCGCCCGGCACCCGCACTTCGCCACGCAGCGGCGCGCCCGGAGCCGCGGTCCATGACGCTTCGCTCATGGCACTGCGACCGGATAGGAGCCGAGTACACGGACTTCCCCGGCGAACGCGTCGATCTCGCCCAGCGCGTCCTTCAATGGCGATTCGTCGACATGGCCGTTGACCTCGATAAAGAACGCGTACTGCCACAGCGCCCCGTGAGCCGGACGCGACTCGATGCGGTTCATGCTGATGTCGCGTCGTGCCAGCGGCTCGAGGATGCGGTACAGCGCGCCTGGCTGGTCGCGGATGAAGACCATCAACGAAGTGCGGTCGTTGCCCGACGGCGGGAACGCGCCGCGACCGATCACCAGGAAGCGCGTGGTGTTGTCGCTGCGGTCCTCGATAGGACCCGCGATGACCTGCATGCCGTAGACGTGCGCGGCGTTCTCGCCGGCGATCGCGGCAGCGTCGTCGGACTTCTTGGCCCGGCGCACCGCCTCGGCATTGCTGACCACGGCATGCTTCTCGACGCCGGGCAGGTTCTCGCGCAGCCATTGCTTGCACTGGGCCAGCGACAGGCCGTGCGAGTACACGCGCTCGATGTCCTCGATGTGCCCCGTGCGCGACAGCAGGTACTGGTGCACGCGCAGCTCCACTTCACCGCAGATCTTCAGCGGCGAAGTGAGAAACATGTCGAGCGTGGACTGGATGGTGCCCTGCCCGGAATTCTCGACCGGCACCACGCCGAAGTCGGCATGGCCCGCGGCGACCTCGTCGAACACTTCCTCGATGCTCGCAAGCGGCAGCCCCTTGGCCGAATGGCCGAACTGCTTGTGCACGGCCTGCTGCGAGAACGTGCCTTCGGGCCCGAGATATCCGATCTTCAGCGGCTCCTGCTGGGCCAGGCAGGCCGACATGATCTCGCGGAACAGGCGCACCAGCTCGGCATCGGAAAGCGGGCCGTCGTTGCGGTCCACCACGCGGCGCAGCACCTGGGCCTCGCGTTCGGGGCGGTAGTAATCGACGGCCGCGGCGAGCTTGCCCTTGGCCTTGCCGACCTGGCGCGCGAACTGCGCGCGTTCGGCGATCAGGGTCTGGATCTGGCGGTCGATGCCGTCGATCTGCGCCCGTACCGCGTCGAGATCGGGCTTGGCGATGCCTGCGGTGGCCGCGGCCTTTGCAGCTTCGACCCCTGCCGTCGGCTTCGTCGCTCCGGAAGCCGCCCGTGTCCTCTTCTTCGTATCAGCCATTGCGCTTCTGGAAATCCTGCATGTAGGCGACGAGCGCGCGGACGCCCTCGACCGGCATCGCGTTGTAGATCGAGGCGCGCATGCCGCCGAGCACGCGGTGGCCCTTGAGGCCGATCAGTCCCGCCTCGCGCGCACCCTCCAGGAACGCCGCGTTGCGGGTGTCGTCAGCGAGGAAGAACGGCACGTTCATGCGCGAGCGCACCGCCGGATCGACCTCGTTGCGGTAGAAGCCACCGGACCCATCGATCGCGCCGTAGAGCAGCGCCGATTTCTCGTCGCTGCGACGGTCGAACTCGGCGGTGCCGCCCTCGTCGAGCATCCAGCGGAACACCAGACCGGCGACATACCAGTTCCACGTCGGCGGGGTGTTGAGCATCGAGCCGTTCGCGAGGTGGGAGCTGTAGTTGAAGATATCGGCGCGCGGCTGGCCGGCGCGCGCGAGCAGATCACGGCGCACGATGACGACGGAGATGCCGACCGGGCCGAGGTTCTTCTGCGCGCCGGCATAGATCACGCCGTAGCGGGAGATGTCGATCGGCTCGGACGCGATGCTGGAACTGAAGTCCGCGAACAGCGGCACATCGCCCGTATCGGGCGGGACCGCTCCCCAGGCCGGCCGGTACTCGACCCCGTGGATGGTCTCGTTGGCGGTGACATGCACGTAAGCCGCGCCGGGCGTCAACTGCCAGGACTCGCGCGCGGGAATCGAGCGATACCCGCCTTCCTCGCCGCTGGCCGCGATGTTGATCCGGACCGCCGGCGTCAGCTGCCTGAGTGCGGTCTTGCCCCAGTGACCGGTAACCACGTAGTCGACCGTGTCGCCGTCACTGGCGAAGTTCAGCGGCAGCAGCGCCTGCGCCGTGGTCGCGCCGCCCGCCATGAACAACACCGCATAGTCGTCTGGCACGCCCAGCAGCGTGCGAAGATCGGCTTCGGCTCGCGTGGCGACCTCCATGAACTCGGGGCCGCGATGGCTCATCTCTACGATGGACGCGCCGGCATCGCCCCATTCGAGCATGTCCGCCTGCGCCTGTTTCAGCACGCTTTCAGGCAGCGCGGCCGGTCCCGGAGCAAAGTTGTACGCGCGCGTCATTGCAGACTCCACAGGACGTATGGTCAGGGTCGGCAAGTATGCCGCAGCGCAACAGTTTGACGTGCCCGCAATGGTTGCGCTGGCAACGTATGTCGACCGGTCCACAACGGGCGCGCCCGCGCCGAGGAGCACCCATGTCATTGCGCGATGCGTTGCGGATCCGGGCGGCGGACATCACCGAAGAGGCGGTCTATCGCGATCGCCGCCGCCTGCTGGCCCTGATGGCGGCGGCGCCGGCGCTCGGACTTGCGGGATGCGCCGAGGCCGAGCCGCCGCCGGCCAGCACCACCCGCGTCACGTCCGCGCAGGCGAGCAGCGGATTCCGCACCGCGGAGCCGCTGACCCGCTTCGAGGACATCACCACGTACAACAACTTCTACGAGTTCGGAACGGGCAAGGGTGATCCGTCGAGCGCGGCAAAGACCTTGCGCACCTCGCCATGGACGGTCGAGGTCGGCGGCGAATGCGCCAAGCCCGGCCGCGTGTCGCTGCAGGACCTGCTTCGCGGCATCGCCAGCGAGGAGCGGATCTACCGGCTGCGCTGTGTCGAGGGCTGGTCGATGGTGATCCCTTGGGACGGCGTTCCGCTGGCATCGGTGCTGCGCAAGTTCGAACCGAACGCGAATGCAAAATACGTCGCGTTCACCACGCTCGCCGATCGCGAGCAGATGCCCGGGCTGCGCTTCCGTTCGATCCGCTGGCCGTACCGCGAAGGCCTGCGGATCGACGAGGCCATGCACCCCCTCGCCTTTCTTGCCACCGGCCTGTACGGCAAGCCGCTGCCGCAGCAGAACGGTGCGCCGCTGCGGCTGGTGGTGCCGTGGAAATACGGCTTCAAGAGCATCAAGTCGATCGCCTCGATCCAGTTCGTCGAGCGGATGCCCAGCACCGCATGGAACGATCTGCAGCCGTCGGAGTACGGCTTCTTCAGCAACGTCAATCCGGCCGTCGACCATCCGCGCTGGAGCCAGAAGACCGAACGGCGGATCGCCGGCACCGGCAACCGCCTGCTGGCGAACCGGATCGAGACACGCCCCTTCAACGGCTATGCCGATCAGGTGGCGTCGCTGTATTCGGGGATGGACCTGCGCAAGTGGTATTGACCCGTGCGGCGGCGGCGCAGCCTCGGCGCGCGACACCTGGCGGCATCGTTGCGGCCAAGGTACTCGTGCATCTGGCATGCCTGGCGCCGCTCGCCTGGCTCGCCTGGCGCGTCTGGCTGGTGCTGGGCGGCGCGAATGTCGACGCGCTCGGCGCCGAGCCGGTGGTCGCGATCGAACACGAGCTCGGCATCGGCGCGTTGCGACTGCTGCTGATCACGCTGGCGATCACCCCGCTGCGCCAGCTCACCGGCTGGCCGGCGCCGCTGCGCTTCCGGCGGATGCTGGGTCTCTACGCCTTCGTCTATGCGAGCCTGCACTTCGGGGTCTGGCTGGCGCTCGACCTGGTCGGTGACCTTTCGCAGGTCGCGACCGAGATCGCACGACGCCCCTTCATCACCGTCGGCTTCCTGGCGTGGCTGCTGCTGGTGCCCCTGGCGATCACGTCGACCAAGGGCTGGATGAAGCGACTCGGGCGCAACTGGGGTCGGCTGCACCGGGCGATCTACCTCATCGCAGCGCTGGCGGTCCTGCACTTCTGGTGGATCGTGAAGTCCGACTGGCGCGAACCCGCGCTCTACGCCGGCATCCTCGCGCTCCTGCTGGGCTGGCGCGCCTGGAAAGCACTGCGCCGGCGCGCGATGACGCACCAGGGGCAGCGGCGCGTGGACGCGCGCGCGGGTTGATCCAGGCGCCCGCTGCGTGCTGGCGGCCTGCAATTCCCCCTCGCGCCCTCAGGCAGCGCCGAACAGCAGCAGCGCCGCGAGCAGCCCTGCCAGTACCGCCGCCGCCAGAAGCAGCCAGGGCAGCGGAAGACCAGCACGTTGCCGCGCAATTCCATCGTCGATCAGCGGCTGCGGGTCGGGCACGCGGTCGTAGCCGCCCGTGTGCGCTGGACGCGCCGGCGCTTCGACGACGAATCGATGATGCGCATCGAACACGACCTGGTCGCCGGCCAGCAGCAAGCCGTCGCGCACGGCTTCTCCGTTGACGAGGCTGCCGTCGGCCGAGTCCAGACCGGTCAGGCGTACAAGGGCGCCGACGCGCTCGAGCCGGGCATGCCGGTCGGCGAAGCCCGGCTCGTCGATGCGGATGTCGGCCTCCGCGTGGCGGCCGACGAGCTTCGGGTGGTCGAGGGTGAAGCTGCGGCCGTGATAGCGCCCACCCACGCCGCGCAACACGATGCGCGGATCGGGCCCGTCTTCGGCGGCATCGAGCGTCGCGTCAGCGGAATGCGGCGCGACAGCACGCTCGGCGACCGGCACGGCCGAGACCAGCCGGAGCTCGAGGCCATCGACGAAGATCGCGTCCCCGGTCCGCAGCATCGCCATGCGCCGGATCTGCCGACCATTGACGTGCACACCGCCGACGCCCTCGCCGACCGACAGCCAGACGCCACGACGGTCGACGTTGAAGCGGACGCTCGGCGCCTCGCCTTCGGAGACAACCGCCAGGTTCCCACGCGCGCCACGGCCGATGCAGTGCACGCCGATATCCAGCGGGAGATCGGCTTGGTCGGGGGTCGGGAAACGCAGCTTGAGCGCGGTCATGCGGCGGCAATCTAGCACGGGCCCACATGACTGCCGCACGCTCACTTGGTCGATGCGGAGGCGCGACGCACAATATGCGCCCACGACACCGGCAGACGCGCATGGCAGGCATCGACATCATCCACCCCCACTCCCTGCCTCCGGCAGACGCCCGCAGCGCCGTCGAGGCGGTGGCGAAGAAGCTCTCCGAACGCTTCGACATGAAGTACGGATGGGAAGGCGACCGGCTCAATTTCAGTCGCTCTGGCGTGGACGGTGCGATCGCGCTGCAGCCCGACCAGCTGCACGTCACCGCGAAACTGGGCTTTCTGCTCTCGGCGATGCAGGGGCCCATCGAGGCCGAGATCCGCCGCATCCTGGCCGAAAAATTCTGAGCGATCCACGCCGCCGCGACGGCCAGGCCGTTCCGATCCGACGCCAGCAGGCATCGACTGCAAGAGGTAAGCGGCGGCGTGCATTCGCGGCGCCGCGTTCGCGTGCACGCCTGCGCAAGCACGCATCGTTCAGATCGCGCTCGGCTATTCTTCGCGGCTGCACGTGTACACGGACACCGGCATGACCACGCAGTGGCTTGGCGCGATCGGGGTGGCAATCGTCATCGGATTCGCGATTTCCTTCTATTTTCTCGGCTTCCAGCGCCGCCGCGACGAGGCCGCCGCCGGCATCGTCGCGCTGTCGGCGATTTCCTGGCGCGGCTTCATCGGCATGGTGCTCCAGGCACTGCGGCGCCGGGGCTATGTGCAGGTGGTCGATCGCGAGGACGTGTCCGGGGACCGCGACTACATGCTCGAGCGCGATGGCGCACGCTGGCTGTTGTCATGCAAACACGGATCGACCTATCTGCTCGGCCGCAACGCGGTCCAGGCGCTGTCGAGCGAGGTGCTGCTCAAGAGCGCCGCCGGCGGGTTCCTGGTGACCCAGGGGCGGATCGACGATGAAGCCCGCAGGGCGGCCGGAAAACAGCGTATCGAGCTGCTCGATGGCGCGACCCTTTGGCCCGAACTGCGCGACCTGATGCCGGCCGACGAACTCGAAGCCATCCGCGCGAAGACCGGTGCGGTCGCCCGTCAGCGCGTGTTGCTGGGATGGTTGTTCGCACTGCTGGCGGGCGTTGCGACGTACCTTGCCCTGCCCGCCCCCGAGCCGGCTGCGACGCCTTCGGCAGCCGGGGAAACCAGTGCCCCCGCCGAGCCGGTGCGCATCGAGGCTCCGCCCCCTGCGCCGGTGGAGCAGCAGCGCAGCGACCTTGCGCGCGCACTGGTCACGCTGCCCGGCGTGGATCGCGCGATCTGGATCACCGGCTCGACCCTGCAGGTGTTCGTTGCCCGCGTCGACGACCAGGCCACCGTCGATGCGGTCTGTGCGCTGGTCCTGCGCCATCCCGATCTCACGTCATCGCGCCTGCAGCTCACGCCGCCGGCGAACAGCGATCAGCCGACCCGCTTCCGGCAGTGCCGAAGCTTCTGAGACTCTATGGCGGGCCGCACTGCGTGCGCCCCGAGGCCGATCTTGTTCCAGACGCTTGTCGCCGCGCGCAATCGCCCGTAGAATTCGCGTCCCGATCGCGCCGCCCTTGTTGGCCGGCGCAGCGGAGACGGTCCGGAAACATGTGGACGCTCCGAGAGATCCGGGCGGTTAGCTCAGCGGTAGAGCATTGCCTTCACACGGCAAGGGTCACAGGTTCAATCCCTGTACCGCCCACCATTTGCACATCGCGTGTACGACAAGCCGGCCCATGGGCCGGCTTTTTCGTGCACCCGGCGTACGCCCGTCCCTGCACCGCGACTCGCGGAATGCTCCGGAATTCAGCGCGCCCTGGGCAATAGCGCTCCGTGCCTCCACGTCGGCTGCACGATCGCGCGCCTAGTCTGGCGCACCTTCAGGAACTCTTCCGCATGCGCGTCCAGGCTGGCTGCGAACTCTCGATCGAAACCGATGCGGCCAGCCCGGTCATCGCGATGCTCTGTCCGCGCGACGGATCGGCACGATGGCAGGTCAACGGGCGCCCGGGCTTCGAGCGCAGCCTGGGCTTCGACGAGCACGTGGACAGCTTCGGAAACCGTTGCCAGCGTTTCGTGCTGCCCGAGGGCCTCACCCGGCTGCGCATCGATGCGACCGTCGAGACCACGCCCGACATCCGCGTGGCCCGTGGGGCACCCGCGGTTGACCCTGCGGCATTGCCGGCCGAGACGTTGCAGTTCCTGCTGCCCAGTCGCTATTGCCCCTCGGATCTGGCGGCAATGTGGACGCGCGCACGCGACATCGTGGGCGCCGCCGCGCCGGGCTACGCGCAGGCCGAAGCGATCCGGCAATGGATCGCAACGCACCTCGAGTATCGCTACGGTGTCAGCAACGCCAGTACCGATGCCCAGGCCACGCTGGCCGAAGGGGCCGGCGTCTGCCGTGACTTCGCCCATGTGGGCATCACGCTGTGCCGTGCGCTCGACATTCCCGCACGCATGGTGGTCGGCTGGTTGCACGATCTCAAGCCGATGGACATGCATGCCTGGTTCGAGGCCTACCTCGGCGGCAGCTGGTACACCTTCGACGCCACCCAGTCCGCGCCGCGCGGCGGTCGTGTGGTGATCGCATATGGCCGCGACGCTGCCGACGTGGCCTTCCTGACCAGCTATCGGCCCCTGCGCACGCTGTCGCTGCGGGTATGGGCGGATCTCGACGATCGACCCGGCTTCGACGAAGACCTCGGCCACGCGGCCTGATCCCGGAGCGACCCTGCGATGCAACTCTTCAAGTGCTCGCATTGCGAGCAGGTGCTCTACTTCGAGAACAGCGAGTGCCTGCGTTGCGGCAAGACCCTCGGCTTCGTCACCGAAACCCTGACCCTGGAGGCGCTCGATCCCGACGGCGACGCCTGGACCACCGCCGCGCGGCCCGACCGACGCTACCGCTTCTGTCGCAATGCCAAGCATTCGGCGTGCAACTGGCTGCTGCCCGCGGACGACGCGCAGGCCTACTGCCGCGCCTGCCGCCACAACCGCACGATCCCCAATCTCGACAGCCCCGAGCGCCTGGGCGCATGGCAGAGGATCGAAGTCGCCAAACGCCGCCTGTTCTACACCCTGCTGCGTCTCGAGCTGCCCACTCCCACGCCCGGCAGCGGGGATCCGCAGCCGCTGTCCTTCGATTTCCTTGCCGATCCCGCGACTGGCGCCAAGGTGCTGACGGGACACGACAACGGCCACATCACCATCGCCCTGGCCGAGGCCGACGACGCCGTCCGCGAGGCCACGCGCCTGGCCATGGGCGAGCTCTACCGGACACTGCTGGGGCATTTCCGTCACGAGATCGGTCACTACTACTGGGACCGGCTGGTCCGCGATGCCGGGCCGGCCGAGCTCGCCCGCTGCCGCGCCCTGTTCGGCGACGACCGGCTCGACTACGGGCAGGCACTGCGGCGCTACTACGAGCGAGGCGCGCCCGGCGACTGGCAGGCGGCCCACGTGAGTCCCTACGCGACGATGCATCCCTGGGAGGATTGGGCCGAAACCTGGGCGCATTACCTGCACATCATCGACACGCTGGAGATGGCGTCGGCCTTCGGCATCCGCATCGCGCCCGACGTGACCGACGATGCGACGATGGAAACCGACATTTCCTTCGATCCCCACCGCGTCGCCGACATCCATCGCCTGGTCGATGCCTGGCTGCCACTGACGTGGGCGATCAACAGCCTCAATCGCGCGATGGGCCATGCCGACATCTACCCCTTCGTGCTGGCGCCGCCGGTGGTCGAGAAGATGGCCTATATCCACGGCCTCGTCCGCCAAGCCCGGCACACCGCAACGGGAGGCCGGGCGCCGCGAGGCGATGTCGGCCAGGACGCGGAGCGCGCCTGACTGATCCGCCCCACCTGCGCCACAATCCGGTTTCCCATGCACTTGCCGCGTCTGCAGCGGCGCGTTCCGGAGATCCCATGCCCACACGTTTCAGCGAAATCCTGCGGCAGTCCTGCGAGACCACCTGGACGCGCGCGATCGAGCATCGTTTCGTCCGCGAACTGGGCACCGATGAGGTCGCCGACGACGTGATGGCGCGCTATCTGGTCCAGGACCACCGTTTCCTCGACAGCTTCCTGGTCCTGCTGGGCGCGGCGATCGCCAGCAGCGACCGCTTCGAATCGCGGCTGACGCTGGGCCGGTTCACCGGCATGGTCAGCGGCGAGGAGAACACCTATTTCCTGCGCGCCTTCGACGCGCTGGGCGTCGACGCGGATGCACGCATGCGCACGCCGGACACGAAGGCGACGGCCGGCTTCAAGGCGATCATGCGGGAAGCTGCCGCTACCCGCTCCTACGCGGCCACGCTGGCGGTGCTCAATGTCGCCGAGGGTCTCTACCTCGACTGGGCCCAGCGCGCGCCCCGCCCACTGCCGCAAAGCTTCGTGCACGCCGAGTGGATCACGTTGCACGACAACCCGATGTTCGCGGATTTCGTCGCCTTCCTGCAGGCCGAACTCGACCGCGTCGGCCCCGACGAGGCTGCGGGCGCCGCCGACTTCTTCCGCCGGACCGTGGATCTCGAACTTGCGTTCTTCGATGCCGCCTACGCACGGAGCGACCGCTGATGACGCTGTTCGAGCGCCTCAAGGCCGCCGCGCCGGATGCATGGCGCAGCTACGTCGCCCACCCGTTCGTCGCAGCGATGGGGGATGGCAGCCTGCCGGAGCACGCGTTCCGGCGTTACCTCGTGCAGGACTACCTGTTCCTGATCCAGTTCGCGCGCGCCAATGCGCTGGCCGCCTACAAGAGCCGCACGCTGGCCGACCTGAGGGCGGCCAAGGCTGGGCTGTCGGCGATCGTGGACATGGAACTCGACCTGCACCTGCGCCTGTGCGCACGCTGGGGGCTGTCGCCGGCCCGGATCGAGGCAACGCCGGAGCATCGGGCCACGGTGGCCTATACCCGCTTCGTGCTCGACTGCGGCATGTCCGGCGATCTGCTCGACCTGCATGTCGCACTGGCGCCCTGCGTGCTCGGGTACGCCGAGATCGGCCGCGCGCTCGCACCGGCGGGAGTGGAGGCACTGCACGCGCATCCGTATCGCGAATGGATCGGCGAATACGCCAGCGATGCCTATCAGGACGTGGCCGCGGCCGCGTCGCGGCATCTCGACGACCTCGGCGCGCGCTATCTGGGCGCCAACAGGTTCGACGAACTCGCCGCCCTGTTCGCCAAGGCCTCGCGGCTGGAGGCGGATTTCTGGCAGATGGCGCTCGACGCCAGCGAGCCCTGAGGGCCGCCGAGTGCCGGGCCCGCCCGTCGCGACGGACGGCGCCGGCATGGGGATCGATCGCCCCGCCGGCAGATGCACCTATACGGCCGGCCGACTTTCACCCAGCCGGCGCGTGCGGTGATCGCCTGCCCCGCCGCACGGCGGCGGCCCATGCGTGGTGATCCCGCTCATAGCGCGGCCTGGCGCAGACCAGGCCGCGCGCGGCACTTACTCGCCCAGACCGGCGACCTGGCCGACCTGCTTCTCTTCCTCGGATGCCTCGCGCACGTCCACGATCTCGATCGCGAAGTGCAGGGTCTTGCCGGCGAGCGGATGGTTGCCGTCGATTGTGACCTCGGTCTCGCCGACCTCGACCACGGTGACGAGCATCGGGCCGGCGCCGCCGTGGGCCTGGAACTGCATACCCGGCTCGATGGTGTCGATGCCCTGGAACGCCTGCTTCGGCACGGCCTGGACCAGGCTGTCGTTGCGCAGGCCGTAACCTTCTTCAGGCTTCACATCGACTTTCAGCGAGTCACCGGCCTTGCGGCCCTCGAGTGCATTCTCCAGGCCCGGCACGATATTGCCGCCGCCGTGGAAGTAGGACAGCGGACGGTCTTCTGGCGACTTGTCGATGACGTTGCCGTCGTCGTCGGTCAGGGTGTAGTGGAAGGTGGCGACGCGCGCAGCGACGATGTCCATGGATGTACTCCTTGGATGGAAGTGAAGGGAGGATGTGCTGCGAGTGCACCGGCGAAACCCACGGTGAGCAACGATGGAACGCGGACCACGATACCGGCCAGCCCCGATGCGCGCAAATTGCGGGCAACAGTTTCGGCGGCGAGACGCCCGATGGGCGCCCTGCACCCGGCGACCCATGGACTGACTGGTCGGCGGGCGTTCACACCGGTTTCCTCCGCGCCGCGCTGCGTGAACATCTCCGCACGGCATTCATCAATTTTCCGCAGCGGATCGCGGCCATGTCACGCCCCGAGTCGATGCAATCGGCCGCCGATGCGTGGCGCCAGCGCGGCTCGGGCACGTCCGGAGCCGCAATGCGGTCTAATACCCGCATGTCACATCCCACGTCTTCTGCCAGGCCGCAGCTGCTGCATCCGCGCAACCGTCACCAGGGTCATTACGACTTCAAGCGGCTTACGCGCGTGTCACCTGCCCTCAAGCCATACCTGCTGCGCACGCCAGCCGGCGACACCAGCATCGATTTCGCCGATCCACGCGCGGTGCGCACCCTCAACCAGGCACTGCTGAAGGCCGACTACGGTGTCGCCCACTGGGAAATCCCGGAGAGCTACCTGTGTCCGCCGGTGCCCGGCCGCGCGGACTACATCCACGGCCTGGCCGACCTGCTGGCCAGCGACTGTGGCGGCGAGCCACCGCGCGGGCCCTCGGTGCGCGTGTTCGACCTGGGCACCGGCGCCAATGCGATCTATCCATTGATCGGCCACGCCGAGTACGGCTGGCGCTTCACGGGATCCGACATCGACCCCACCGCCCTGCGCATCGCCGACGCGATCGTCCGGGGCAACGGCCTGACCGACGCGATCGAACTGCGCGCCCAGACCTTGCGCGGGCATCTCTTCCACGGCGCCATGCGTCGCGAGGAGCGTTTCGACGTCACCCTGTGCAATCCCCCGTTCCACTCCTCGGCCACCGAAGCCTCGCGCAGCGGTCGGATCAAGCGCGCCAACCTGGCCGCGCACTCGGACGGTCCGCCCCGCGCCTCGCGCAAACTGCCGCTGAACTTCGGCGGGCGCGACGGCGAACTCTGGTGTCAGGGCGGCGAAGCCCGCTTCGTGCGCAAGATGATTCGCGAAAGCGTGGATTTCGCGGATCAGGTCCTGTGGTTCAGCAGCCTGGTGTCGAAATCTGCGCACCTGCCGGGCCTGCGCAGTGAACTGCGCAGGGCCGGTGCCGGCGAAGTCCGCGAAGTGCCGATGGCCCAGGGCAACAAGCAAAGCCGTTTCCTGGCATGGACCTTCCACGCCTCCGATGCCCGCCGCGCATGGTGGGCCGACAAGGCTGGCGACCGGACGCCGCCGACCCCGGCGCACGGAGACGCCTGACCCCAGCGCCGGCAGATGCCCGGCCCTGCGCCCGCCCCGCGCTGTCTAGGCTGACCGCTCCCTCCGAAGGACCGGACCGATGCCGAGCGCTCCGAGACTGCGCAGCCTCCTGTGTGCCATGGGCCTTCTCGCGGCGGGCGGGGTCGCCCATGCGCAGACCGGCGAGCAGGGCCTGATCTGGCGTGCGGGCGATCCATTCGTGTTCTGCCGCTACGGCCTGGACCAGACCCCGAAAGCCTGGTTTCCGGTGCCCGACTACGCCACCTCGATCCCCGCGATCACCCCGGGGTATTGCCCAGCGCCGACGACGTTCTGCTACTACCAGACTGGCTGGAGCCTGGAGGAGATCGCGGCCTACTTGACCTATCTGCGCATCTGCCCGCAGGCGGAGCGCTCCGGGCGCTGGGAAGGCACCGGCGACGGCACCCAGGCGCCGATCGCGCACTGAAGCGGTTGTTCACCGCGCGCGGCTGGAACCACGCGACCGGACCCGTTCCGAGCTGCGGTGCCCCCACCACAGCTGCAACTGCGACCCGACAAGGGGCTTGCCGCGACATGCTCCGCGGGCCCGCGTGCCGTGGGCCGCCGCCTTTGCCGGCGCGAAGGCTGTCCCGATCCGCGCGCCCCTGTCCGAGGGCGAGGAATACCTGTCGGGCCGCGCACTACGGTTGCGTGAGGAATACCTGTCGGGCCACGCACTACGGTTGCGTTTCGACGCGGTGCGCGACGACGGCGGGTTCACTGCCGCGCTGGCCTGATCAAGCACTTCCCGGGTCCGCCCCGTCCCACGAGGTTTTCCGATGGCTCTGATCCACTCGATCCTGATGGGCGCCGTCGCCGGCATGCGCGCGATGACGCCGCTGGCGGCCGTTGCCAACGCTGCGTGCAACGGCACCCTGCCGGCCGGTAACGGTGCACCGCGCCTGCTCGGCAACCGGCTCGCATCCACCGGCGCCAAGCTGCTGGCGGCAGGCGAGCTCGCCGGCGACAAGATGGAAAGTGCGCCGGACCGTACCGTTGCGGCGGGCATGCTGGCGCGCATCGCGACCGGCGCCATCGCCGGAATGGCCTTGGCACCGCGCGAGCAGCGTCCGCTGGCCGCAGCGCTCGGCGCCGCCGCCGCGGTGGGCGCAGCCTATGTGACGTTCAACATGCGCATCCGCGCGATGCAGCGCTTCGGGCAGAAGTCGACCGGCGCTGTCGAGGATGCGATCACCGTGGGTTGCGCTGCACTGATCGCCAGGAGCGCGGCCAAGTCCTCCCGCCGTTTCCCACTTCTGCGCCGCCACTGAGCCCGGGCTCCGGCTCCGCCCGCCGGGCGCACGCTCGCCTTTAGCGGGCAGGCGTCAGCCGGGCGCCGGCGCTTGGGTGTCTCGCGCCTTCCGTGGCGGTGGCTTCAGCCTCCCTGCAATAACAGCACCGCCTGAAATTGTTGTCCGTGCCATCACGAATGGCTGATCGCCCCGATCGGAGACTGCGGGCCAGAGCGAGGCGCCCACGATGCGGATCCACCACCTCAATTGCATCTCCACCTGCCCGCTCGGCGGGCACCTGATGGATGGCCGCACGCATGACCTCGTACGCGGCCATCTGACCTGCCACTGCCTGCTCGTCGAAGCACCGGACTGCCTCGTGCTCGTGGATACCGGGCTGGGGCTGCGCGACGTGGCGCATCCGCGCGCGCGCCTGAGCGCATTCTTCCTCGGCCTGCTGCGCCCCGAATTCCGCGCCGAGATGACGGCCGTACGCCAGATCCAGCGCCTCGGTTTCCAGCCGGCCGATGTCCGCCACATTCTGCTATCGCATCTGGACTTCGATCATGCCGGCGGCCTCGACGACTTCCCGCAGGCGACCGTGCACATGCTGGCGCGCGAACGGGATCACGCGGTACTGCAGAAGAGCTGGCTGGACCGCCAGCGCTTCCGCCCGCAGCAATGGGCCAGCCGCGGTCGCTGGCGCACCTACGAGCCGGGCCGAGGCGAGGCCTGGATGGGCTTCGACGGCGTGCCCGATCTCCAGGGCGTGCCACCAGGCGTGTTGCTGGTGCCGCTGCCCGGCCATACGCATGGGCATGCCGGCATTGCGGTCGACGCCGCCCCGCGCTGGCGCCTGCTTGCGGCGGACGCCTATTTCCACGAACGCGAAATGGACGCATCGCCGCAGTGCCCGCCCGGCCTGCGCTTCTATCAGTGGATGATGGAACTCGACCGCGGCGCCCGTCTGCATAACCAGCAGCGCCTGCGCGAGCTGCGCCACAGCGCCGCAGACGTCGACGTCTTCTGCTCTCACGACCTCGCCGAGTTCGAACGGCTGAGCGGCCGCTCGGCGCGCCTGCCGGCGCACGCACTGGCATGGCCCGCCTGAAGCCTGCCTGCGGCCGCGAGGCGATCGCCTGCCCCGGTCTCGGCATCCGGGAACCGTCGCCTCTACAATGCGCGCCCCCCGAAGCGGTCGCAGCGCATGAACATCGTCGTCCTGGAAGAACTCAAGGCCTACATCGACCCGTTGACGAGCGACGAGTACGAGGCCCTGGAGCGTAGCCTGCTGGCCGAAGGCTGCCGCGACGCGCTGGTGCTCTGGGGTGATGTGCTGGTCGACGGGCACAACCGCTACGGCATCTGCCAGAAGCACGGAATCCCGTTCAATACCCTGCAGAACACCCGGTTCCAGTCGATGGAAGACGTGCATCTGTGGATGATCGAACAGCATCTGGGCCGTCGCAGCGTGTCCGACTACCAGCGCGGCGTGCTGGCGCTGCGCAAGCGCGACATCATCGCGGCGCGCCAGCAGGCGCAGCGCACGGCGGCTGTGGAGCAGGCCGGCTCGGCCGATGTCGCCGATGCGCAGACCGATGATCGCCCGCCGTGGGACGATGCCCCCGCCCCGGTGAGCCGGGCCGAACTGGCACGCGAGGCCAAGCTCAGCAGCAACCAGGTGCTGATGATCGAGCGCATCCACTCGCAGGCCACGCCGGAAGTGGTGGGGGCGCTGAAGGCCGGGGAGATCTCGCTCAGCGCCGCAGCGGCGGTCGCCAGTCTGCCGGCAGACGAGCAGCGCAGCGCTGCCCAGGCGGGCAAGGAAGAGCTCAAGCAGGCTGCGCGACGCGCGCGCGAGGCGAAGAAGCGGCCGCGGCCGGACCAGTCCGGCGAGGGCGAGGACCCCGCGCCGGACGCGAAGTCGCTGCAACGCCGGGTTACCCAGCTCGAGCGCGAGAACGCGGAGCTCCGCGCCCAGGTCGAAGCCCTGCAGGCCCAGCTGCAGCGCCTGCGCAGCTGATCCAACCGGGGCCGGGGAGAAGTCGCCAGCCTCCCCGCGCCCCTGACGCCACGGCTGCCGACCAGACCCTGAACGGGCCAGCGGGCGGATTTGCGCCGTAGATGAGACAATGCGGCGCTCAATCGCATAGGAGTCTCCGTGGCCAAGCCCAATTACTCGTTCGAAAAGCGTCAGCGCGAACTCGCCAAGAAGAAGAAGCAGGACGAGAAGGACGCCAAGAAGCGCGCAGAGCGCGACGCCGCCAAGGGCGCCGCGACGCCCGCGGAGTAATCGACCTACCACGCAGGTCTTGAGCCTCGGGAACCCGTCGCGCCCGTCCCGGGCCTGGTGGGTCCCGCTCCCGGCAGACAAATGGAATGCGCGCCCCGCGCCACATTCCACGGACGGCTTCGCGGCAGTCGAGCGCCGGTCACCGTCATCGCGCCGTCGTCCTCATCGTCCGATCAGTCAGCGTTCTCCATCCCGCTCCGCAGCGTCGGCGTCGGCGCACTCGGCATGAGCTGTCCGGACTGTCCTGCGCCACTGACTGCCCTGGCCGCTCCGCTTTCGTGCGCCGCGATCGCGCAAGTTGGCCTCCGGCACGTTGCCGCACGCCGGCAGCAATACTCTTGCGGGGTTCGCAACAGGCACCTGCGCCCCGCGAACGTGGATGCCTGCCGCCGTAGGCCTCGGCCCATGCGCGCGCGGCGGGCACCATATCTTCGCGGCGGCCACACCCGCGCGGCCTGATGCTGCGGTCATGCCTGAAGGTCCATCGATCGTCATTCTTCGCGAACTTGCCCAGCAGTTCGTCGGCCGCAAGGTGCTGCACGTCGAAGGCAACAGCAAGCAGGACATCGCCCGTCTGCGCAATCGCACGTTGCGGGCGGTGCGCAGCTGGGGCAAGCATTTCCTGCTGGAGTTCGACGGCTTCAGCGTGCGCATCCACTTCCTGTTGTTCGGCAGCTGGCGCATCAACGAGACCAAAGCCGCAACGCCGCGGCTGGGCCTGGGGTTCAGCAAGGGCGATGCGCTGAATTTCTACTCGTGCTCGGTTCGCTTCATCGAGGGCGACCTCGACGCCGCCTACGACTGGGGTGTCGATGTGATGAGCGAGGCCTGGGACCCCGCGCGTGCGCGCCGCACCTTGCGCGCGAAGCCGGACGCCCTGGCTGCCGATGTCCTGTTGGACCAGGACGTGTTTGCCGGCGTGGGCAACATCATCAAGAACGAAGTGCTGCATCGCATCCGCGTGCATCCCGAAAGTACCGTCGGCGCCCTGCCCGCGCGCAAGCTCGGCGAGCTTGTCGCCGAGGCACGCGCCTACAGCTTCGATTTCTATCGCTGGAAACAGGCGTTCCAGCTCAAGAAGCACTACCAGGTGCACACCAAGACCACGTGCCCGCGGGACGGCACACCACTGAGCTATCGCAAGCATCTGGGTCGGGCGCAGCGCCGGGCGTTCTGGTGCGACACCTGCCAGCGGCGCTATGGAACGACCGAAGCATCGATGAGTGTCGCCGACGAGGCAGCGGCAGGCTGAGCGCCCGCGCTGCGGAGTGGCTTCGGAGAGCGGCGATGCCAAACGCCGCGCAGGCATCGCCTAGGCGACTGCGGCGCTCCGGCGCTCCACCCTGAAATCGATCGGCTTGTAACTGAAGTTGTTCGATTGTCCCGCCGAGCACGCGGTCATCGCGACGACCATCGGCATCTCGGCGCGCAACCGCACGAAGTCCCCGGCGCGGCTTAGCGGGGGCAGGACACTCACCACCCCAGCTTCGTCGAAAGCGACGTGCATGAAGATGTTGAAGGCCACCGGGATGCGGTCGATCCCGATGCCATAGGGCGCGAGCGCTGCCGCGAGATTGCCCTCGCAGCCCGGGCGTCCTTCCTCCTCGCCGTAGAGCATCTCGAACATCTTCTTGGAGCACGGCGTCAGGGTGAAATCGTGGCGGCCGCAGGTGTCCTCCAGAATGGTGAACATCGGCGTGCTCCGGTTCGAGTAGAGCAGATCGCCGCTGCTCAGCCAGAGCTTGGAGGCGTAGTCGATCGAGCGGCCGGATGACAGGTACTCCGCCGTATCCGCAAGCGAAAACGCGGTCAGATCACTGACCTGCTGGCCCATCGGATCGATGACGATCAGCTCGTCGCCGGTGTCGAGTTCCACCGCGCGCCCCGAGCACGGGGCAATGCGTTCCACGCTGCCCACCACCATCAGCGCGGGCTCCGCACGCGGAAGGGACAGGTCCAGCCGGCCTCTGCCTTGCGGCCGCTGTACTGCCGGGTCTCGGCCGCTGCGCCGAAGTCGGCCAGGTTCGGGTTGATCCCGCCCTGCAGCGCGGTGTCGCGCTCGCGCGTCGCGGCCTGCATCTTCTGGTAGCGGCCGTCCTCGCGCAGCCGTTCGAACTGGCGATGCGAATTGAAGACCATCGCAGGCCAGGCGAAACGCCGCGCGATGCGCGACGCGCCCGGATGCAGGCCGATCACGAAGAAGGGATGCCCCGCCAGGCTCAGGCTGAAATGCGGGTCGTCGGGATTGCGGCTGACGTCGGCCGCCCATCGCGTGCCGCGACGCACGTCGAGGTCATGCAGCCGCTGCAGCTGCGACCACAGCAGCGCCTCGAAGCGCTGCTCGTCTGTGTCCTGCGGCCCGTCGAACAGGGCGACGAAGGAATGCACCGTGCGGTCGGCCTGTGGCATGCCATCGACCATCGACGCGAAGGCGCCGAGCGCGTCGAGGACCGGCGCATCGTTGGCACGGTCCCCGAGCTTGCCGAAGGTATGGGTCTGGATCGCACCCTTCGCCAGTGCCGCCTTGGACCCGACGCATGGAAAGGTGGGCGCGTCGACGAAGGCCAGAAACTCCTCCGCGACCACAGTTGACGGCGCTGTCTCTGGGGCAGCTGCGGCGGGCGCCACGTCGGCGCGGGAGGCATGGGGACAGCGCAGCGCGCTGGGACGTGCATTGGTCATTGAAGAAACCTTGGACTACCGCGGCTCGCGGACGTGTACGCAAGGCTAGATCCCGCTGCCGCACCGGCACGTGTAGGCGGCCCCTGTCAGGCGATGTTGCATTCACGCCGGATTGGCGGTTGTGTGGCCCGCGTCGTTTTGCCGAGGAGAATGCGGGGCAGCCGGGTCCAGCCTCGCTACACTGCCCAGCCCACGCCGCCGAACTTCCCCATGTCAGAACCCGTCCGCCTCGCCAAGCGCCTCGCCGAACTTGTCCAGTGCTCGCGCACCGAAGCCGAGCAGTACATCAAGGGCGGATGGGTGACCGTCGATGGCCGGGTGGTCGAACTGCCGCAGCACATGGTGACCACCGAGGTGGTGGAACTCGATCCTGCAGCGCGCCTGGCCGCCGTGGAGCCGGCGACGATCCTGCTGCACAAGCCGGCCGGTTATGACGCCATCAGTGGTCCGAAGATGGCGGCAGGCCTGGTGGTGCCTGCGTCGCGCTGGGACGAGGACCCGTCAGGCGTGCGCCTGCTCGAACGTCACTTCCAGCGACTGACGCCGCTGATGCCGCTCGACAACGAGGCCAGCGGCCTGATGGTGTTCTCGCAGGATGGCCGCGTCTGGCGTCGGCTGACCGAGGACCGCGACGAGATCGAGCAGGAATTCGTCGTCGAGGTCAGCGGCGAGATCGCGCCCTACGGCCTGCGCAAGCTCGCCCATGGTCTGCAGTACGGCGGTCGCGACCTGCCGCCGTGCAAGGTCAGCTGGCAGAACGAGGTGCGCCTGCGGTTCGCGATCAAGGGCGTCCAGGGCGGCCAGTTGCGGCACATGTGCGCGCAGGTGGGGCTCGAGGTGGTCGCGATCCGGCGCATCCGCATCGGCAAGGTCCCGCTTGCGAAGATGCCGGTGGGTACCTGGCGCTATCTGCCGGCCGGCGAGCGCTTCTGAGGCTGCTGCGGCCGCCCCTCTGACTCCCGCCCGGCCCGACGGGCCACGCCGCCCGGAATTCCGGGCCCGACCGGCAATCGTGTCGGCGCCGGCTCAACCGTAATAGTCGACGCCGATCAGTGTGCAGATTTCCTGCTCGTTGTAGCCGTGGAAGCGACGCCCGCGCGTGGTGTGCTGGCGTGCGAAGAGCTTGCCGTTGGCCTGGTTGCGCTCGCGCTTTTCCTGCACAAGCCACTTCGCGTAGTCGTGGGTGAGGTTCCGCTCCCGGGTGGGGTCGCGCTTCAATCGGGCCATCGTCTGCATTCTCGTCGGCTGCGGTCCCGGCGCCAGCGCCGGATATGCGGCGCACAGGATACGCGGCGCTGGCGTTTGCGGGGACAATGGGCCGCCCGCGCGCGATGTCGCGCGCTCGCGGATCGACCGGAACACGCATGAGAACCTTCGTACTGCGGGCGCGCGCCGCGCCCACCGACAGCCAGGCCCTGCTGGCATCCATCGGCAAGGACGCCCACAGCGAGATCCTCGCCCATACGCTGATGAACGCCGTGTTCGTGGCGCAGTCGCACCGGCGCGACGTCATCGTTTACCTGGTGCTCGAAAGCACGCGCGACTTCTCGCGCACGGTCCGTTTCGAGGTCGACGCGATGCGCGATATCGGCGGCTTCGACGAACGCGCCCTGCTCGGCAAGATCGCCGCCGCGCTCGATGCGTCGCGGGGCATGGCCAAGGACGAGACGCGCGAAGTGGAACCGGGCGTGGAAGTGCGCACGACGAGTTTCGAGCGCCTGGTGCAGGGCCTGGCAGCGGACCACCAGCTGTTCCTCATGGACCCCAAGGGCACGCCGATCCGCGAGCAGACGTTCGCCGACAACCCCTGTTTCCTGCTCACCGACCATATTCCGATGCCGAAGAAGGCGGTACCGGGCCTGGAGCGGATGGGCGCGAAGAAGATCGCGCTGGGCCCGCAGATGCTGTTCGCATCGCAATGCGTGGTGCTGATCCATTACGAACTGGACCAGCGCTGAGCCGGCACTCCGCAGCTCCGACGGACCGCAGGGCGGGACGACCGAATCAGGCGCCGCGCACCCGCATCGTCAGGCCCTTGAGGAAATTGCGCAGCAACTGGTCGCCACAGGGGCGGAAGTTGCGGTGTCCGGCCTGCCGGAAGAGTGCCGACATCTCCGGCTTGGAGATCGGAAAGCCGGCGTCGGCGAAGATCGCGTGCATGTCGACATCGGTGAGCTCGAACGCCACGCGGAGTTTCTTCAGCACCACGTTGTTGCTGATACGCGCCTCCACCGGCCGCGGCGGCTGGCGGTCGTCGCGGCCGCGACGCTGCACGATCAGGCCGTCGAGCACGTGGGCCAGCACCGCATCGCTGCAGGGCACATGGCCGGGCTCGTCCTCCTTGAGCAGCAGGGCGGGCACCTGCTCCTTCTCCAGCGGGAACGCGGGATCGGCCAGGTGGGCCAGATCGACCAGTTTCTGGTCGCTCAGGTCGAGCATGTAGCGGATGCTGCGCAGGACGTCGTTGTTGATCATCGAAAGCCGGGTTGCGGAACGGGAGCTGCAGTCTAGCGGCGCGGCGGCGCCGGGGACGGATCCGCCGCGGAAATCGCAGCAGATACGCGCCTGCGATGGCGACCGACGGCGGCTCCCGCTCCGGGCCGCCGTACCGACCCATCAACTGTCGACGTCTTCCGCCTGCGACCGCTGCGGCGTATCGACCAGCCTGTCGACGGGGTAGCCCATCGCGCGCGCCTGCTCGATGAGCCGGGCGCGCACGTCCGGATCGAGCTGCGGCGTGCGCGACAGGATCCACAGGTATTTCCTATCGGGGGCCCCGACCATCGCCCAGCGGTATTGGGACTCGTCGAGCGCGATCACCCAGTAGTCGCCCCAGACCATCGGCAACCACGAGAGCCATCGAGGTGCGAAGCGGACCTCCAGCGTGGCGCTGTGACCGCCGACTTTCCGCGCGACGCCGCGCGCCTCGTTGAAGCTGCCATCGGCCCTGCGGCAGCGGTTCAGTACCGCCACCGTGCCATCGGCCTCCAGGCTGTAGTGCGCGGTGGTGTCGCCTACGCACTTGCGCTGAAAGAACATCGGCAGGTGCGCCTGCTCGTACCAGGTGCCGGCGTAGCGCTCGAGATCCACTTCGGCCACCGGCACGTTGGGGAGCGCTGGCGGCGCGGCGCCGGCGCTTGCGGCGGCAGACAGGCCGGCGACGGCAAGCAGATGGGCGATGGGAAGACGCATGGGCCGCTCCGGCAAAAGCCGATTGTCCGGGCGGCGCGCGTACGCGGGGTGTGAGATGTCGGCGCGCCGCATCAGACGAACCGATCCGGCAGGCCCGCTACGCGGGATTAACCGCCCTGCCCGTCTACTGCCGGCACCGCTCGGGAGCACCCACATGACCGCCAGGAACACGATCTGCCTGTGGTACGACGGCGGCGCCCTGGACGCCGCGACCTTCTACGCACAGACCTTTCCCGACAGCGCCGTCGGCGCTACCCATCGCGCACCCGGCGACTTCCCGTCCGGCCGACAGGGCGACGTCCTGACGGTCGAGTTCACGGTGATGGGCATCCCCTGCCTTGGCCTCAACGGCGGGCCAGCGCACCGCCACAGCGAGGCATTTTCCTTCCAGATATCGACCGAGGATCAGGCCGAGACCGACCGCCTGTGGAATGCGATCGTCGGCAACGGCGGCCAGGAAAGCGACTGCGGCTGGTGCAGGGACCGTTGGGGACTGTCCTGGCAGATCACGCCGCGCGCGCTGATCGAAGCGATCTGCGACCCCGCCCCCGCCGCCGCGAAACGCGCCTTCGACGCGATGATGACCATGCGCAGGATCGACATCGCGGCGATCGAGGCCGCCAGACGCGGCTGATCCGGACCGCGTGAGAACCATGCTGCGGAGGCGGAGCCGGCCGGCGCTACCTGCGCGCACCGTCTGCGATTCGCTTACGCCCCCAGCGGTATAGTCCGGCGCTGTCGGGTACGTTGCCCGTCCACGAAGCGCAGGGAGTTTGTCATGGGTCTCGTACAGGCGGTGGCGGGTGCGGTCGGCGGCGTGCTGGCCGACCAGTGGAAGGATTTCTATACGGTGCCGGCGGGGCTGCCGCCCACGGCAGCGCTGTTCGCGGCCGTACCGCAGAACACCAATGCCGGCCGCGGCTCCAACACCCGCGCCTCGTCGAACATCATCACCAACGGCTCGAAGATCGTGGTGCCGGAAGGCTACGGCCTGCTGCTGCTCCAGGACGGGGCGATCACCGCGTTCGTCGCCGAGCCCGGCGGCTACGAATGGCGCTCCGACGACATCAACTCGCAGTCGGTCTTCGCCGGCGACGGCATCGTCAGCCCGCTGATCCGGCAGAGCTGGGAGCGCTTCAAGTTCGGCGGCCAGCCGGGCTCGCAGCAGGCGGCGTTCTTCGTCTCGCTCAAGGAGCTGCCCGACAACCGTTTCGGCACGCAATCGGAGATCTACTGGGACGACGGCTTCCTCGGCACCCAGGTCGGTGCCATCACGCGCGGCTCCTACACGCTGAAGATCGTCGACCCGATCCTGTTCGTGAAGAACTTCGTGCCGGCGCGTTATCTCGCGCCCGGCCAGGTCTTCGACTTCACCGACATCGACAACGCCGCGGCCAGCCAGCTCTTCAATGAAGTGGTGGGGTCGCTGGCACCAGCCTTCAGCCTGTACACGAACGATCCCGGCAAGGGCAATCGCATCACGAAGCTGCAGCAGGATTCGCTGGGCTTCGCGCAGAGCCTGTCGGCGGCGGTCGAGCAGGCCTACCACTGGAAGGCCGACCGCGGCCTGGCCATCGTCAAGACGGCGATCGTCTCGATCGAGTACGACGCGAACACGCGCGAACTCCTCAAAACCGTCCAGCGCGCCGATGCGCTGGCCGGGACGCGCGGCAACTCCAACCTGCAGGCCAGCGTGGCCCAGGGCATGCAGTCCGCGGGCGAGCACAGCGGCGCCGCCGGGCTGGTTGGCCTGGGCATGGCCTCGGGCATGGCCGGCGGGATCGGCAGCCTGCAGCAACCGGCGACGCCTGCTGCGCCGGCGGCGGACGATCCGATCGCCAGGCTCAAGCAGGCCAAGGAAATGCTCGATCTCGGCCTGATCACCCAGGACGACTACGACGCGCTCAAGGCGAAGGCGCTGGGCCTCTGACCGGACGCCCACCCATGTCCGATCCCAAGCCGCCACCCCCGGCGCCGGCCCGACCCGTGGACGGGCCGGGCTCGCCCCACGACGTGCCGCCCCTGCCCGGCACGTTGCCGGTCGATCCGCAGACCCTGCCCGACCCGATCCGTGACGAGCTGGAAGCACCCGACCCGGTCGCCATCGACACCGCGTCCGAGGAACTCAAGGACGGGCTCAACCGCTGCCCCAAGTGCGGCGGCACCGACATCCGCCAGCGCCCCGGCACCGACGTGCTGGTCTGCCTGTACTGCCGCAACGAGTGGCATGGGGAGCGGGCCGAGGAGGCGTTCGGATTCGGCGAGGGCCTCGACAGCCTCACCGGCACCGTCATGGCCTCGGGTGCGCGCGACATCGATGCCGACGCCGCCAGCCTGATGAGCTTCAAATGCCCCGCCTGCGGCGCGGAAGTAACGATCAATACCGAGAACGCGATGACGGCGCGCTGCCACTGGTGCCGGCACGTCTTCGGCCTCAACGAGCAGGTGGCCAATGGCGCGGTCCCCGATGCGGTGCTGCCCTTCCACATCCGCAAGGAGGATGCGGTCGCGCGCATCCGCCAGTTCGTCGACAAGCGCCGCCTGTTCGCGCTCAAGGCGTTCAAGGAACAGTTCACGCCCGAGAACGTCGTCGGCGTCTACCTGCCCTACATGGTCGTCGATGGCCGGGCGAGCGCGGCCGTGGCCGGCAAGGGCGAGATCAAGACGCGCGAATACACCCGCACCCAGGGCAAGGACAAGACCACGTACTACGACGCGGATGTCTACCAGGTCGAGCGGCGCGTGGACTTCACCGTCGACGACCTGCCGCTGGAATCCTCGAGCGAGCGCGGCCATTTCGATATCCGGGTCAATACCAACAACATCATCAACACCATCCTGCCGTTCGACACCAAGAATGCGGTGAAGTGGAACGCCTCCTATCTCGCCGGCTTCACCTCCGAGAAGCGCGACAGTGACATCGAGCAGCTGCGGCCGCGGCTGGAAGACCAGTTGCTGTCGATCGCCCGCGCGCAGGTCGAAGGGTCCATTCGCCGCTACGACCGCGGCGTGCGCTGGGAACAGGAACAGCTGGACGTGCACGGCACGCGCTGGGTATCGATGTACCTGCCGGTCTGGCTGTATTCCTTCCACCAGCCGGGCAAGAACGGGGGCCTGCTGCACTACATCGCGGTGAACGGCCGCACCGGCGAAACCATGGGCAGTGTGCCGGTGCAGCAGTGGAAGCTGCTGCTGGCCGCGCTCACCGTGGGTACGTTCCTCGAAGGCCTCGCCATCACCTATCTGGCGACCATGTCATGAACGATGAAAGTGCACTGGTACTGCTCGCCGGCCCGATCGGCGCGACCGCGCTGTACTGGGCCCTGTACCGCTACTACCGCAATACCGACAAGTCGCATGCGTTCGAGCGCGAGACCACGGTCGAGGCCAAGCCCGTGACCGGTTCGGACCGCAAGGTCGGCACCGTCACCGGCACGCGGGCGCGACGCATTGCCGGCGACAACTCAGGCGCCTACCGGGCGCGGGTGCAGCGCATCCGCAATCCGGGTCAGACCGGGGCGGCGCCGAGCGCCGAGGACGTGCGCTAGCCCTCGGCGTCGCCACCGGCTGCGCTCGATGCAGCCGCGGCCGGCCGCCCAGGCGCCCGCGAGCACCCCGCGCGCTCACGCTGCCGGTGGTAGATCTGTGCATCCGCGATCCGGAGGTGTGCCGTGGCTTACCGCGTCAAACACAAGGATTCCGATGCCACGGCGTCGCTCCGCCGCATCGCCCGCGACCAGGTCACCGCCGCACTGCGCAGCATCGACCACGCCAATGACGACACCGCGTCCGCCATCCATGAGGTGCGCAGGCGCTGCAAGAAGATCCGCGCCCTGCTCCGGCTGGTCCGGCCATCGTTCGATGGCTACCGCGACGAGAATGCGGCCTTCCGCGACATCGCGGCGACACTCGGACCGATGCGCGATGCCGACATCCTGATCGCGGCCTTCGACCAAGTCGTCGGCGCTGCCGGCGCGGAGGGAGCCGGCGCGCCGGACCCGATTCGCGCGCAGCTCCACGCGCGCCGCGAGGAACTCGAACACGAGGCAGACAGCCAGGCGCTGCTGCAGGACGCTCGCGAAGCACTGACCGCGGCGCTGCAACGCATCGAACACTGGCAGCTCTCACGCAAGGGATTCGGCGCGTTCGAAGCCGGGCTCGAGTCGACATATCGCCGCGGGCGCAAGGCGATGCGCACGGCCTGCCGGAATGGAGAAGACGCAGCCTTCCACGCGTGGCGCAAGCGCTGCAAGGAGCACGGATTCCATCTGCGCCTGCTGCGACCGATCTGGCCCGGCCCCATGCGCGCCGAGCACGACTGCGCCTCCGAGCTCGGCGAGCTGCTCGGCCTGCACCATGACTTCGCGGTACTCGCGTCGCGTCTGCGGGCGATGCCCGGCATCGACCCGGCCATGGCCGAAGCGTTGTCCGATCGCATCGCGACGCAGCAAGAGGAACTCGCCAGCCGTGCCTGTTCGCTCGGCGCGCGCCTGTACGCACTGCCACCTGCTGCATTGGCGAAGAGCTGGCGCCGTCGCCATGCTGCCTGGCGGCGCGATCCGGATCCGTGCTGAACACCGGTTGCGATCGAGTGCGCCGAACTGGAGCCCGCTTCACGCAAACGGTGCAGCACGGATCGTTAGGCTGGTTCCACGCAATCGTTCACAACGCAGGAGTCACGCTTTGAAGATCCAGTTGAACACCGACAACCATATCGATGGCAGCGATGCACTGGAGTCGCGGGTCAACGCGATGCTGGAGCAGCACCTGGGGCGCTTCTTCCCGCGCCTGAGTCGGCTTGAGGTGTTTCTGTCCGATCACAATTCCACCAAAGGTGGCCCCAGTGATCGTCGCTGCGCTCTGGAAGCACGCATGCAGAACGACGATCCGATCGGCGCGAGCCATGACGATGAAAATACGGAGAAGGCGATCCGCGGCGCCTGCGACAAGCTCAAGGCACAACTCGAGTCACGCATCGAGAAGCAGCGCGGATACTGAGCGCGCCGCGCGCAAGCGCGTCCTGATCGCGCCACTGCATCATTCAAGTGACAGCGAGGCCAGCACGCGATGCGATGCCGGCTCGCCCCCACCAAAGGCCCCGCACATGCGGGGCCTTTGGTCTTGTGGGCAGCGGTCAGGAGTGGACCAGCGATTTTTCGCTGGACCTGCCGCCGCAGCAAGCTTCCCGAACCCCGGCAGTGGGGTCAGTCACGCGCTGAAGACAGCGCCGCCCAGTGCCGTGACCTGCCGGTGCTCCCTCAAGGACCTTGGCGTTCTGCGGCTTCCTGCGCGATGAAAAACGCCCGACGCATCGCCGGATCCGGGAGATCGGACCTGCGCTCATCGATCCGACGAACGCCCGGACATTCACCAGTGCGAGGTCCGTGGCATTGGCGGCCACCGCGCTTCCAATCGGATTGACGGCCCGCCGCGCTGCCGGTCCAGAACTGAGTACTGTCGCCTCCGGCGTACCGACGCCGACATCCCCACACTCGACGCGCAGGTCGATCCCCGCGCCGCAGTCGGAATTTCGAGCGACCCCGGAGGTAGAGGACGCAACGCAGCGGGAGGGCGGGCGACCGCCACTCGCGCCCGGCGGTCGCCCAGTTCGGCTCACTCTTCCGGCGCGGCGAACGTCCCGATCACGCGCGCCTTGCCGATCACGTGTCCGCGCATGGCCTCGAGCACGGTGTCGCGGTCCGCGCCGGGGGCCACGTCGAGCGGCGCATCCAGCGCGAACACCTGGAAGTGATAGTGATGCACGCCGGTGCCCGGCGGCGGCTTGGGTCCGAAATATCCAGTCGAGCCATAGCTGTTGCGGCCCTGGCGCAGGTCCTCGGGCTCGGTCAGCCGCGGATGGGTGATCAGGCCTTCCGGCAGCGACGTGCTCTGGCCCGGGATGTTCCAGGCCACCCAATGCACGAACGGCTTGGGCATCTCCGCATCGGGATCCTCCATTACCAGCGCATACGACTGCGCGCCCTCGACGGCCGACCAGCGCAGCGGCGGCGAGACACCTTCGCCGTATTCGCTGTAACGCAGCGGAATGGCCTGGCCATCGGCGAACGCCTCCGTTTGCAACGACGACGACGCCCCACCCCGCTGCCCGGTCTCGCGCCGATCGAACGCCAGCGGCACGCCATGCCCCTGCCTGGCCTGCCGCTCCATCGGACCAGCGGGGACCGGCGCAGGCGGTTGATTCTGGCGCCCGGCGCGCTGGGTACCGCCGTTGTAGGCGATGCGATAGATCATGCCGTTGCCGTCGTCGCTCATCAGCAGGGCGCCGTCCGGCATCACCGCCAGTCCAACCGGCCGCGCGATCTGCGCATTGCCGCCATCGACGAGAAATCCGCTGGCGAAGGATTCGATCGCCTTCGGCTCACCACGCTCGAAGCGTACCCTCGCCACCTCGTAGCCTGCTGCAGGCTTCCGGTTCCACGAGCCGCGCATCGCGACAAAGGCGTCGCCCTGGTATTCGGACGGGAACGATGCGCCCTGATAGAAGGCCATCTGCATCGGCGCGGCATGCGCGGTGTAGCCCATGACCATCGGCACGCTCAGGTCGCGCCACTGCGCCTTGGTGATGCCCCCCGGCGGCGTGGTCTGCGGATGCAGGCCGCCGTCGGCGAACACGTGCGGCCAGCCATACTGCTTGCCCATTTCGATGCGATTGAGCTCTTCGGGATGCTGCTCGTCGCCGAGGCTGTCGATGTTGTGGTCCATGCCCCACAACTCGCCGGTGACGGGCTGCCAACCGAATCCGATCGTGTTGCGCAGACCGCTGGCGAAAATGCTGCGCGAGCTGCCATCGGGCTTCATGCGGAGAATCGTCGCGTGCTCGGGATTGGTTTCGTTGCAGGCGTTGCAGGTGGAACCGACGCTGAGGTAGAGCATGCCGTCGGGGCCGAACGCGAGCGTGCGGTTGGGATGCTGGCCACCATCGGGCAGATCGTCCACCAGCAGTTCCAGCTCGCCCAGCGTGCCGTCGGGCTGGATGGGCGCCCGCAGCAGTTCCTTGACCGTCACCACATACAGATGGTCGCCGTGCACGGCGAGGCCATGCGCCTGCGGACGGTGCAGCACCTGCGTCGGCGCGCCGTCTGCGCGGCCGTCGCCGTCGGCATCGTGCAGCAACAGCACATCGCCCTGCTCGCGTCGCGACACGTAGATGTGGCCCGCCGGGTGCACGGCCAGGATCCGCGGATTAAGCAGTCTGGAGGCGAATACGCCGATCTCGAAGCCTTCCGGCAGCTTGATCTGCTGCAGATGCGCGGGCGTGGGCTCGACCGGACCGGGCTTGAACACCGTGTTGCGTGCCGCGGTATCGGTTCCGTCGGCCTGCTGGGCAAACGCGGGCGTGGCGCCGGCCAGCAGGCCGACGATCGCGATGGAGAGAAAACACGGGCGGAATCTGCGCGCTGACATCATGTCGTTGCCTCGGAACGCCTGGAGGAACCGGCACGCTAGGGGCGCAAACGTGGTGCCAGCGCGAAGTCGTCGACCGGCCCGGTGTTTCCCTGGCGCGCTGCACGGGGCGCCGGCAGCGCTTTCAGCCTGCTTCCGCGCAACACGCAAGCACGTCGATCCGCCGCACGCGGCGGATGGCGGATCGGGGTATGCACGCCCGACCCGCTGGAGTGGGCGCCGCTGGCCCGCTGCGGCCGCGGTGAGCTGCCGCCCTTTTTCGCGACGTCGCCCGGCCGCTGTCTACACTGCCGCAATGCGGAACGGCATCGAACACGAAGGCAGCCCCGATCCCGGACACCGGGCACTCAGCGACGACCGTCAGCTGTTGCGAGGCGTCCTGGCCCACGACATGCGCCGCGACGTGCGCCGCCACCTGCGCCCGATGCTCGCCTGGTATCTGCTGTTCACAGGCTTCGCCACGGTGGCCGCGGCGCCGCTCACGACCTGGTCGCTCGCCGCACTGCTGCATTGGATCGAACAACCGCTGGCGGGTGAATTCGACGGCCTCGCCGGCCTTGTGCTGGCACTCGTCTGGCTGATGCTCGCAGGTGCGTTTTCATGGTTCGTAGTCTCGCTGCAGCAGGCCGGAATGCTGCTGGTCTCGGCGAGCCACGGATGCCGCTATCGCATCGCGGCGGCTGCGCTGCGCGGCATGTTGCGACGCGCCGGACCACTGGCAGCGCTTGCGGCCTGCCAGGTCATCGCGCATGCGCTGCTGGCGCTGCCATGGCTGTGCATCGGTGGCGCGCTCTACATCCGGCTGCTGGGCGGACTGGACCCCTATTACGTGATCAGCGCGCGTCCGCCTGCCCTCTGGTGGTTCCTCCTGGCCTTCGGTCCCGTGCTCGCAATGGGCCTGGCGCTGCATGCGACGCTCTACTTCCGCTGGTTGCTCGCGACGCCCGCGCTCGTGCTCGAGGGACGATCGCCACTGGCTGCACTGGCGCGCAGCCGCGACCTCACCCGTGGTCGCCACCTGCGGATCGCGATGCTGGTGGTCGGCGTCGCACTGGGCGTCGCGGCGATGCCCCTGCTCGTCAACGAACTCTACGCCCGCGCGGCCACACCGCTGCTCGACTGGCTGCCGGACTCCCGGCTGCTGGTGAATGCCGGCATGGTCGTCTACCTCACGGTCCATGCCGCCACGGTACTCGGCGCGCTCTTTCTGGGCACCACCGCCAATGCGCTGCTGGTGCGCGCGCTCTTCCTGCGTCTGGGCGGTCAGCGCGGGACGCGCAGCGTCGATGCGGCGCCGGCCCGGCCGGCGCGCTTCGTGTGGGCCGCCGAAGCAGCCTTCCTGGTTGTCGCGGTGGTACAGGCGGCGCTCGCGGTGGCAACCATGAACCTGCGTAGCGAGCCCACCATCACCGCGCACCGCGGTGCCTCCACGGTGGCACCGGAGAACACCCTCGCCGCGTTCCAGGCCGCCATCGATGCCGGCGCGGATGCGATCGAGTTCGACGTGCGGCTGAGCGCCGACGGACAGGTGGTCGTTTTCCACGACCGCGACTTCCGCCGCGTGGCCGGCGACCCGCGTGCAGTGGAGCAGATGCGCCTGGCCGACATGCGCGACGTCGACATCGGCAGCTGGTTCGACCCGGCGTTTGCCGGCGAACGCATCGCCACCCTGGGGGAAGCGCTTGCCTTCATCGACGGGCGCGCGATGGCACTGGTCGAGCTCAAGCCGGACGCCGGCAATGCCCAGGCGCTGCTCGACGCGACGCTGGCGGAAGTCGCGCGCAGCGATGAGCCGGACCGCGTGATGCTCGCCTCGCTCTCACCCGACCTGGTACGCGCGGCACGCGCCGCAGCACCACAGGTGCAGGTCGCGCTGTTCGCCAATGCCGCGCTACCGGGCACGGCCCGGCGAACCGATTTCGACATGCTCGGCCTCAACCACCTGCAACTCGACTCCGGCGCGGTCGCCGATGCACGCCGCCGCGGATACCGGCTGCAGGCCTGGACCGTCGACGATCCGGTCCGCATGGCCCGTTACCTGGATCTGGGCGTCGACGACATCAGCACCAACCTTCCGGCCGAGGCGGTGAGGGTCCGCGATGACCGCGCCGCGTTGAACGACGCCGAGCGTCTGCTCGCCCGATTGCGCAGCTGGTTCCGCCGCTGACGGATGGCTCCGCCGCTGCGCGTTCGCCCGCATTCTGCGCGCGAACGCGAAAGGCTGTGCCCGACGCATCGGTGCCGCTGCCCCGTCCTTGCGCGCAACGACGCGTGGCTTCGGCAAGGCCGGAGCGACCACGGCACCCTGACCGCAATGTGGTCGAGGGGCGCGTAGTCCGCGCACTTCGACGCGGTGCGTACCGCGAACGGCAGCGCTGGCCGCGATGCCTGCGCGTCGCGCACACTTGCAGCCCCTGCCGCCCGTCGTCAGTCGCGTCCCTGCCCGTCATGCATCCGACCCACCGCATCCGCTGCGCACCCGCGCTCCGCGTCCGCGCAATGCAGGCGCGGGCCTGCGTTGCCGTGCTTGCGCTCGCGGGCGCGCTGCTCGGTGCGGGCTGCGCGAGTACGCAGCTCCCAGCACAACGCGCGGCTTCGGCAACTGCGCCCGTGGATACACCCGGGCGTTCCGGTGGCTTGTCGCGCCTGATGCCCGGCAGCCCGACAAACGCCGTGGGCGCGATCCGGTTCGTCGGCCCGCCGTTCGAGTACCACTACGCAGTCCCGCAGTCCCCGGAACTTCGGGAGATCTACCTGCGCGTGCGCGAGGCCGACCTGTTGCGGTATCTGCCCGAACTCCAGGCGATCGACGGCGTGTTCGCCCTGCCGCGCCGGCTGCGTTACGTCACCGCCGAATGCGGCGAGTCCGGCGCCTTCTACCGTCCGGCCGACGCGGACGTGGTGCTGTGCTACGAGACCCTGCGCACGCTGTACGAGCGCGGGCAGCACCACCAGCGCTTCCTCGGAAGCGACGACGATCATCCACTGCGCTATGTCCGCGCCAATGTGCGCTTCATCGTCCTGCACGAAACCGGGCATGCGCTCGTGGATCTGCTCGATCTTCCGGTCACCGGCCGCCAGGAGGATGCGGTGGACCAGCTCGCGGCCATCCTGATGCTGCATTTCGCCGACCACGACGAAACCACCGAGCAGGTAACCGGCAATCTGCGTCTGGCCGCGAACTGGATGCTCTCCGACAGCACCGGTGCCTACGATTTGCATGCCTATGCGGACGAGCACGCGCTCGCCGAACAACGCTTCTTCAACCTGCAATGCCTGATCTACGGCACCGATCCCGCGCGCTTCGCCAGCATCATCGACGCCGGCGATCTCACCGCCGCCCGCGCCCGTGGCTGCGTACGCGAGACGCAGCGCCTGGAGCGGGCCTGGCTGCATCTGCTGCTGCCACATGTCGCATCGGAACACGCGATGTCCGAAGCGGAGGCGCTCCACTACCTGCGACAGCGCAATACCAGGCCAGCGCCTGGCCCGCTACCGACGCCAAAGATCCCGTGAGCCATCGGCGGCGACCACGGGCGTCGCTCCATATCCCCGCACACAGTGCCCAGTCCCTGACCGGGCGCATGAAACATCGCGCCCGAGGCCTCTCCGGAAGGGCCCAAGCCAGCACTAGGCCGGCGCCGGCATCCCTGCACTCCATACCCCGGGACCGGCCTTGCAATAGGACGCGATGAACGTCTGCTGCGAAGGCATCCCCGCGGCCGCGTGTGCGATCTGCGCGCGGATGCCAGCGAGCAGTTGTCGCAGGGCATCGTCGCCCAGCCCCCGCACCAGCGGATGCGGGGGACCCGGCTGCACGCCCTGCCCCATCAGCACATGCGCCCAGGAATCGACCCGGAACAGTTCGTCGCCGAGCTGCCAGGCATGCGCGCGATCGCGCCATGCGCGCAGGCGCTGCTCCAGCGAGGCCGGGAGTTCCATTTCCCGGCACTCCGCCCACATCGGCCCGTCGCGTCGGGTGGCGTGGTAGTGCAGGATCACGAAGTCCCGCACGTGCTCTGCCTCCGCGCGGCCGAGGTCGTTGAACCGATCGACCAGCGCGGGCGAGATGCCCTCGAACGGAAACAGCTGGATCAGGCGCACGATCGCGCTCATGGTCAGGTGCAGGCTGGTGGACTCCAGGGGCTCGACGAAGCCGCTCGTCAGGCCAAGCGCCACCACGTTGCGGTTCCAGGTCCGGAGCCGACGCCCCGTGCGGAACGGCACCAGCCTCGGCTCCCTGAGCGGCCGCGACTCCATGTCGTGCATCAGGCGCGCCTGGGCCTCGTCGTCGGACAGGTAGCGGCTGCAGTACACAAGGCCGTTGCCGACCCGATGCTGCAGCGGAATCTGCCAGCGCCAGCCGGCCTCGTGCGCGATCGCACGCGTGTACGGCACCGGCCCGCGCGCTGACTCCGTCTGCACGGCGATCGCACGGTCGCAGGGCAGCCAGTGGCTCCAGTCCTCGTAGCCGGTCTCCAGGGCCTGCTCGATCAGCAGCCCGCGAAAGCCGGTGCAGTCGATGAACAGATCACCCTCGAGCCGCCGGCCGTCATCCAGGACCACTGCCGCGACGTCGCCGCTGTGCGCATGCCGCTCGACCTCGCCGATCTTGCCCTCGACCCGCACCAGCCCGTGGCGCTCGGCAATCCCGCGCAGGAACCGCGCGTACAAGCCGGCGTCCAGATGGTAGGCGTAGTTGACCTGGGGCCGGGTGTCCAGCGAGAACCGGTCCGCCAGCGCGGCGACACCCTCGAGGCAGAAGTCCGCCAACGTCGATGGCGGCATTCCGCGGCGCCGGCTGTCGAGCCAGAAATGGTGGAACGGCGTGGCCCAGGTGCCCTGCCCGGCCGGCCCGAAGGGATGCAGATAGCGATCGCCCGGCTGACCCCAACCTTCGAACGAGATCGACAGCTTGAACGTGCCTGCGACCGCGCGCAGGAATTCCTGCTCGTCGATCTGCAGGAAGCGGTGGAAGTTGCGGATCGGCGGCACCGTCGACTCGCCGACGCCGATGGTGCCGATCTGGTCGGATTCCACCAGGGTGATGTCGAGCAGGTCGCGGAACTGGTGGGCCAGTGCGCAGCCGGCCAGCCAGCCGGCCGTGCCTCCACCGGCGATCACCACCTTGCGGATCCGTCCGGGTGCCGCGTGTGCTGTATCCATCGATCGATCCCCTCAGCGGTTGAGCCAACCGATCAGACGCGCGCGGATGCGGCGCGCAAGCGTCTCGTCGATGGGCCCCAGAATGTCGCGCGCCTGCACGGGCAGGTGTTCCCCCGCCCGCGTGCCCGGCCCGAAGACGTAGTACTCGAACACGCCGGCCCAGGCGCGCTTCTCGCGCTCGGGCAGGTCGCGCAGGGTCCACAGCGCATGGTGGAGCGCGGGCAGCGGCGAGGCGAGGTAGGCCGGCGAGCGGCGCCACCAGTAGTTCACCAGCACGTTGAATGGCGCGAGGCTGCGCACGTGATGCCACCACATGCCGGGGATGTAGATCGCATCGCCGGGTTCCAGCAGCGCGGTCTGCGCCATCGCCAGCGCATCGCGAAAGCGCGGATGGCGCTCGAAATCGGGCTCGTCGAAATCGACCAGACTGACCACCTGTCCGCCCGGGGTGGGATCGAGCGGACCGGGGTAGAGGTTGTCGATCTGATCTGGCGGGAACACGGTGAAGCGGCGCTGGCCCACGGCGCAGACGGCAATGTTCTCGGGCGCATCGAAGTGGCAGGACGCGACCACCCGGTTGCCGATCCAGATACTGGGAGGCGCGCCGATCCCCAGCGCCGCCAGGTCGAGGTCGTTCTCGTCGCTGAAGCCCGGCAGGGCGGCGGCCAGGGCCAGCGACGCGACGTAGTACGTGGGCGGTACGGCATCGTCGAGGTGGTCCTCGATCGAACGCAGCACGTCGTCCAGGCCGCCGCGTCGCACTTCGAAATTCAAAGCGGTGAAATCGTCGTTGTAGAACGGACGCCCGCCGATCGAGGGGTCACCGTACGAGTACTGCAGGGGTCGGCCGGCGTCGAAGCGGCGCAGATGCGCCATCGCCTCGGCGCTCGAGTCCAGGCCCGCACGCACCAGGCCCCAGTCCCGGGCCACGCCCTTGAGCAGCACGGGCGTGCCTTCGGCGAGCAGTTCGTCGAGCGGCAGCGCATCGGCGCGGCAACCGTGGATGGTGCGCATCGGCGCGGGCACCGCGCTCACGCGCTCAGCCCCGGCCAAGGGGCGGAGCCGCGTCCTGCGCGCGCAGGCGGCGTTGCTTCTCCGCCATCAGGCGGCGCACGTTGTGCAGCGAGGCAAGCACCAGGTATGCCCCTTCCAGGTAGCCGGCGCGGTTCAGGCGTTCAAGCGAGGGACCGTCGAGCGCGGCCAGCGCCTCGCGATCGATCCCGTGCAGTCCACTGACGTCGATCCGGTGCTGGGCGTCGAGTTCCACCGCAAGCGTGAGCGGCTGGATCAGACCCAGCGCATCGAAGGCGGCGAACATGTCCGTGGCGAACTGGGTGCCATCGCGGATGCCGCGAAGCACGCCTGCGATGTGTTCGAGGTAGGGGCTGTTGCCGCCTTGCGGCAGGAATACCGCCTCGCCCTGCGCGTTCTGGACACGCGGGTGATCCAGATCGACGTGGATCACCGGTTCCTGACGGAGCTCGCCATCGACCACCTGCTCCTGGAAGCCGATCAGGAACGGACCCTTGGCCGCAGCGCCCGGTAGGTAGGATGCATTCCAGCGGCCGTCGCGCAGGAACAGGTTCTCCCGTTGTTCGAATCCCAGCAATGCCACCGAGCCCCACTGACCATCCGTGTCGCGACGGAAGAAGATCGGATATTCGCGCTGCAGCTCGGCGTATTCGCTGGGATAGGCCGGCACCATTCCCACGTCGTCGCCGAACTCGGGGCCGAAACCGGTGGCGACGCGCAGATCCCTGTGCGCCACGTTGTTGAGCAACTCGTAACGTCCCATCTCGTCTCCAGGCCCCGATAGCGCCGGCCGTCCCGGCACGATAGCAAGCAATGGCGGCACGCCGCCTGCCCGTACCCCCGTGCGCCGCACCGGGAACCGCTGCTCGCGCAGCGGCCCCCTTCACGACCTCCGGACCTCTACTTGCGGTCAGAACCGGTAGCGCACACCCAGCATGTAACGCGGGCTCTGGTCGACCAGCCGCACCATCTGCTCGTCGGTACGGGCATGCCAGCGCACGTCCTCGCCGGTGAGGTTGATTGCCTCGAACCCGAACGACCAGTGATCGTCCAGCGCGTAGTTCACGCTGAGATCCCACTGATCATAGGGCTCGACGTAGTAGGGATTGCGACTGCCTCCCTGGTTGGCGAGGATCAGGTACTCGTCGCGCCAGTTGTAGGCGAGGCGCACCGACCAGCCGAACTTTTCGTACATGAACACCGCATTGGCGGTATCGCTGAGACCGGTGAGCGAGAACTGGTCGATGCCGGGGTCCCCGGAGTTGTCGTAGCCCACGTCGCCCTTGACGATCGTGTAGTTGGCGAGGATGCCAAAGCCGGAGTCGGCGAAGAAGTACTGGCCGCCGATTTCCCAGCCGTGCAGTTTGGATGCGTTCTGATTGACCGGCCGGTTGACGTTGAACAGGTACAACGGATCGTCAGCCGCGCCGTAGACGTCGTACGCCGCCTCGAGTGCCAGGGCCTGGGCCGACGTGCCGTTGAACGCGCCCAGACCCGCGGGATCGTTGCGCAGCAGGGCCATCGCGCTGAACAGCGAGGTGTCATTGCCCGAACACGCCGCTGCATTCGCCGCCCCCACCTGTGCAACGCAGGCCGAGCTCTGCAGGAACGCCAACGCTGCCTGCGCATCGGGGCCGGAGGTCGGGTCTCTGAGGTCGTACAGCGACTCCTGCGAGATCGTGTTGCCGATGAAATTGTCGACAGACTTCCTCCAGTACGTCACCGCGAAGTAGCTCGCTTCGGCGAAATACCATTCGAGCGCCAGGTCGAGATTGTCCGATTCGAGCGGCTTGAGGGCCGGATTCTGCGAGTTGCCGCTGGCACGCGTCGAAGGATCCAGCAGCACCGAGCCGGAAGGTTGCTGCGCACCCGGTCCCGCATAGAGATTGCCGAATGGCGCACGCGCGATGCTCTTGCTGAAGGACGCGCGGCCCTTCAGCTGGTCGGTGAAATTGATGCTGAAGTCCAGGTTGGGCAGGATGTAGCTGTAGCTGGCGCTCTCGCTGAAAGGCTGGAGCTCGTCGGACAGGTCGATGCGGAAGTCGTTGTTGGACTGCCATTCGATCCGCTCCGGAATGGCGATGACCGACGTGGAGGTGACGTCCGTCGTCTCGTAGCGCACGCCGATGCGGGTATTGGTCGACATGCCGCCCAGTTCGCCTTGCAGGTCCACCTGCATGTACGCCGCGTGAGTCTTCTCCTCGACGCGGTTGTCGGCCGAGTTCTGCGGGCTGACGCCCAGACCGACGCCGTACTGCGCCGCCGCCCACTGGGCCAGCGCCCCCGCGTCACCGCGCCAGGCGGGAAAGCTGGAGATGCCGTAGTCGTCGAACAGGCCCACCAGGTTGAACGGCTGCAAAAGGTTCATCAGCCCGCCGGCCACATCGGAGTCGACGTTGGCCACGCTCCAGTCGCCCAGGGCGGAATACGCCTCGGCCGCCTGCAAGCGATGCATGGTGGACTTGCTGGTATCCACGCCGAATTGGAACCGGCCCTCCTCGAACATCCACTCGCCGTCGAGGCGTGCTGCCTTGATCTCGCTGATCTGCGTCTGCGCATTGATGCGCAGCACCTGGGATCCGATCTCGCCTGCAACGAAGCCTGGATTGACGACGCCGTTGGTCCCGGCGGCCGCGTCCGCGTCGGTCGGATACCAGATCTGGGTACCTACTGGCAGGCCTCGGTTGAAGACCAGTTCCTGCACCCAGCTGCCACCACAGTGCGGACCCGTGGTGCAGTTGTTGGTGCCGGCGATGCTCGCGAAGATCGCGCCGCCACCGGTCAACGGATCGTTGGGCCGGCTCTCGTTCTTGGAGTTGTGCGCATCGAACGTCAGCCGGAAATCGTCGTTGACATCCCATGCCGCGTTGAAGCCCAGCGAGCCGAGCTTGTATTTCTGCATGTTGCGCTGCTGTTCGAGGCCGAAATCCTTGATGCCGGCGATCTCGCGGATATAGACGGGCGTGGCTACCGCCCCCGAGGTGTCGAACTCGACGTTGGTGTAATTGCTGTTCTGCAACCACATGCCCTGCTCGCCGCGGTTCTCGGTGATCTCGTTGGTGGAATAGGTGTAGTCGAGGGTCAGCGTCACGGCATCGGTCGGTGCGAACTGCACCACCGCCTGGCCGTTGATGCGCTCGCGTTCGAAGTCGGCGAACGCGTAGCGCAGGTCGTTGGGGCGAGCGTAGAGCTCGCCGACCGCCGGCGCGTTCACCACTACCGGATTGCCCGGCATGGTGCCGGTCCAGGGCTGGATGTTCCAGTAGTTCTCGGTCGCCTGGACGGAGCCACCCTTGCGCTTCTGATAGCTGGCGCTCAGGCCCACGCCGAAGGTCTTGTCTGGATTGGTGTAGCTGAAGATGCCCGACAGTTCTGGCGTCAGGTCGTTGTCGAACGGCTGGCTGCGGTCGGACCCGACCTTGGCCCCGGCGCTCGCCACCACACCGGTGTGGTTGAACGGACGGTCGGTGAGGATGTTGATCGTCGCGCCGATGCCGCCGCTCGGCACATTGGCCTGGCTGGTCTTGTAGACCTCGATCCCGCTGACGGCTTCAGCCGCAAGCTGGGCGAAGTTGAATGCCCGCGTGCCGCCATCTACACCGCCGATGGCGACCTGCCCGGCTGCACCGAAGGCGTCGGCGCCGGGTATCTGGCGACCGTTGAGGGTGACCAGGTTGAACTGCGGCCCGAAGCCGCGCGCGGTGACCTGCGCGCCTTCGCCGTCGCGGCGCTCGATCGAGATGCCGGTGATGCGCTGCAGGGACTCTGCCAGGTTGGTGTCGGGAAACTTGCCGATGTCCTCGGCGCTGATCGCATCCACGATGCCGGGCGAATCGCGCTTGATGTCCATCGCCTGGGTGAGGCTGCTGCGCATCGCGTTGACCGTGATCGTGTCGAGATCCGTGGCCTCCGGCTGCGACGTCCGTGGCGAGGTCTGCGTCATGCCGCCGGCCTGCGGCTGTGGCGGATTCTGCGCGAAGGCGGGGTTGATGATCAGCACGCCGCCAACGAACGTGAACATCGCCGTCGACTTGAAACGCTTGAACTTCAGGTTCATTGGCTCTCTTCCTTAGCACCGAGATTCGAACGACCGCGAGCAGACGCTCCCGGCACTCATCACGCATCACCCCGCTGTTGGCGCCGACATGACGGCACCGCAGGGATCTTTCCTTCCAGCGTTCTCCTGAACCACACCGCCGTTGGCCCGTGCACGCGGCTTCGACGTCCCTCACCCCACGACGTACACCACCGCCTCCGACAGGGTCCGGGCGGTGTGCGAATGGCCGCACATGCCGTCCAGGACCCGCGGGCTGCCCCCTGAAGGACGCCGTGGTGATAGCGCTACCACTTCATGGCCGCAGGTTTATAGCGGTTCCGAGGGTTTGTCACTGTGCAATGCAACACGGCGTCTGCAGCTCCAGACATCGCCCGCGCACTTCCTGCCTGCCACGGGCCGACCGGCGACAGTGGCTGGCTGATCGGAAACCCTTTCGGGCAGCGCAGCCAGGGAAGACACCCGCAGCGCCAAGAAGACTGCGCCTCCGCGGTGCTTAGCGCTGGCGCCTAGAACGCGTCCGGCAAGCGCCAGGCCAAGTCGGCACGGCAACCAGGCGGATCATTCTGGCGGGAACAGGCCCGCCCCGGCCTCGCGCATGAAGATGCCCAGCGTCACCGGCCCCACGCCCTTGAAGGCGAGCAATCGCCGCTCGAAGCCCTCGCGTCCCCCGGCCTTCTCGGCGATGCCACTGATGCGCCCGTCGTAGTCGGCGATCAGCGTGCGGCACACCAGCGACAGCCGTGTCGCCGTGGATTCGTCGTAGCGCCGGTAGCCCCCCTCGCCCAGCATCCGCACAAGCCGGGCATGGCTGCAGGCGCCCAGCTTGCGCGGCGTGTCGTGGCCATGCACGTCCACGATGACGCGCCAGGTCTCCGCGGCGATGGCCTGCGAGATGCGGTTGCCGAACAGGAAGCTGGCGAGGAACCACTTGAACAGCGAGGACTCGTCGTGTGGATCGACCGCGAAGCCGAGGTCGGGTGGCGACAGCTGGCGACGCATGCGTGCACGTGCTCCGGGGATGCGTGGATGGCGAATCCTGCCGCCGAGGCCGCGCATGATGGCTGGCACAAGGGAAACGGCCGGTCAAAACTGCAGGCGCGCGGTGGCGAAGGAATGGATCCCGTCGAATGACGAACCTGCGATCGTTTCGGCCATGGTCGGTCGCCCTGGCACGGGCGCCTGGTCGGGGCCCGCTGCGGTGCGCCCCTTGCCGGGCCATCCGGCGGCCACCTGGCCCAGGTCATGGCGTGGCCGGACGCCCACGCGCCCGCAGTGCTCGTGCAATCGCCACCCGCCGCCGCGTCGCCGGTCCGGCCTCGACCGCCCAATCCAGGTCGGTGCGGCGAGGCATCGGGTAGCTGCCTGCATGGGTATCTGCGACGCGCCCCATGGACGTGTGCACCGCTGCGGCAGCTTCGACCTACCCGGCAATCCGCACGCGCTCGCCGCCGCTGCGTGCCGACGCGAACGCCGCATCGAGCACGCGCATGTCACGCAGGCCCTCCTCGCCCGGCGCACGCGGCGGCCGGGCTTCGAGGATGGCGAGCGCATCCTGGTCCATCTGTTCGGCCTGCATGCGCGGACTGGCGCCGAGCTGCGCGGTGAAGCGCGTACCGTCGCTGGCGCGGCCCACGTTGCCGTCGTAGGACTGGAACGGCGACAGCTCGTACCAGCCACGTTCGCAGTCGACGTGCAGGGTGTTGAGGTCGCGGCCGAAACTGGTCACGCATGCGGCGGTGATGTCGCCCGGGAACTCCAGCGTGAAGCGCATCGTCTCGTCGACGCCCTGGAAGATGTCGCGACGCGTGGTTTCGTCCCAGGCGCGCACGGCCACCGGCTCGAGGCCCGTGCTGTAGCGCGAGGCATTCACGCAGTAGACCCCCATGTCGTACATCGCGCCGCCGCCGCGCGCAGGGTCGAGGCGCCATGCGTCATCCGCGCCCTGGCGCCAGCCGAACCAGCCGGCATCCGCGCGCAGCTGCACGATGCCCCCGAACGGCTGCGTGCGCGCCATCTCCATGAAACGTCGCGAATTGGGCTCGTGCTGCATGCGGTAACCGATGGCCAGTTGCACGCGATTGTCGCGGCAGGCCCGGATCATAGCTTCGCCCTCGCCAGCATCCATCGCCATCGGTTTCTCGCACCAGACATGCTTGCCGGCGTTTGCCGCGGCCAGGGTCAGCGGTTTGTGCAGATGGTTGGGGGTGGCGATGTAGACGACGTCGATGTCGGGGTTGTCGGCGATGCGATGGATGTCGTCGTAGCCGTAGATGGCGGCATCGGGGACGCCGTAGGTTTCCTGCCATTTCGCGATCTTGTGCGGCGAGCCGGTGACCAGGCCGGCCAGGCGGCAGTGCCGGGTGAGCCGAAGTGCGGGCCCAAGCAGATCGGTGCTGTAGCCGCCCAGACCGACGAGGGCGACGCCGAGCCGACGCGCGGGGGTGGCCGCCGCGGTGCGGCGCGGCAATGCTGCTGCGGCGCCGGCGAGCGCCAGGGATTGCAGGGCGCGGCGGCGGGACATGCCGCTGGACCAGCGATTGGACTCCATGCCACCTCCGCTGCCATCAGGAGCGCCTGATCGTAGCAGCGTGGCCGAGATCGGATGCATCTGCGGAACGGCAGTCCTCCCATAGGTCCTCCTGGGCAACGGAGTCGGCGCCGTGGTGGCGTGCCCGCTTGCGTCGATGACTGGCGGCGATGCAGGGGGAGGCGGTGACTGGCACGGCCGTCGGATCCGCTTCCCGGGCGCGTCATCCGAACCCCGCATCGGATGAAGCCGCCCAGCGCGATGTCCATCACGCGCAGGTGCCCCATCCACCGGCCGACCAGGCATTATCTCAGGGCACCAGGTTGGTGGGGCCGCCACCGACACGCCGCGCCGGGGATATTCTTTGGCGCCCTGTCCCGGTGCCTCCCATGCGCGCTCGTCCCATCCGCCACGCCTTGGTCCTCTCCGCTCTGCTGCTCGCTGCCTGCGGCGGACCGCCGCCCTACACCGGCGGCGATGTCGACGCGTTGCAGCGGATCGACGTGACCGTCGGCGAAGGGACGCCAGCCGCCGCCGGTGACGAGGTCGCGGTGCACTACACCGGCTGGCTCTACGACCAGAACGCCGCCGACAAGCGCGGCGCGCAGTTCGACAGCTCCCACGATCGCGGCCAAGCCTTCGTGTTCGAACTCGGCGCCGGCCGCGTCATCCGGGGTTGGGACGAGGGCGTTGCCGGCATGCAGATCGGTGGAACGCGGGAGCTGCACATTCCCGCATGGCTTGGTTACGGCACGGGCGGCGCCGGCAAGGTGATCCCGCCCGGTGCGTCGCTGGTGTTCGAAGTGGAGTTGCTCGACATCAGGAAATAGGAAGCGATCGATACATGCCGAGCCTCCGGAGGCAGCGGTCGTCGGCGGCCAGATCGCCGAGGTGCCCGACGCATCCTGCGATGTCGTCGCCCAGCACCGCGCAACAGCGCTCGCCGACGGCCAATCCGGAGCCGCCGACCAAGGCCGGATTGGCCGAACGCGCCGTCGATGAGGTTCGGGAAGCCCCCGACACCGGATTCACACCCGCCCCCGGGTCTTCCGCGCAGCGCCTTCGGCTCGCCGCGTCAATTGGTTCTGGAGCGCAGCGCGGATCGCCACGCATGACCGGCATCGTCGTCGATGGCCGCGGCCGTCTTCTCCGGCGCGCCGATCGGACTTCAGTACGGCGGCGCCCGGCGCGTCTTCTGCAGGCGCGCCGCCTCGGCCCACCAGACCAGGTCATCGGCGAAGCGGGCGAAACTCTTCTCCAGCGACTTGCCGGCCTCGCCGACAGGTTGCCCCTGCTCGTCGAGTGTCCTGGCGATCGGCCCGACGTTGACGGCGCTGGAAATCACCACCATGCCCATCTCCGACAGCGTGCCCAGCCACGCGACGTTCGCGCGGGCACCGGCCAGACGTCCGGCCGAATAGCTGACCACGCCTGCGGGTCGCCAGAACCACTCCTCCAGGAAGTGATCCGTGAGGTTCTTCAGGCCCGGCTGCACGCCCCAGTTGTACTCGCCGGTGACGAACACGAAGCCATCGGCAGCCCGGATCTTCTCTGCCAGCACTTCCATTGCCGTGGGAGCCTGGCCTTGCGGATATTCCTTGTACATCCGGTCCAGCATCGGCAGGTCAACTGCCTTCGCGTCGATCAGCTCGACGTCGTGACCCCGGGCCAGCAGTGTCCGCACGCAATAGTCGGCCAGCCGGATGCCCATGCGGTCGGCGCGATAGGACCCGTAGAACACCAGGATGCGTTCGGACATGAGCGTGCTCCGAAGGTGGCGGCGACAGTGGACCTTGATCATCGCACCGTTCGTGCAACGGTATGCAACGCGGACTTACGCTCCGAGGGAACAACGCCGTACAAACACGAGGTGCCGCCCCACCGGAGCCCCAATGGCGGACGCAGCGCAATCGCTGCATTCGAGGCGCCATCACCCGTGGCGGTCGCGCACGGTCCGGCCGGATAGTCCCGGAACGCCGGCACCAGATGCATCAGGGCATGCCGAGCGGCCCGATCCAGAAGATCTCGCGTAACGATCGTGCGCGCGCCTGATGCGCCGACTGCTGGAGGCCGGACCCACCATCAGCGCGCCCGATGGAATCCTGCGGTAGCTGCAACGGCAGGCGCTGCGCCGGTCGGGGTTGGACCGGACGTCCCTGTCATCCGAAGTCGCGGTGCAAGCGAAGAGCGCTCCGCTCCCCATCCACCGCCATCGATGCGTGCACGCAATTAAATTGATTTGCAATGCAAATCATATGTCTCTAGGATTCGTCGATGATTGCTTTACCTTCGGCATCGTCCCCACGCGCTCGTTTCGGAATCCGCTTTGCCGTGCTGGCACGTCGCTGGCGCCAGGTGCTCGACAGCGAACTCGTTGCTGCCGGGCTCACCGATGCCACCTGGGTCCCGCTGGTGCACCTGCACGAAAGTGGCGACGGCATCACCCAGAAGGCGCTCGCGGCACGTATCAACCTGGACGGGTCCAGCCTCGTGCGCCTGCTCGACATCCTCGGCCGTCAGGGGCTGGTGGAGCGCCGCGTGGATCCGGCCGACGCCCGCGCGCGCCGGGTGTACCTGACCGCCGCCGGGCGGATGCGCGTGCAGGCCATCCGCCGCACCCTGCTGCGGCATGAGACCCGCATGCTCGAAGGCATTTCCGATTCCGATCTGGCCAACATGCTCGGGCACTTCGAACGCATCGACGAACGTCTGCGCGCACTGCAGGACAGCGGCGCCGAGCCAGCGCCATGAATCCGCCCCCCGGCACCACGTCCGCCGCGCGCATCCGTCGTCGCGACGCAATGCGCCAACTGCTGCAGGGCTACCACCTGCGCGACAGCGTATCGCTGGCACCGCGCGCGCCCATCGGCGATGCATTGGCCGCAGGCACACAGGCCGCCGTCGCGGCCCTGATCGTACTGCCGCTTGCCCTGCTCTCGCCCTGGCCGCACCTGGTCGGCTTTGCTTCGCTGGGCGCCCTGGTGGCGCTGTTCGCGCGCTTCGCTCCTGCCGCGCAACGCCGTGCCCAGATGTTGCGGGTGGCCCTGCTTCAGGTCGGCTCGGTCGCGGCCATGTCCATGGCTGCATGGCTCGGCCTGGGTTTGGAACTGCAGTTGCTGGTGCTGGCGCTGCTGTGCGGCGTGTTCTTCCTGGCCTGCGAAGCCGGACGCTTCGGCGCGCCGGGGCCACTGATCTTCGTGTTCGCGGCGAGCGCGTCGATGTCGCCGGCGCTGTCCACTACCCAACTCCTGGAACGGATCGCGGTCACCGCCGTGGCCGCGCTGGTCGCCTGGCTGGTCTGCGCCCTGTCGGACCCGGCACGTCGACGCCGCCTGACCATGGCCTCGCCCGCGCCAGGTGCACCCGCGCAATGGCGGTTCGTGCTGGGGCGGATCATCGTCGGTACCGCGGCCGCTGCCTTTGTCACCCATGCAGCAGGCGCGGCATATCCGGGCTGGGCGGCGATGGGAGCGCTTGCGGTTCTGCAGGCCACACGGCTGCACTTCGGCCTCCAGCGGGCGCTGCAGCGCGTGGTGGGAACGGCGATCGGCGCGCTGCTGGTGGGGTGCCTGCTGGCGATGCAGCCGTCAGCGTGGACCATCATCGGCGTGCTCGCGCTCATACAAGTGGCCACAGAACTGGTCATCGGCCGCAACTACGCGATCGGCCAGGTCCTGGTCACGCCGATGGCGCTGCTGATGACCGCACTTGCAGCGCCCACGGCCGCGGGCAGTGGGATGGTGGCCGAACGCGTCGTCGACACCATTGCCGGTGCCGTCATCGGCCTCACTGTCTTGGTGCTGCTGTCGTCCGAGCGCGACCGCCTGCATCTGCAGCTCCACCACAGCGAGCAGACCTCTGGCCGGCACTGAACACCCCGCATCGTTGAACACGGACCGGTGCCATTGCGAACGCACCGGCCTGCGCAGCGCCTGACCGCCGCCGCGACTGATCCGGGATACGGCGTGGCCAGCCTGGGGCAACAGTGGGGACAACGCGGCCCAATGGCCTGCCACAGCCGAGAAACGGGTGCGTGCGCTTGACCCGGGGCGCGGCGCCGCGTGCTGTCCACGGGCGACACGCGCCCAACGATTCCGCCCCGCTGATTACCAGGGTTGCCCGGCAGGCCCCACGGTGAACTCGTTGATCGTGGTGTCCTCGGGCTGGTCGATCGCGAATGCCACCACGCTGGCGATACGCTCCGGCGGAATGCCGTAACGATCGTAGACCGCCTGCATCTGGCCGAGTGCGCCTTCGTCCCGGATCGTCGTGAGCAGTTCGGTATTGATCGCCGCCGGATATATCGTCGTGGTCCGGATGTGGGTGCCCTCGATCGCCGACTCCATGCGCAGCACCTCCATGAAATCGCGCACGAACCACTTGGTGCCGCCGTACACGGCGCCGCCGGGATACGCCTTCAGTCCGGCCACCGATGAGGTGGCAACGACATGCCCCCATCCCTGCTCCAGGAAGACCGGCAACACCGCGGCCACGCCGTTGAGCACGCCCTTGATGTTGACGTCCACCATGCGGTGCCACTCGTCCGTACGCAGCGCGGACAACGGCGCATTGGGCATCAGGCCGGCGTTGAGGAACATGACATCGACGCGCCCGAACCGTTCCATCGCCAGTTCGACGATCTGCGTGTTGGCGGCCTGGTCTGTAACGTCGAGTGGGTGATGGATGGCCTCGCCGCCCTCGCGCTGGATGTCCTCGACAATCCGCAGCAGCCTGTCTTCCCGACGTGCGCCGAGGACAACCCGGGCCCCCTGCGCGCCCAACAGCCTGGCAGTGGCCTCGCCGATGCCCGCCGACGCACCGGTGACGATGACGACCTTGTTTCCGATCATGACGTTCTCCAACGGGAAGGCGCGTCGCAATCACCCCGCGCGACGAGGCCCGCGTGCCGCCGCCCGACCGTCGGACACGCGCAACTCGCGCATGAAGATCGGGCCGCGCCGGGTGCGGCTCCATGCCGACGATTGAGGCCCCCGAGGGCGGAAACGCGACGTCCCGGTCGCGGCCGGGACGTCGGATGCCAAAAACACCGCTGGCTGCAGGCCTGCGGCGCGGCGCGGTCAAGCGTCGTGCGATGCCTTCAGCGAACGGGCCATTTCCAGATGACGCGCGATCATTGCCCGGGTCTGTTCGAGCTGCGCTTTCACCGCCGGGTCGGTTGCCTTGGGGATGTCGCGATCGAGCTTCGTCAGCGCGTCCTCATGGCTGCGGATCATGTGGTCCACCCACGCCTTGGCGTAGGCATCATCGGCCAGCGCATCGAGGCGACGCACGTCCTCGTCGAATTTCTCGCGCATCCGATGCAGGTCGGAATCGTTGTCGGTGGCGGCATCGGCCGTACCCGCGGCACCGGTCGAACCAGTGGACGTCATTCCCAGGGCGCGACGCGAACTGCTTGTCTTCCCGTCTGTGCTGCCACCCAACAGCCGTTCGGTGGCCTCGAGATCGCGGGTGTGGTCCGCAAGCAGGGTTTCCGCATAACTGCGCACGGCTTCCTTCATGTTCTTCTTGTTCAAAGCATGCTTCGCGGCCGCGATCTCATGGCGGTCGATCTCAGCCACCTCCCGGAGGGCCTTGCGATCGGACTCCGACAGCGTGCCGTGCGCGGCAGCGGTGGCATCGTGTGTCGCATCCGCCGTCGTGCTGGCGCCAGTCGTTGCGGTGCCTGCGTCCGCGGCGGTGTTCGCAGCGGTGTTCGACGTATCAGTGGGTGGAGCGGTGGCACCACTGCCGGCGGTGGTGCTTCCGGCGGCGGAGGTGCCGGTACCGGCGGTGCTGTCGGCAGACCGATCGTTCTTTTTGTCATCACATGCGGAGAGGACCAACGCGAGAGCTGCAGCAAGCAGGGTCGGTGCGATATTCATGGGGGATTCCCGGGCCGGAAGGGGGGTATAGCGAAGGTAGTCCGGCAAATGCTATGGCACGGTGAATACCCGGACCCGGTAGAAACTCCTGGATACCAGCGTGGCCGTTCCGGGGCCCGGACAACCGGTGTGCCTGCCAGGCTGCGCCGCCAATCGCCTCCCTTCCGAGCACTAGCGCACACGCGCCCTGTGCCGCCCTGCAGAATGATGGTCCGGCAGGGCGGGCCAACACAGCGGACGGACCGACCAGGCGGTCGGCACATTCACGATCGCGACTGCCCAGGTGTCGGGCGCGGGGGCGTGCGCGCGCCGGTGACAGCGTCGCGCAACTGGTCCAGCGCCAGCTTTGCCTGATCCAGCGCGTCGCCGTAGGAGACGACCATCTGGTCATCCGCGGCGGAGCCACCCGGCGGTGCGACACGCGGCAACCGTGCCGCGGCCTGGACCACACGTCGGCTGTTGGCGGCCGGCCCGCCGTGGCCGAATTCGGCTGCGAGCTCGAGGAGATAGGCACGAATGGCCTCGCCGACCGCCCGCAGTCCGGCCGCGACGTGGCTGTCCCCATCGCGGAGTGCACGGCGCCACACCCTGTGCAGGCCGGATACCGCAATGCGCAGGTGGCGCAGCGCATGATTGACCCTGTCCGGATCGACCGCTCCGCCGTGCTCCCGGCCGAACCGCTCGGCCTCGGCCTGTTGACCGAACGCGTCCAGGCGGGCGAACGCCTCGTCGAGCTTGCCATCGAGCGCGGCGTTGGCGCCGTCGCGGGGGGCGACGATCACCTGGCCCAGCAACACCAGCACCTCCGCCACCTCGCTGCGCAGCAGCGTCTCGGCGCGGCGCGGAAACACCAGCAGCTGCACGCCGATCCCGATCAGACAACCGATCAGGATCTCCAGCACCCGGTGCCCGGCGGAAACGACCACGTCGGCGTGGCTGGGCGCGGCGACCAGCATGATCGCCGCGGTCATCGGCGCGATGCGCAGGCTCGGGTAGCGCACCGCGAAGATCGCGAGCCAGCCGGTGGAGATCACCAGCGCGACAAGCGTGCCCCACTCGCCCGAGGGCGTGACCATCGCCAGCAGGAAGCCGATCGCCGCACCCGCAAACGTCCCCATCAGGCGGACGCGGACGGCCTGCACTGTCGCGCCCATGGTTTCCTGGGTGATCAGCACCGCGCTGATCACCGCCCAGTAGCCCTGCGGCAACGAGAACGCCTCGGCGAACAGGAAGGACACCGCGGCCGCCACGGCGGTACGCACGCCCTGCTTCCAGGCCCGGTCGTCCCTGAGCACGTCCACGATCGCCATGCCGTTCTCCTGAGCGCAATCGACGGGCAACGCATTACGCGGCGCACGGCCCGGTGGACACCCTGCGCCGCCAGCCACGAACGCCGTTGGCGCAGCAGCCGATGGAGGCAGCGCTGCATCAAGCGCAAGAGGGTAACGGCGCGGCCTGAGCTGTCGGGCCATTGCTCCGGCCCGCGCAACGGTCGGAAGTTCAGCCCGACACCGGTACGGCCGTGTGAAGCCGCCCCACGCCGTGTCGCAAGCATTGGCCGCTCGTCATCGCAGCGCGGGCGAGCATCCACCGCGGCGCGCGGCCAGTCCTGGACAACGTCAGGAACGATCGCAGCGACGCGCGCATGACAAGCGACATTCGGGCCGGCGATCGTGGACAAGCTCACGCTGGGGCGAGCAGGACAGACCGGAATGGCTGGAAACGGAGCTCCGCCTGCCCACGTCGCACAGGACGTATCCGCCTTACCCGGCGTCAGCCATCCGCACCTGGTCGCGACCACCGTGCTTGGCGGCGTACAGGGCCGCATCTGCCTTGGCAACCGCACGCGAAAACACGCCACCGGCCGGCCACGGCGCCCCGCCGATGCTGATCGTGACCCGCAGGCAGGTGGCACCGAACGCGAACGGCGTGCCGCCCACCGCCTCGCGCAAGCGCTCCGCAGTTGCACCGGCCTCGTCCAGATCCGCCGCGTCCAGCAGCACCAGGAACTCCTCACCCCCCCAGCGGGACAGCGGCGTGCCCGCCGGCAGCGCGCCGCTCAGACGGCCGGAGACCGCTCGCAGCACCTGATCGCCGCGCTCGTGGCCGTGGGTGTCATTGATGCGCTTGAAGTGGTCGACGTCCAGCAGCACCACCACCGGCTGACGCCCGCGTTCGAGCACATCCGCCTGCCACTTCCCTGTGCACTCGTTGAGCGCTCGACGGGTCAACAGACCGCTGAGCTCGTCCGTACTGGCTTGCCGGCGCAGGCGGCGGTCCAGGCGCGCGTTGGCCAGGTTGAGCACATGTGCGCCCACCAGCAGCGGCAGCAGTGCATAGCTCACGCCGTAGGCGGCCAGCAGCGGTGGCTCGACATAGAGCAGGTGACGGTGCTCGGGTCCATCGTGCTGGAGGGTTGCATACAAGGCGAAGACCCAGGTTCCGGCGTAGAACAACAGGGTGGCCGCCATCGCGGTCTCCGCCGCATTGCGCGGCGCCAGCAGCGCCCGCCGCACCGCCCAGGTGAGGCCCAGCGACAGGGCCAGGCCCACGAGGTGGAATGCGAGCGCGAAACTGCGCGATCCTGCGGACCAGGCGACCAGCAACAGCAGGCACAGCGCAGCGATCTCGGAGAGTCGCCGGGGCCGGGGGATCGGCGGCACGCCCACCAGTTGGCGCAGTGCGCGATAGATCACCAGCGTCGCCACCACCGCCGACAACGCAAGTGTGAGGGTGGGCCATCGCGCAGTGCGCTCGACGAGGCCGCTGAGCACCATGCCCGCGCCGAGCACCGCGAATCCCAGCGCGCAGCGCAGCAGCACGTCGCGATGCAGACGGTCCCCCTGGACCGCGATCAGCATCATCAGGGCAGCAGCCCAGGCACCGAAGCCGCCGATCACATACGCGAAGAGGATGTCGATGGAGTCCATGGCCCGTAGCCTCCTGGCGCACGCGGCAGACGCGGCATTGGAAGCTTGTATCGGCCGGCGCCGGGCGGACTTGAACGCCTGCGAGGTCGGGCCGGGACGTCCCGACCCGCGCCAGGTTCGCCGGGGCGCGTCGCACGCCTGCCGAACCTTCCCCCTATGCCTACCCGGGCATGGATAAGATACGCGCCGATGTTGGCCGGCCCGGCCTTCGCCATTGCACGAGAGCAGGATGAAACTGGTTTTCCCCGATGGCGAGCACGACCCGGTCCCGCTGAGTGCAGGGCTCCACCGCATCGGCGCGGCACCCGGCGGCGCGGTGGTGCTGAGCGCGGACGGCATCGCCGCTCTCCACTGCGAGATCCATGTCACGGTGACCGGCGCGAACGTGCAGGTGCCGCACGGCGGCGGCCCGGTGTCGGTCAACGGCAGGCCGGTTTCCGACCTCATGGCGCTGCGCGACGGGGACCAGATCGACATCGGTCCGGTGGCCGCGACGTTCGTCCTCAAGGAATCCGTGCGTGATCCCATCGCAGCGGCCGATACCCGCGAGCACAAAGAGGACGTCGGCGCCACCCGCGTGCGCGCGGCACTGCCCCGGTTCGTACTGCGCGGCGTATCAGGCGCGCTGTCCGACAAGGTCTTCCCGGTCACGGGGCCGGTGGTCATCGGCCGTTCGCCGGAGTGCGACATCACGGTGCCTGCCGAAGAGATCTCCCGACGCCACGCCATGGTGAACCCGGCCGGTGATGGCCTGTCGATCGAAGACCTCGGCTCGTCCAACGGCACCTACATCAATTCCAGACGCGTACAGCAGGGATTTCTGGGCCCGGGCGACGAACTCCGCCTGGACGCCGTACGCTTCGTCCTGGTGGCACCGGGCGTAGAAATCCCGAGGCAGACCGCGCCCGGGGCCGCGCCCAGCGAACCTGTGCCGCGGCTGCACGCCGCCACGCCGGTCCGCAGATGGGTGCCCATCATGCTCACTGCCGCGGCGGTGCTGGCGATCGCTGCGCTCGCGCTGGGCTGAGTCGTTCGCGAAGCACTCCCTGCCGGGGGGCGGCACGTTCTCGCCCTCCCCCACCCTCCGGTATGCGCGAAAGGACTCGGCGGCTCCTCCCCGGGGCGCCCTTGTGAGTTGCAAACGCCTGCTCCGCGGCACGCGAGTGCCGGCCCGCCAACGCTTGGCCGGATCCGGGACAGAACCACGTGCCGCGAATGCGGTCGTGACGTTGCGCCAGCAGAGTTCCAGCAGGACAGCGATTGCATGCCTCGGGTGAAGACGCGCCTCGCAGGATTCCCGGGCGCCGGCAAAAGGCGCCGGTGCCGCAGCCGCCTCCGTCTTCAGGGTGTCGGCATCATGCCGGGGGAGGCGCCCGGCTCACAGACAGAACGCCCGGCCGATCCGCCGTCAATCGCGCCTGAGACTGCGCGCGGCTTCCGCCGCCGACTGGAGAGCGCGGAGGTAGTCCGTGCGTGCCGCGGGGGCCTGGCTGGCCACGCTTTCCAGGCCATCGATATAAGCCGTCATCAACGCCGAAGCATTGAACTGGTCGGCCATTTCGGCCATCGAAGTGGTGACGGCGTCGCGCAGGTGCCAATCCACCTTGACGCCTTTCTGCGCTTCATTGGCAAGGTCTACGACGCGCAGCAGATGCGGCGTCACGAGGCCGACAACGGTGGCTCTCATTCGTTCCATCCTGGATTCAAAACATGGAAGGCTAACAGGGCCCGAGGCGTCTTTTGCGGATGCGAAGCAGGCGCACGTCCATGTTCCGCCGGACGCGGGTCAGGGCACCTGCGCGGTTATCGGTTCTGCAGCCGCGCCTTCAGATCGGCGAACGGATTGGACGTGGCCGCGGCCGGGGCGTCCTCTGCGTCCAGGGCACTGACGCCGGTGTGGTCGAGCTGGCGAGAGTGCTCGTTGTCGTGGCAGTACACGCACAACAGCTCCCAGTTGCTGCCGTCGGCCGGGTTGTCGTCGTGGTTGTGATTGCGGTGGTGCACGGTCAGCTCGCGCACGTTCGCCCGGGTGAACTCGCGCGCGCAGCGGCCACAGACCCATGGGTACATTTTCAGCGCGCGCTCGCGGTATCCGCTGGCGCGCTGCTCGGCGCTGCGCCTGGCCTCGGCAACGATACGGTCGAGCCTGGCGTGATCGGGGGTCGTCATGGGCGGATTCTAGCCGGTGGGGAGGTCGCAAGAGATCGCGGCATCAACAACGCCCATCCAAGGGGGCGAAGAGGCCCGCACGCAGGCCAGGGACGGGCGCGGGTGGCGCAGACGGTGGCTCAGACCGGTGGCGCCGCTGTCGTGTCCGACGCGGGCGCCGGTTCGAGGATCGCACTGCCATAGGCGCCGCGCAGGCCCGGAGTCTTGATCCAGTCTGCGATCATGCGGAAGTAGCCATCGGGGTTGCGCAGCATGATGCGGTCGTCGCCATCCTGCTCGTACTCGTAGATGCCGTGGTCGGTGCCCGGGAAAACCGCCAGGTCCAGCGGACGCCCGCCCGCCTGCAGGGCGCGCAGCCGCCGTAGCGTCTCCACGTTCGGCGCTTGCATGTCGTCGCCTGCGATCACCCACAGCTGCGGGACCACCAACGCCTGCAGCACCGGCATCGGCTCGTAGTCCCAGCTTGTGCCCACGTCCTGGCGCGCGGCAATGCGCCGCACCAGCCACCGCGGCGTCCACGCCGGGATGCGCGTGAGCTGGCCAGTGAACTCGCCCTGCATCGCGTCGAACCAGGGCTCGCGGCCATGCCGTTCCTGGACCGCCTGCAATTCGTCGAAGCCGCGGGTGAACCCCGATGCCATCAGCAGCGCGGTTGCATCCGTCGCCTCGCGCGCCTTGGCCAGAACATCGTCGCCGTAGCCCTTGGCGCGCAGGTCGTTGAGAACCTGTTCGCGATCCTCGGCCAATGCGTTCTCCGCCATGCCGTACAGCGCGACCACGTAGTCGGCATCGCTGCGCGACGCGGCAAGCGGCCCCACCCAGCCGCCCTGGCTGGTGCCGACGAAACCGACGCGGCTGAACCCGTCCGGATGCAACTGCCGCGCATGCGCCAGCGCGGCGACCGCATCGGCGGCCAGCAGGTGGAAATCCTGGCTGTAGTCGCCATCCGAGCCGCCCGTGCCGCGCTTGTCGTAGACGAACACCGCCACGCCCTGGGCCGGCAGCAGGTGCTGCAGGGGATACTCGTCGACGCCGGATTCCCTGCCGGAGCCGTGCACCAGCACCGCCAGCGGCACCGGCCCCGTGGCCTCGCCCGGCGGCAGCACCAGCCGCCCCTGCAGGCCCACGCCGTCGCTGGTGAAGCGGGTTTCCCGCTGGACGAGCGGAAGCCGGGTGGCGTCCTCGGCCGGGCCATCGCCAAGCTGGATCCGCATGCGCGCTTCGTCGCAGGGGGCGAAGCTGGCCGTGGCCACCACCGGGCCTGCGAGACGCCGCCCCTCGCGCGACTGCAGCGCATCGTCGGGGGCCCCGTCCTGCACCTGGAACTTGCCGCCACGCCCGTCGAGCAGACGCCAGCGCAGGCCGTCGTCCACCGGCAGCAGGGACACCACCGTGCCATCGGCGGTCACCCAGGCACCCGCCTGACAGGCCAGGGCTTCGGAGAGTTCGGCCTCAGGCTGCTCACGGCTGCAGGCGGTCACCGTCAGCAGCGCGGCCATGGCCAGGGCAAGAAAGCGGCATGCGGGCATGGCGGGCCTCCGGTGCGTTGTCGCGAAATGTATACCCGCCAACGAGGTCAGTGGGCCGGCAGCGTCAGGCGACGCTCGCTACAGCTCCGTGCCCCTCATCGTTCACGGATACAAGGCCTGTGCCGGCGCACAGTCGCAGGCGGCGGAAATACCGGCGCCACGTGCGTGAGCTGGATGGACATGCCCTGGTTCCGGAACGTCGCGCCTGACCGCGCTCCGCTGTGCTCGTGCCCTGCCCCCAAACCGGAGGCTATCGATGTCCACCGATCCCGGACGCATGGCAGAGGCGAGCCGCGCCGCGTCGTGCATTGCCTCCGTCGGCTTCTGCGGCCGGCGCGCCGGCACCGCGCTGCGGCCAATCATCGACGACCGCCTTCACCGCCTGGGCCTCGAACTGCGGGCATGCCGGGAGACGAGTTGCCTGCAGCTGCCGGAATTCGACACCCGCTTGTCCGGTCGCCAACCAACGCCTGGCCACCGGCCGGATAGCCAGTACCGGCCACGCTCACCGCGTTTGCGCGTGGCCGCCGTCGAAGCCGGTGCGGCCACGAGGCGCACAAGCGAACCCGCGCCGGCTGCTAGTCCAGATCGGCCTGGATCCAGCGCGGCGAGTGGTGGATGTCGATCGTCTGCAGGCGCCCGGGGCCGATATTTTCGAACCTGTGCGGAATACCCGCGGGCCCGAACACGACTTCGCCCGCGCCTGCCTCGAGGACGGTCTCCCCGACAAAAACCCTCGCCCGGCCTTCAAGGACGATGAATGTCTCGTCATACGGATGGACATGAAGCCGCGGCCCGGCACCTGGCGTGTCCGTTCCGTGTGCGAGCACCGTGACGGGGCCTCCGATGGCGATTCCTTCCACGGAGCCGCGCCACGGGCCTTCGGTTCCAGGATCGAACAGCCTGGCCTGCGCCGGAGGCCGGGCATCGGGCTGGAAGGTCGAGGGGTCGAAATCCTTGCGCGCCATGGGACCTGCTCCAGAGCCGGGTGGAGCAGGAACGATACAGGCCCGGGCCCGCGACCTTTCCCGGCCGTGCGACCCCGGCAAGGGGCCTGACCAGCGGACGCCGGCTGGTCGCGGCACGACCCTTCCGGAGTTGTTCCGGCCCATGCGGCGATGCCCCCAGTGGAGCGTGTAACGATGGACACGACCCCGCCTGCAGCATCGCCGATCGCGCGCCGCCGGGAGGCCCGCCGCCACATCGCGCTGTGCGCAGTCGTCGGCGTGATTGCCGGCGCGATCGGATCGGTGTTCCACCTCGCCATCGATGCGGCCCTGCGCTGGCCCGCCTATCTGCGCCAGCTGATGGACGGGCCCCTGCTCGTGGTGTGCGCGGCCCTCATCACCATGGTGGTGACCGTGGCAGTGACGTACGTGGTACGCCATTACGTGCCCGAAGCCTCCGGGAGCGGAATCCAGGAAGTGGAAGGCGCGATGGCGGGTTCGAGGCAGGTGCGCTGGGCGCGGGTTCTGCCCGTCAAGTTCCTCGGAGGCATTGCCGCCATCGGCTCGGGCCTGGTGCTGGGGCGCGAGGGGCCGACGATCCACATCGCCGCATCCGTGGCCGCCATGTGCTCGGACTTCGCCCGTGCAGGCAGGACCGAACGCGCAGGGCTCCTCGCCGCGGGTGCGGCCGCGGGGCTGGCCTGCGCGTTCAACGCGCCGGTCGCCGCCATCCTGTTCGTCATCGAGGAGACACGGCGCGAGTTTCCCTACACCTACCGCACCTACATGGGCGTCATCATCGCGTCGCTGCTTGCGACGATCGCGACCGAATGGATCGGCGGCGTGGCCCCGGACATGTCGCTGCCCGCAACCGCGCCCGCATTGCGTACCTTGCCGCTCTTCGCACTGCTCGGCTGCGTGCTGGGCGGCGTGGGCGTGCTGCTCAACAGCGCCGTGCTGCGTGCACTGGCCTTCGCCGGAACAGCGCAGACCAGGGCGCCCTATGTCTACCCCGCCGTAGTCGGCTGCGTGATCGGTGCGCTGATGGTGCTCTACCCGCAGAGCGTCACCGGCGGCGAATCCCTGGTCCGGACGCTGCTGGCGCAACAGACCGCGCTGTTGCTCCTGCTGCTGCTCGCGACGGCGCGCTTCTGCACCACGGTCGCCAGCTACTCGTCCGGCGTGCCCGGTGGCATCTTCGCGCCCATGCTGTCGCTGGCCGCATGCGTGGGCCTGGCGTTTGGCGCGGCCGTCAACATCGTCGGGCCCGACTGGGGCGTGACTCCCGTCGTCTTCGCGATCGCAGCAATGGGTGGCCTGTTTACCGCCTCGGTGCGTGCTCCCTTGGTCGGAGTGGTACTCACGCTGGAACTCACCGGCACCTACCCGCTCGCCGTTCCGCTCCTGACGACCTGCCTGGTCGCCAATCTCGTCGCGTCCTTCCTGGGCGGGAAACCGATCTACGACCAACTGCTCGCCCGGACACTGGCGTTGGCCGCGGCTGACGACACGAAGAAGCCGGGTTGATCCCGGTCACCGGCTTGTGCCGCCATCCCTCGGTGAGTCCTCGGTCCAGCCGACGCTCCCCGTATCCAGCGCTGGCCGGTGGCTACCCCGCCCCGCCTTGGCCTTCTTCAGCTGCCAAATCGTTGCCTGGGGAAGCCGCCCTTCGGCCACGGCCGATCGCGCGCCTCTTCCGGTCGATCGCCGCCTACTCGAGTGCCATCGCCGCAAGGCGGGTCACGGTGTTGATGTTGCGGGCCGTGCCGCGCGCGGCGGCGGGCAGTTTGAACCTGGACTGGCCCATTCCCTCGCCAAAATGGATGTAGAGCTCCCGGGTACCGGCGCGGGCCTCCTCGCCACCGGGCGCCACCATGCCCGCCTGCCAGTCGTCTGGCGGCGCCTCATCGAGAAAGACGACCACCGTGCGATTGGGCGCCTTCTCCGGGAACGGATTCGCGGCCAGCACCTCCGACATCTGCGCCGCGCTGCGCACCATCACCCCCACCGGCTTGCCCGCATAGCCTGCGAGCGCCTCCTCGAGTACGGCCTTGATCTGCTGCTCGGAGCTGTCGCTCTCCAGGACCAGATTGCCGCTGGCGATATAGGTCCGCGCCCGCTGGAAGCCCGCGCTCTTGGCCATTGCCACGAGATCGGACATGGGCAGTTTTCCGGTGCCCCCGACGTTGACGGCACGCAACAGTGCGACGTATGCGGGCATGTGGCGGCTCCAGCTCGGGACACGCGGCCCGGAGAACCCCGGCCTGACGGGAGCAGTGTATGAGGAAGAGGAGCCGTGGCGATCAGACCACTCCCTGCGGCTGTATGGGGCAGCGCCTGGTGTGCACGAGGGCACCAGGACGCACTGCGACCCCGGGCTGGCCTTCCCCCTGATGCGCCGGATGGCCGCGTGCTCATTGCATGCAAGGATGCCGATCCAGCGGGTCAGCCGAAACCTTCGTCGATCAGGCTGGAGACGAGGTCATCGGGCACGGAATCGTCCAGCAGGATGCTGATCCAAAGTGTTTTGTCCCTGCGGCATGCCGGGAGCCCCCCTCTGTCGAAGCGCGCGGACCTTTGCCGGGCGCAGCTTGACGTCGAGGACATCGATTTCACCGGCACCCGCAATACCACGTCGTTCGCGAGGCACGCTCATGATCAGCCCCTACCAATCGCCTTCCTTGCCATGTCGCAGCGCGATACAGCTCGGGAACTGATGGAACGGGTTCGGCGCGGCGGAGAAACAGACTGCGATGGACGTTGGCCCTGGCGCCATTACTCCAGAGTTATCTCCGGTCCGCTTTCGGGAACGGTGTCATGGCCCGCCGTTTCATCCATACCAGGCCAGCCCCTTGGGGGCGCTCGAAAACCCGATGGCACGAAGCGCAGCGGCCAGCGGGCTCTTGGACGGGGACAGATCGTCCACCCGCTCCAGGGTGAAGGCTCCATGTTTTTCCCGTTTCAGGGCGGTTGCCAATGCGTTGAGGCCGGCGGCATGCGCCCTGGCCGTGGCGACGTCATCCGCATCGCCATAGCTGAGCAAATGGCGCCCGCCCTGGGCGAGGTAGAACATCAGGCGTCCGTCGACCAGCACCACGAAGGCCCCGGCGCGGCACGCTGGACGCGTACTCGACGGATGGGAAGGCCACGGCAGCAAGGTCCCGAAGGGATTGGCGGGGTCCACAGCGGACAGTGCCACCGCGACAGGCTCGCCAGGAGAGGTGGATGCAAGTTCGCGCAATCGGTCGACCGTCATGCGTTCGGCGAACTGGGCAGCCCCCAGGCCCTCGACGAAGCGTCCGCGCAGCACGCGGCCGGTGTCCTCCATCCCGCGAAACACGGGCCGCAAGGCCGGGAATCCCCCGGGAATGTCCTCAGCCATCGCCGCGCTGCGGGTGACCACGCCATAGCGGTCAAGCAGACCTTCGACCCGAGCGAGCGCCCGCGCCGTATCGTTCATCGGCTCAGGGGACAGCAGCGACCAGCGGCCTGCGAGCGTGGCATCGCCGAGTGTCGCGACAGATGTCATGGGCGAGGTCGCCGCCGACATTCGATCCCCGTAGGCCCTGCCGCGAAGTCCTGTGCGCCGCCGGGATGTCTGGATGGCGCGCGGCCGCCGTGTCGGGCGTGCGTTGCAGTAGGCCCGTACGGGCGACCAGGTGTCGGCGGTGACATGACCGCTCCAGACCAGGCTCCAGAGCGCCTCGCCGATATCCGAGGGCGCGGGCGCAGGTTCTCCCTGCCGGCGGGTCGCAGCCAGCGTCGCGAGTTGGCGCACGAAGTACGCGCCGCCGTTGCCGAGACTTCCGAGAAGCTCCTGCTGCAGCGCAGACAGATGGAATGCCGAGACGGCGTCCGGTGGTGGCAACAGGGTCTCGGCTGCAAATTCGTGGAGGTGGAACGCCACGAGTCCATCGTTGTCGCCAAGCCGCCCATGCCCGGACCAGAGTACCGTGCCCGTGGCGATCAGCTCCTCCAGCATGCCGGGGGCGTAGTCCCGCACCCGAGCAGGAAGCACCTGGCTTTCCCAGATGGAGGCCGGCAGCGCCACCCCTGCCAGTTGTTCGATGACGCGGACCACGCCGTCGATGCCTTCCAGCGCACCGCTGCCCGCGTGCGCTCCGGCGACGGCTGCGTTGCCCGCGGTCTCGGGCACCAGGTACTGACGCTCTGGCAGCAGACGTGCATAGGCCTGCTGCGGCACCGGCCGGGTCGCCTCGCGGGCGGCCTGCAGCGAGCGCAGTCGCAGGCGCTTGAACACTTCGTCGCCCACCCACTCGTGGCGTGCCCGCGGATGGATGCCCGTTTCAGGCGTCTGCGCTTCGAGCCGGCGCTCGACGCCGAAATTGCCCTTCAGCAGCTTGCCCTGGCTCGCCAGCTGCTCCAGCGCTTCGTCCGCCACGGCCACGCCGAGGCCGAACCGGCTTGCGACGTCGCCGGTGCAAAACGCCGCATGGGTACGGGCGTAGCGTGCCAGCAGATCGCGCAGTGGCGCTTGCGTCGGCTCGAGGAAGACGCCCGGCAGCCCGGCTGGCAAGGCGACGCCGAGCGCATCGCGAAGGCGCGCGGCATCCTCGACGGCAGCCCAGTGGTCACTGCCGGCGATCTTGACCCGGATGATGCGGCCGTCGCGCTCCAGGTCGGCCAGGTAAGCACGGGCCTGCTCCCCGTCACCGAGTCGCTGTGACACGTCCTGCGTCGTCAGTGGCCCGAGTTGGCGCAGCAGGTCCGCCACCCCTTCCATGCCCCTGGCCTGATGGCTGGGCGCCAGACGTTGCAACTCCCTTTCAACGCGATCGACAACGGCCGGGTCGAGCAGTTCGCCCAGGTCGACCTGGGCGAGCAGGTCACTGAGCAGGCCGCTGTCCAGCGACAGCACCGAGGTGCGCCGCTCGGCCAGTGGCGCATCGCTCTCGTACATGAACTCCGCGACATAGCCGAACAGCAGACTCGCCGCGAAGGGAGACGGCACCTCGGTCGTGACTTCGGCGATCACCACCGCGCCATCGTGCAGGCGCTGCATCAGCGCATCGAGCGCGGGCAGATCGTAGACGTCCTGCAGGCACTCGCGCGCGGTTTCGATCAGGATCGGAAAGTCCGGGTAGCCCTGCGCGATCTGCAACAGCTGGCCTGCGCGCAGCCGTTGCTGCCACAGTGGCGAGCGACGGCCCGGCATGCGGCGCGGCAGCAGCAGCGCACGCGCGGCGCATTCGCGGAAACGGGCGGCGAAAAGCGCCGAGCCAGCCACTGCGTCGGTGACGGTCTTGCGCAAGGTCTGCGGATCGCAGAGGAACAGCTCGGCCCCGGGCACGCGCCCGGCGGTGTCCGGAATGCGGGCGATGATGCCGTCGTCGCTGGCGACCACCGAAGGGTCGACCTTCCAGCGCTGGCGAATCCGCTCGGCGATGACCAGTGCCCACGGGTCGTGGACACGCCTGCCGAAGGGGGAATGCAGGATCGCGCGCCAGTCGCCTGTTTCGTCGCGGCAGCGCTCCAGCACCAGAGTGCGCTCGGTGGGCAGCACGCCGGTTGCCTCACGCTGCTCCGCAGCCAGCCTGAGCAGGTTGTGCATCGCATTGGGGTCGAGCCCGGCTGCCTTCAGCCGCCCCTCCAGGGCGGCGGTCGTGTGCGGCGTGCCATCGCCGCTGCAGGCGCCCTCCAGCAGTCCGAGAAAAGCGCCGATGGCCTCGCCCAGCTCGGCGGGCCGGCCCAGCCCGTCGCCGCGCCAGAACGGCAGCCGGGCCGAGCGTCCCGGAGCCGGCACCACGACCACCTGGTCGTTGGTGATCTGCTGGATGCGCCAGGAGGACGTTCCCAGGGTGATGATGTCGTTGACTTTCGATTCGTAGACCATCTCCTCGTCGAGTTCGCCTACACGGCGTGAGCCGGCCTGCTCCTCGCCCTCGGGCAGGACGACGCTGAACATGCCGCGGTCCGGGATGGTGCCGCCGCTGGTGACGGCCAGTTGCTTGGCGCCCGGACGGGCGCTCAGCAGGCCCGTGTCGCGGTGCCATACCAGGCGCGGGCGGAATTCGGCGAAATCCTCGGAGGGATAGCGCCCGGCCAGCATATCGAGCACCGCGTCGAACACGCTGCGCGGCAAGCTGTGGAACGGCGCCGCGCGGCGCACCGTGGCATACCAGTCGTCGACGTGCACCGCTTCCATGGCCACTGCGGCCACCGTCTGTTGCGCCAGCACGTCGAGCGGATTGCGAGGGGGATCGATCGCCTCGATGCGCCCGGCAAGCATGGCGTCGATGGTGACCGCAGCGTCGACCAGGTCGCGCCGGGTGCGCGGGTAGATCAGCCCGGCGGAGGTGCCGCCCACCTGGTGACCGGCGCGACCGACACGTTGCAGGGCACTCGCCACCGAGGGCGGCGCCGCAACCTGGATTACCAGTTCGACCATGCCCATGTCGATGCCCAGCTCCAGGCTGGAGGTCGCCACCACGCAGCGCAGCTCGCCCGACTTCAGCGCCTGCTCGATCTCGCTGCGCTGCTCCTTGGAGACCGAACCGTGGTGTGAGCGGGCGATCAGCGGTGCGGTCCCCGCGGAGCGACCGCTGGTGCCGCCAGCGGTCGATGGAAAGTGGATCGTGGGTTCGCCAGCTGCCGCCATTGCGCTGGCGTCCGCGTCCTCCAGGCGCTCGGCATAGAGCTCGTTGAGGCGCGCGGTCAGCTTCTCGGCCAGACCGCGCGAATTGGCGAACACGATCGTCGAATGCCGGCGCAGTACCTGGTCGAGGATGCTGGACTCGATGTGGGGCCAGATCGAACCTGCCCGGCCAATGGGGCCATCGTTGCGCGGCGGGACGTCGGTCATGTCCTCGACCGGCACGACGATGCGCAGATCGAACTGGCGACTGGAGGGCGGGTTCACCACCGCCACCGGGCGCGATCCGCCCAGGAACCGGGCCACCTGCTCTACGGGACGCACCGTTGCCGACAGGCCAACGCGCTGCGCCGGCGCCGCCAGCAAGGCATCGAGGCGCTCCAGGCTCAATGCCAGATGCGAACCGCGCTTGCCGCCTGCGACCGCATGGACCTCGTCCACGATCACGGTCCGCACGCCGCGCAGCGTCTCCCGCGCCTTGGACGTGAGCATCAGGTAGAGCGACTCGGGGGTGGTGATGAGGATGTCGGGCGGGCGCCGCAGCAGGCGTGCACGCTCGGCCTGTGGCGTGTCGCCAGTGCGCATGCCGACCATGATCTCGACGGCAGGATCGCCGCGCCGCTTGCGTTGCGCGACGATGCCTTGAAGCGGAACACGCAGGTTGCGTTGCACGTCCGTACCCAGCGCCTTGATCGGCGAGATGTAGAGGATCCGGGTCGCGACGTCGCGTCCACTGTCCGTGCCCGCCTCCTGCGCCTCGCGCTCCCGGAAAAGCTGGTCGATGGCCTGCAGGAAGGCGGCCAGCGTCTTGCCCGAACCGGTCGGTGCGATCACCAGCGCGCTTTCGCCGGCGCTGATGGCCGCCCAGGCCGCAGCCTGGACGGCCGTCGGCGACGGGAACGCCGAACCGAACCAGGCGCGCGTAGCGGGCGCGAAGTATTCGAGCGATTCGGCCGTCGTGGTGTCGGGTGACAACATCGTCTGGATCAGTCCTTGGGGCTCTTGATTGCCGTGTGGTCGAGAGCGCCAGGACACCGGCAGTGCTGCCCCAGGCGAAGGTCGATGTTACGTCGCGGGGTAGGCAGGACTGCCGGCACACCATTACCCCCAGCGCGAAGCCAGGACCTGATCTGCAGCGGATGGAGACGCACACGCCGTGCGCTCGAAAGGCCGCGTAGGGCGCCCTGCACGCCACCCTGACGAAGCCCCCCTGCTGCTGAACGTCACTCGATCATGACTCGGCACGCATCGGGCCGGGCGCATGATCCGCTCGACTACAACGGCGCGGATGCGCCACACGGAGGCGGCAATGGACATCAGGAAAGTGCGAATACTTGCCCTGCCCGCGCTACTGGCGCTGGCAGCTTGCGCGTCCACCCCTGGCCTGAGCCAGAGTGAGAAGTTGGCCCTTTACCAGGCCAACGCCGGCCCGCCGGTACAGGCCTTCAGCATGGATGACTTCGATTTCGATGGCGGAATCGATGGCTGGACTGCGCTGGGCGACAGCGCGCTCGCCGTGTGGACAGGTCCCGGGGAAGCTTGGCTCCTCACCCTGAATGCCCCGTGCACCAACCTGGGCTTTGCACAGGACATCTACCTGACCAACTCCGGGGGCATGGTGTTCGCACGCCTGGACAAGGTAATCCCGCGTGGCATCGGCCTGATGCCCTCGCCCATGCCTTGCTACATCCAGCAGATCCAGCCGCTGGACGTGAAGGGGTTGCAGACGACGGAGAAGGAGCTGCGCCAGCTCCAGATGCAGGAACGCGCGGCGTCACAGGGGACGCAAACGTCTCCCTGACGGCACTGACCGCTGTGGTAACCGGGGGGCGGCTCATGTCGCCCCCGTTCTTTTGGGAGGTCGGCAGGCCTTCGCCGCTCCGCTCAGGCAGGCCACCCGATATGTGAGAGCGCCCGTCGCCGAACTTCGGCGTGAGATGCGTCGCGATCGGATCGCGCGAAAGCCAGCCGCGCCGGCGCAAGGCGGGCGGTCCCGATCTTCTGCTCTCGGCGAGCAACCGGGGATCTGCGACCACGGCCAGCGGCCAGCTCTCCTTCCGGCTATCCCCGGCCGATCCGGCCAAGGTCAGGTAGCTGCGCCGTGAGGCCGCTCCCGGTGCTTCAGTTCCGAACCCGCACGGCGCGACTCCCCAGCGGAACGCGCGCCTGCTCCTCGTCGATTTCCACCCAGCCGTCCTGCGCGGAGTATTCGACCGTCGCGACCGTCTTCTGGCGGCCCCACCACATACTCTGGGTCACCCGGATCTGGCCCCCATCCAGAAACTCGATGTCGCTCGTCCGCCAGGTCAACGTGACAGCGAGCAATCCTGCAGCAAGCACGACAAGCAGAAGTCTGCCCATCCAGGACTCGAAGAAGGCCGCTGAAGCACCTCTGGCGACTTGCTCCGGCGAAGTGGGAATCGAGTGTTCGTCAGCTTTTGAATTCACTACATGGTTCCGTTCGAATACCGGGTGCACCGTGGCCGCACCGGGGGTGTGGAGCGCCCGCTTGCGTCTCCGGCGTGATTGCCAGCAATACATCGATGGCGGCATCTGTCTTGCGCTGCGTCTCGCACGCCTTGGCGATGCCGCTTCAGCTGATGCTCCAGCCGAGCCACCGGACCACCATGATGGCATCGTCCCCACGTTGCGCCACCGGCTTCAGACCATACCTCACGCCCCCGGCTCGCGCGTCCTGTAGCGCGGTGTGCTGGCGAACCTGCCAACGCGGCGTAGAGCGCGTCGCCCACGTGCCTGTGCTGTCGCGCCGGTCGGCAGTGGATCGCCCGGGACGGCCCGAAGCGGAGGTGCCACGACCGCCCCGGCGCGCCCCGCAGGCGTGAAGAAGGCTTTTCCGAACGCGCGCGCATACTGCCGCCCGGCTCCCCGTCGCGGTCCCCGTATCGCAAACCCCGCCACGGTGCGGGTGCGGCGATAACAGGCCCGACACCTTCGGTCAGGAACGGCGATGAAGGCAGGCACAGCGGCCCCCTCCGCTCAGTCCCGGGCAGGCCCGGGCCGCGGCCGGACGCTCGCCGCCACGCCACACCGTCGTGTCCGCAACTCCTGCGCCACTGCGCGCCCGCATCCAGTCCGCCACGCCCGCGCCAATGCGCGGCCGGCGGCATCGCACCCGCGGGGCTCCGCCCTGCCTTTCCCCTGGCCGCGACCGCGCGACCGCTACGAAGAACGAGGTGCAACATGAAGTGGCAGCACATGCTCTATGCGCCGCTGGGCGCGATCACGCTCCTGGGCCCGATGCCAGCCGACGCCTGCACGGCGCTGCTGTACACCGACGCCAACAACCACACCTATGCCGGACGCACGGTGGAGCTGGGCGGGGAAATGCCCTACCAGCTCAGCTACGTCCCGGCCGGCAGGCGTTACACCTCCAGCCCCGACCAGCACCGCCCGCTGGAGTACACCTCGCGCTACGGCATGCTGGTGGTCACCTTGCCATTTCGCGCACCGACCCCGAACGCGCCGCTGGGACCGGCCGACCAGAAAGTCCTGGAAGGCATGAACGACCAGGGCCTGACCTTCAGCCTGCTCGCCTACGCCTCCGCCAAGGGCCCGCGCGACACGGTCGCCAAGACCCAGGAAGTGCTCTCGGCGCTGGACCTGGGCAGCTGGGCGCTGGGGCAGTTCACCACCGTGGCCGAGGTCAAGGCCGCGCTGGAGCGGCAGCCGGTCATCCTGGCCCCGCTCGCCCGGCTCGGCGGCGGCCAGCCGCCGGTCCATTTCATCGCCCATGACCGCAGCGGCGCCTCGATCGTCATCGAGTACGCCGACGGCAAACAGAACGTCTACGACAACGGCGTCGGCGTGATGACCAACGGTCCCAGCTTCCCCTGGCACCTGACCAACCTGGGCAATTACAGCTTCCTGGACAACGTCGACAAGCCAGAGACCACCTTCGGCACGTTCGTCGCCAAGCAGCCCGATGCGGGCAGCGCCACCTCCGGCCTGCCGTCGTCGGACACGTCGGTGGGCCGCTTCGTGCGCGCCGCGTACTACTCCAAGTTCGCGCACAAGGCGAATACCCCGGACGAGGCGGTGCTGACCCTGGCGCATGTCATGAACAACTTCGACCGGCCCAAGGACATCACCATCGACCTGCGCGGAACGGGCGCCGAAGGCGGCGGCACCTCCGGGGGCAATTCCGGCGCCTCCACCGAGTACACCTCGGTCACCGTGCTCGGCGACCTGGACCGCACGCGGCTCTACGTCCGCGACTACGGCGCGCTCAACTACACCGGCTTCGATCTCGCCCGCCTGGGCGCGGCCGGCCAGGCGCGCACGGTGGCGCTGGCGGATGTGGAGAAATGGGGTCTGGACGGCACCGACGCGCTGCTGCAGGCCTCGGCCCCGTGACCGCAGCGCGCACCGCACGGCCAGTGTGATCAACGGGGCGGCCCTCGTGCACCTGCACAGGGGCCGCGCCGACGCCGAGGCTGCCCTCGTTTTCCAAACAGCTTGAGATCGATCCTGCCATCGAGGAGCGGGCACCCGACCGCCAAGGAAGGGCGCTGCAGTGACGTCTCACGCCTTCAGCAGCGAAGCAATTCGACGTCCGGATTCACCGCCGCCAGTTGCTGTGCCCAGGCGGCGAGCGTCGGCCTGTCCAGGCTTGCCGGGTTCTTTCGCCGTTGCAATCCATGGCGCACGCACGACCCCCCGTTTCAGGCATGCAACCCGTCGAAAGCTAGCGTCTTTGAACCACTCGGCTCGCAGACGAGCGTTGATGACGCGCCGCAGGCGTTACCTCGCAGGTCACTGTTGCTCGCCTGAGATGCCTGATCCTCCCGTCCGTTTCAACGGATCTGGTCGCCGCCCGGGACGGGATCGGGCCTGCCCATCCGCCCGCCACCGGCTTGCGCCGGCGACGTGCATCGGCCCAAGCCCGCATCCACTGCGCGCCGCGACCGGCGCGCAGTTTTCGTCCCGCAAAGCGGGCGGGCGTCCTCCGGCTACGCCAGGCCTGCTCAGAAATCCCAGCGTCCGGACAGCGTGATCGGCACCGACACCCGCTTGCCAGTGTCGTTGATGCTCGACAACTCGAGCCCCCCGAGCGCGCTGTCGTCGTCGGTGAGGTTGGACACATAGCGCACGCCACCCGACAGGGTCATGCTGAAGGTCTCGCCGAGGGGGACGATCACCCCGACGTTGGCACCGCCGGTCGCCGCCCAGCCCGACTCGTAGAAAGGCGCGTTCGGGATCGAGATGCCGCCGGCGGGGATGTCGAAGGTCGCGCTGATCTGATGGGTCCTGGTGGCGCCCAGATAGCCGTCGATAAACGGGCGCGCAGTGTCAGGCGTGCCGAAGTAGTAGCGATAGCCCACCTGCGCCGACAGCGCTTCGTACTCGCTGAAACTGCCGTAGATCGGCAGCTCGGCCGACAGCGCCGGCACGAAGGCGTAGCCGACCAGCGCGCGACCACCGTCGGCGCGGGTCTGCCGGACCTGGCCGTAGATCTCGCGGCGATCATCGAAGGCGTAGCCAACCTCCAGGCCATAGGCCAGGGCGTTGTCGTAGATGCGCTCGTGGCCGCGCGGACGGATGCGCAGTTCGGCAGGGAGTCCGGCCAATGCAGGGTTGAGGGCACCCAGGTCGGCGACGCGCGCGGTCGCGCCGCCATGGACGTCGCCGTTGACCGGCACGTCGATGCCGCCAAGGAGCGAGACCGACCATTTGCCGGCTTCGGGACCGGCGGCATGTGCGGTGGTTGCAATCAGGGCAGTGAATGGAAGGATCAGCCAGGTACGCATGGATAGCTCCGGAGCAGTCGGGGGAATATCGCCGCAAGCCGGCGATACAGATTCCTACGCGCCACGAGGCCGCTTGGATGCATCTGGGAGCGATTGATTTCAGGGCTGGGATCTGGCTGTCGGGAGGCCGCCCTGTACACCTTTCGTACAGAGCCGCGATTGACCCATCGCTAACAGTGACGCGCCTAGCGTCCAGCCTCCTAAGCCGTTTCCCGAGGCCCGCCGGTGAGCGTCGCATGCAGGATCTCCCGCCGCAGTGATGTGCCAAGGATGGAACCAACCGACTGGTCGGAACTGATGACGCGCGTGGCGCGCACGCGCGACGCCGTCAGCTTCATGCGCATGTACGAGCATTTCGCCCCGCGCCTGCATCACTACCTGCTGGGCCTCGGCGTGCCCGCCGCGCGTGCCGAGGACCTGGTGCAGGACGCGATGCTGCATGCCTGGCGCGGCGCGCGGCAATTCGACCCCCGCCGCGCGACGCTGTCGACCTGGCTGTTCCGCATCGCCCGCAACCTGCACATCGACAGCGTGCGGCGGGCCGCAACGGCCGCCCACGGCGATGAACTCGCCAGCGGCGACAATGCGGCCGTGGACCTGGCGCAGGCGCCCTCCCCCGAGGCCTATGCCGACCACGTCGGGCTCACCCGCGCTATCGACGCCCTGCCCGCCCTGCAGGCGCGGCTGGTGCGGATGTCCTTCCTGGAGGCCCGCAGCCATGGGGAGATCGCCAGCGAGCTGCACATGCCGCTCGGCTCGGTGAAGTCATCGCTTCGACGGGCCTTCGCCCGGCTGCAGCACGGACTGACCGACCTGGCAGCGTAAGCGCCCCTGTTCCCCATCGGGATGTGGCCACGGTGCGATGTGGCCGCCGGGCGCGCAAGCGGGCTCCGATGAGGAATGCTTTCCGCGCGGGATCAGCAAGCGCCCGCGCGCTTCCCGCCGCGCATCGATTGCGAGCAGGCCTTCAAGATTGGCCGTGTGCCTGCACGGGCCACAAGCAGCGCGCGGCCCTTCGGCCTGCCTCCCCGGCTTCAGCCAGCCGCTGTCCGCTCGCGACGCGTCCGCAATGGGCGCCGCGCCGAGGCACATCGCCGGATGAGTTCCGCAAGCGACATCGGGTCGATCACCGCCTGGATCCGCGGCGACGCCACCGCTTCGGCCAGGTAGCGCGCATTGCCGCCGCCTACCCACACCGGCACATGCGGCTCGAGCGCTGCATCCAGCGCGCGCATCCCGGCCAGGGCCTGCGGTGCGTGGCCCGGATCGATCGAACTGACCGCCACCGCAGCCGCATCGAGGCGGCTGGCCACCGTAGCCAGCTCGTCGGCAGGCAATCCGGTGCCCAGATACAGCACCGAGGCGCCGGCGTCGTGCGCGTGCAGCCCGGCCCCGAGCAGACCGAGTTCGTGCGGTTCACCGGGCAGGGTCGCAAACAGCACCCGCGGACGGGCCGCGCCGGGGTGCTGGGTCAGCACCGACATCAGCCTTGACCGCAGCAGACTGCTGACCAGGCGTTCCTGCGCGATCGCCAGACGCCCGTCGGCCCAGCGCACCCCCACTTCGCGCAGCAGCGGCGCGACCACACGCGACACCAGCACCGCCACCGGCAATGTGGTGATGGCGACTGTCAGGTCGCGATCGAACTCGTCGATGCGGTAATCGGCAATCGCATCGAGCATCTGCCCCGGCAACGCATCGAGCCCGCCATAGCCCGTATCGCGACTCGCCCCCGACAGGCGCTCCAGCGCGGCATCGTCGAGTGCGGCCAGATCGCGGATGGGATGGCCGCGGCCGGTGAGGCGATGCAGATAACAAAGCCTGTCCACCATCTGCGCGTCGTACAGACGCCGACCGGCCGCGTCGCGAAGCGGCACAACCGCGCCGTGGCGGCGCTCCCATGCGCGCAGGGTCTCGGGCGTCAGCCCGGTCAGTTCGGCAGTGGCCTTGATGGGGAACATCGGTCGAATGTACATGGTCCGTACACCATTGTATTGGACATCCGATTAACCGCGGCAAATGGAAGCTGGTGGGACATCCACAAGGGAGTTTCCCGATGAATCACCCCACCGCCTCCACCCTCCGCTCGCTGACGATCGCCCTCGCGCTCGGCCTGGCCGCCCCGCTCGCCTTCGCGTCTCCGCCGTCGTCGGGCACCGCCGCGCCAGCGAAGCGCGCGTCTGCCGATATCGTGGACACCGCCATCGCCGCGGGCCAGTTCAAGACCCTGGCCGCCGCCCTCACCGCCGCCGATCTGGTCGATACCCTCAAGGGGCCGGGCCCGTTCACCGTGTTTGCGCCCACCGACGCCGCCTTCGCCGCATTGCCGCCGGGCACCGTCGCCAATCTGCTCAAGCCCGAAAACAAGGAGCAGCTTGTCGCGCTGCTGACTTACCACGTCGTACCGGGGCAGGTGCCGGCGGCGGAGGTGGTCACCATGGATTCCGCGACCACCGTCAATGGCGCCAGCGTCGACATCGACGCCCAGGACGGCAAAGTGACCGTCGACGAGGCCAACGTCGTCACGCCCGACGTGATGGCCAGCAATGGCGTGATCCACGTCATCGACCAGGTACTGATTCCGCGCTGAGCGTGGCCCCTGCTCGCCCCGGCGGTGCCGATGATCGGCTCACGCAGCAGCAACGGAGGTGCGCCCCTGGCGTGCCATCGCCTCCGACCTTCGCCGGTCTAAGCACCGGCGGGGGTGAGCCAGACCGAGCGGGCAACCCGACCTACTCGTCAGTTACATACAACCGCTTCGGGGAAGTGAACCGACCGGGCTTCTCCGGCCTGCACTACTCCGAGGACTACATCGATCCCGGTGTCTGGAAATATTCGGCGGCCGCCAGCACTGCCGAAGCCCGCCGGCTCCACCGGTCCGACCGCTACTTCGAGTACCGCCCCCAGGTGCGGCCGGAGGGCCACCACGGTGAGGCCTTCCACTACCGCACGGTCAACGCCGACATGGCCGGCTGGGCGGTCGCTCGCCTCGGGCATGTCGGTCGCGAAGCTGCCCTCGGAACGGCTGCGGCGGCCGATGGGCACCGAGCAGGCGGGCTACATGCTGGTGGACGCCATCGGCACGCCCTACGCCTGGCGATGGCCTCAGCGCCGGACTGCGCGACCTTGGACGGCTGGGCCTGCTGATGCTCACCGAGGGCAGGAGCAACGGCCGCCAGCTGTTTCCGCCGAAGGTGGTGCGCCATATCCGCGGCGACGGCGACAGGGCCAGTTCGGCACCGCCTACCCGACGATGATCGGCGGCAGCTACACCAGCCTGTGGTGGGTGTATCCGGGCGGGCACGAGGACATCCCCGCGCGCGGGGTGCATGGCCAGACGATCTACCTGGACTTCACCGCGTGCGTGGTGCCCGCGCGCCTGCCACGTTCCCGAAGGCGGCAACCGACGCCGCTGGGCCACGTGAACGCGCCTGCGCCCCGGGTGGAACGCTCAGGCAGGAGGCTTCACGACCGCCGTACGCCCCAAGCGTACGCTGCCCGCTACCGCCTATTCGGCGGTGCCAACGGACCACCGGGCATGGGCAGGCTGGGCCGATACCTCCGGGTAGCGCTGCGCACAGGCGCGCTGGTCTGCGCCGGCGTCGCCTGCGCCAGCGGCGCGCAGGCGCAGGATCGCACGACCCTCTGGACCTCCGACGCCACCACGGTGCGCTGGCATGCGCAGTTCGGCCTGAACCTGGTGTCCGAACGCAACCTGTTCTGGAACCTCTCCAACACCACCAACCCCCAGGCCGGCTTCGATCCGGATACGACCTGGCTGGAAGGCTATGCCACGCCCGGGGTGAGCTTCACCCACCGCACCGGCAACCTCGACGTGTACGGCAAGCTGTCGGCGGTGGCCTCATTCACCCGTGGCACCGATGCGTTCGACGCCACCAACACCGGCGCGACCACCCTCGACGATGCCTACCTCGGCCTGCGCGAGGCGGGCGATCTCCCGCGCTGGGACATCTCCCTCGGCGGCCGCGCGCTGGAGCTTGGCAGCGGCATGCTGATCTCCAATGGCGGCTCCAGCGGCTTCGAACGCGGTGCGCTCAAGTTCGGCCCGCGCAAGGCCTGGCGGCATGCGGCCATCGCGCGCGCGCGGCTCGGCGACAGTGAGCTGACGGCGTTCCGCCTCGCGCCCAACGAGCTGCCGTCCAACGACGGCCACAACCGGCTCGCGGGCCTGGACCTGCGCTGGGACAGCGGCGATGGCAACTACGCCGGTGCCACCTTCGTCCACGTGCTGGAGTCGCGCTCGCCCTACGTGCAGGCCGCTCCGGACGGCCTCGGCCCGCCGACCATCCTCCCGGAGGGGCGGCACGGGACCCGCGCGCTCAACCTGTACCTGCGCGCCACCCTGCGTGAGGGCCCGCTGCGCAACTGGTTCGGCGCGGCCGACATCGCCATCGAGCGCAACCGCAGGGTCGACCTGCGCGCATGGGGCGGTCGCGCCCAGGTCGGCTATGTGTTCATGGATAAGCGCTGGACCCCGTGGGTGTCGCTGACCTACAAGACCTTTTCCGGCGACGACCCGCGGACGCGGGCGCTGGAGCGGTTCGATCCGCTCTATTACGACGGCGACCCCAGCACCTGGTCGTCCGGTTCGAAGTCCTCGATGGTGTTCATCAACTCCAACGTGCGCAGCACCGAGCTGGCGGTCGGGATCAGCCCGACCCAGCGCGACACGTTCAGCCTGCGCATCGCGCGGCTGGAGGCCAACCAGCTTGGCAGCCCGCTGCAGTTCGGCCAGGCCACGCGCGTGGTCGGTTCCGGCAGCGCCGCCAACCTGATCTCCGGCGTGGTGCGCCCGCACCTGGCGGACGACGTGTTCGTGCAGTACAGCCGCGTCATCAACCCGGTGACGTTCCTCACCACCGGCCTGAGCGCATCGTTCCCCGGCAGCGGGATCAGGCGCGTGGCCCCGGGCAGCACGCCCGTCTGGCTCGGAGCATTCGTCAATGTCGTCGTCAATTACTAGAACGTGGGTCCTGTTGGTCGGCATCGCCGCCGCGACGGGCGTGGCGGCGCAGGAGCCCGCCCCGCCGGAACCGGCGCCGCTCACCGCCGCGCAGTCCGATCCTCGCGTGATGGGCTGGATGCAGGGCTTCCCGCCGCCGCCGGACAAGCGCATCACCCAGCCCGACTCGGTGTACTTCAGTTTTCCCAGGCTGCGCTGGTCGGTGTGCCACATCCGCCAGCTGCTGCCGACCATCGGGATCAGCCGCGGGCTCGGCGACCCGGTGCCACTGCGCTACGTGGGCGACCGGGAGCTGGAGCGGCTGGGGCGCGAGATTGACGCGCTGAGCTTCACCCCGCTCGACGGTCGTCCGCCGATGACGTGGGAACAATCGCTGGCGGCGAACTACACCGACGGCATCCTGGTATTCCATCGTGACCGCGTGGTCTACGAGCGCTACTTCGGCTGCCTGGGCGACGACGGCAAGCACGCCGCGATGTCCATGACCAAGTCCCTGACCGGCCTGCTGGCGCAGATCCTGGTGGCCGAAGGCAGGCTCGACGAGAACGCGAAGGTGGTGGACATCGTGCCGGAAGTGGCGCGCAGCGCCTACGCGGACGCGACCGTTCGCCAGGTGATGGACATGACCACCGGCGTGCGCTACTCCGAGGACTACGCCGATCCGGACGCGGACATCTGGCAGTACGCCGCGGCGGCCAGCCCGCTGCCGAAGGGAGAGGACTACGCCGGTCCCAACGGCTATTTCGAGTACCTCGCGCAGGTGCAGCCGGAAGGCGCGAATGGGGCAGCCTTCCACTACAAGACCGTCGATGCCGACATGGTCGGCTGGATCGTCTCGCGCGTGTCCGGCAAGTCGGTCAGCGAGCTGGCCTCGGAGCAGCTGTGGCGGCCGATGGGCGCCGAGCAGGACGCCTACATGACGGTGGATGCGATCGGCACGCCGTATGCGGGAGGCGGGCTCAGCGCCGGCCTGCGCGACATGGGCCGCCTTGGCCTGCTGATGCTGCAGGAGGGCGTGATCAACGGCAGGCGCCTGTTCCCGGCCGAGGTGGTGCGCCATATCCGCGGCGGCGGCGATCCGGCCAGGTTCGGCAACGCGTATCCGGCGCTGGTGGGCGGCAGCTATACCAGCCTGTGGTGGGTCTATCCGGGCGAGCACGACGTGATCGCCGCGCGCGGCGTGCACGGCCAGACGATCTACGTCGACTTCAACGCGCAGGTGGTGATCGTGCGGTTCGCCTCGTTCCCCAAGGCACAGAACACGCTGATCGACCCGACCTCCATCCCCGCCTTCCAGGCGCTGGCCGGCTACCTGCAGGCAGCGGCGGACAGATAACGTGCCGTGGCGGCGGGCGCGTCCGCGGTCACCCAGCTGGCCGCGGCAGCGGCCTGGGGTCGGCAGCGTCATGTATCGGGTTCACGGGGAGCCCGAGTTCTTGCAGGCCCCGCGGCAGGGCGCCACGGCGGCCACCTCTATTCCCCTGCAAAACAAACGTTGGCGCCGGTTGCCGGATCGGCCGTGCTTGGCCTTCAGCGCACGCGCCATTTCCCGATGATTGGCGATCATCGTGCGGGTCTGCTCAGCTTGGACTTCACTGCCGAGCCAGTCCCCTTCGGAATATCGCGATCCCGTCGCTTCAATGCTTCCTCCTCGCCGTGGATGGTGTGATCCACCCAAGGCCTCGGCATACAGATCGTCGGTCATTACGTCGAGTTTGCGGAAGTCCGCTTCCAGCCGTCACGGGTGCGCCGATGCTCGTCATCGTCGGCCTTGCTGTCAGCGCTGCTGGCAGCGCTGCGGGCAGTCGTGGTGGACGTCGTCCGCTGATGGTCGACGCCGTTGTCGACGTGGACGCTGGGGACGTGGAAGCGTGGTCTTTTCCACCATCCTTGCTGGAGGTGCCCAGCAACCGCTCCGTCTCGGCCAGGTTGCGGTGCTGTCGGCCAGCAGGGTCTCTGCGTAACTGCGCACCTCGGGCTTCATGTTTTTCCTGTCGAGCGCATGCCGGGCCGCCCTGATCTCGTGGCGCTCGATGTCCGCCACTTTCTCCAGCGCCTTGTGATCGAACCCTGGGAGTGCGCCATCGGCCGTGATGGTGATGTCACCCGCCGTGGCCTGAGCGGCCGTGGAACCGCTGTCGGCGGTAGCCGCGAGCACGGTACTGGGCAGGCGCGGTGCTGCTGGCAGCGGACGAGCCGGTGGGCAGTGGTCGACAGTCTTGTCATCTCTCTTGCCATCACAGGCGACGAGGACGACCGCAATAGCTGCAGCAAGCAGAGTCGGTGCGATCTGCAATTGCTAGGCCTCAGTGAAAATGGAGGCGTCCCGGATGCAGGAGCGACGCGCCGAACGACGCGTGTGGTGGCGGCGGGCTTGCCGCCGATCCTGAGTCGTTTCCCGCGTTCACGACCCCGCACCGCAGGAGGCGCAAGATCGACACGCCCGCTGCTCGGAGGCCGCGTATGCATACCGTCGAGACCGTGCTTGTGGTGCTGATGCTCGGCGCGATCACCGGCATCGTCGCGCGCTACATGCGCGGCATCCCGCTGCCGCTGATCCAGATCGCGCTGGGCGCGGCGGTGTCGCTGCCGCAGCGCGGCCTGCACATCGCCTTCGATCCCGAGCTGTTCCTGCTGCTGTTCATCCCGCCGCTGCTGTTCTCCGACGGCCGCCGCATCCCCAAGCGCGAGTTCTTCGCGCTGTACAAGCCGATCCTGCTGCTGTCGCTGGGGCTGGTGCTGTTCACGGTGATCGGTCTGGGCTATGTCGTGAACTGGCTGATCCCGAGCATCCCGCTGTCGGTGGCCTTCGCCCTGGCCGCGGTGGTGTCGCCGACCGATGCGGTGGCGGTCAGCGCGATCACCCGCAACCTCGGCATGCCGTCGCACACCCTGCATGTGCTCGAAGGCGAGTCGATGCTCAACGATGCGTCGGGCCTGGTGGCGCTGAAGTTCGCGGTCGCCGCGGCGCTGACCGGTGCGTTCTCCTGGACCGAGGTCGCCCGCGACTTCATGTGGATCGCGATCGGTGGCCTGGGCATCGGCGCCCTGCTCGGCTGGGGGTTTTCGGTGGCCCGCGACCGGGTCACGCGGCGCCTGGGTGACCTGGCCGCAACGCAGATGGTGCTGCTGCTGTGGCTGCTGCCGTTCCTGGCCTACATCGTCGGTGAGCGCATCGGCGTCTCCGGGATCCTGGCCGCGGTGGCGGCCGGCGTCACCACCAATTTCACCGAACTCAACCGCAGCAACTTCGTTGCCGAACGCATGCAGTCGCAGGGCACCTGGACCATCATCGAGGCAGCCTTCAACGGCGCCATCTTCCTGCTGCTGGGCCTGCAGCTGCCGACCGTCATCGGCGTGACCCTGGAGGAGGCGGGCCCGCACTGGTGGCTGCCGATCGTGTACGCGGCATGCATCTCGATCGCGCTGTTGCTGCTGCGCTGGATCTGGCTCACCCTCGGCGTGCAGGGCAGCCTGTTGCGTGCGCACCTGGAGGGCAAGATGACCGAGCGGCCGTCGCGGCTGCTGACCGTGGTGTCGACCCTGGCCGGTATCCGCGGCGCGGTGACCCTGGCGGCCGCACTGTCGCTGCCGCTGATGCTCAATGACGGCCAACCGTTTCCGGCCCGCAATCTGGTGATCTTCCTGGCCACCGGCACCATCCTCTTCACCCTGGTGGTCGGCAGCATCGGCCTGCCGCTGCTGCTCCGGCGGCTGCCGCACCAGGGCGTACCGAGCGTGGTCACCGAGGAACGCAATGCGCGGGTGGCCGCGTTCAAGGCCGCGATCGCCAGCATGGTGCTGGACAAGGACCAGGTGCAGTCGGCCGATCCGCACTGGCTGGCCGAGTACCAGGAGTCGGCCGGCCTGCTGACCCAGGAGTACCGGCGCCGGATCGACATGCTGCTGCCCGAGGCCATGGACACCGTCGAGGCGCAGGCCGAATCGCCCGAGGTCACGCGACGGCGGCACGAGCGTTACGTGGTGGAGATGGAACTGCGGTTGCGGGCTCTGCGGGTGGAACGCGACGCGCTGTATGCCGAGCGCCAGAAGCAGCACATCAACGACGAATCGCTGCGCAAGCTGGTGTCGGAGCTCGACCTGAGCGAAGTGGCCATGACCAGGCGCCTGGCCATGGCGCGGGAAGCCGCCGCAGTCTCAGCGGAGGCCGCAGCATCCGACCAGGAGACCGACGCGGACAGCTGAGCGCCGGGTCCCCGGCGGGCCGACGTGGGCAGCCGTCAGGGACAACTCCACCGTTCAACGCCCGTCCCCTGGCCCGCAGTGCTGCCAACTTCCCGTGCGCTGCGTGACCACGTCGGGAGCCGACGGACCAGGCGCAATCCCCTCACGATGCACGCATCCCACCTCCGGACCTTGCCCGCAGGACGACCCGATGACCGCCACGCTCAGGCTGTACTTGATGTCGCTGGATCCCGGCGGGGTGGGATTCCGCATGGGCCTGCGCGTGATGCTGACCCTGGCGATGGTGTGCCTGGTTCTGTGGGCGCTGGATCACTGGATTCCCCTGCATGCCCCGTCTTATGTACTCGGCATGATCACGGCCATCCAGAGCGCCATCCAGGTCAGGGACCGGACGCGCGCAGACCGTGCCCTTACACGGTTCTACGCCGCTCTGGGCGGATTCGCTGCAATCGCCGGCATTGCGGCTGCGGGAGCGTCCCTGCTGCGCATCGACGCATTGCTGCTGGTGACCGTCTTCCTTGCCACCTGCGCACGCCGCCTGGGTCCCCGCTGGCAGGCGGTGGGCATGTTCGCCTTCATGTGCGCGGTGGTCGGCTCGTTCCTGAAAGCGCCGGAAGCGCAGCTGCCGCAGATCGCGCTGGTGCTGGGCGTGTCCGGGCTGGTCGCGCACCTGGTCCAGAGCTACCTGATGCCGACCCGGCCGCCGCGCGCATTCCGACGGGTGGTGACCGCGACCACCGACATCTCCCGGCAGTTGCGACACATGCTCGGAACGCTCCAGGCGGACCAGCGCGACCTGCACTGGAAGGAGGCCTTGGGGCTTGCCCGTCGGCTGCGCAGCGATATCCGCATGTGCCTGGACTACCTGCCCATGCAACTGGAGGGGCCCGGCGCCGAGGCAACCCGCGCTGTGACGCTGCGGCTGCTGGATCTCCAACTGGCATTGGAGAGCGCGCTCTACTGCGCATCGAGCCAAGCCTCGCGCCGTCCCGATGCCCACGCAGCCGTCGCGCGGCAGTTGCAGACCATGCAGGAGGCGGAAACCGGGCTCGCAACGGCCGTTGCCACCTTGCCGGCCACCTTTCCCGACGGGGCGGGCCCGGCCGGTGGTGCCGCGGCCGGCGCCACGCCCTGGCCCGAGCGCGGCCAGTGGCTCGAGGACCCGCAGTTGCGCATCGCCATCCAGGCCACCCTGGCCTGCGCGATCGCCATGGTCGGCGGCCGCCTGATCTCCTCCGATCGCTGGTTCTGGGCGGTGCTGGCGGCCTTCCTGGTCTTCATGAACACGCAGAACACAGGCGCGGTCACGGTCCGTGCCCTGAACCGGGCGATGGGCACCCTGGCGGGCATCGTCGTGGGCATCGGGCTCGCCACACTGCTCGGCGGCGACCTGTACCTGACGGTGTTGCTGGTGGCGCTGTCGGTGTTCGGCGTCGTCTACCTGGCACGCATCTCCTATGCCGGGATGAATATCTGCATCAACGTCGCGATCGCGCTGGCCTACGGCCTGGTCGGCATCTTCACGCCCAGACTGCTGGTGCTGCGGCTGGAGGAAACGGTCATCGGCGCCGCCGCCGGCATCTTCTGTGCGCTGGCGGTCCTGCCGATCGGCACGCATCGCGCCGTGGAACAGGCCAAGAACCGTCTGCGGGCCGCGCTGCAGGAGTTGCTGGAAGCGCTGGCTGGCGTGGCTTCCGACGACGCCGCCAGAAGCTCCGTCCCGTCCGCTGCCCGCGCGGTGGACCTGGCCTTCGCTGCTGTCCTCAATGCCTACGAGCCGTTTCGCAGCGTCTGGCACTTCGGTACATCCCAAGCCAGCACCGACGAAGGCCTGCGGCGCAGCTATCTCCTAGCCCATGCCGCGCACCTGCTCGAACATGCCTTGCGCTATCGCGCCCCGACGCCCGCCGAAGCGCAGCAATTGCGCGCCGTCGCCGCGCGGCTGCAGGCCGTGCAGGACCCGGGGGGCACGGGGGACGCCGAAGCGTCCGCCGCCGCAGCCGAACGCCGGTTCGCCGAACGTCAGGCCGCCGCAGCGATTCCCGACGAGGCGGTCCGGCATGCCCTCCAGATCCTGTCGGAGAGCCTTGAGGAGGATGGGGCGAAAGGCCGGGTCGGCCCACTCGGGGATAGGGGCAGTGTGTGAAAAGGGTATCAATGCGAAGGTGCCAGGGACATCACGCGCAAACGGGGGCAGCGAACGGCGAACGGGGTCGGGTTCACGTCCTGCACTTCGCCTTGGCCTCAGCCGACCCATGGGTTCAGCACGCACCGGATGCGCATAAACCCGCGTTCGCAAGCTACGCCGACGGCAGGTGGATGACCCGGCTGAATATCGCTGGTCGGGCTGCGCGGCGAGCCTGGGGCTGCGGCCCCACTCCGCCCTCAGCCCGCAACCGGCGTGGCTCGCGCTCGGTTCCACCCCGACTGAGCGGTCGCACTGTTACCGGGCTCTCCTTCTCGACGCGCTCTCCGAGGACGCCTTGACCGAGATCCGCAACTCCCTGCAGCAACAACGCGCACGGGGCCGGACGACTTCCGCGCCACGGACGAAGCCAAGACCCGACGCTTCGCCGGCATCCGGCCGGCACACCGCTCGCGTCGGAACCCAGTCGATTGGGGGAACCTGACCCCGTTAACCACCCGCTCCGGGGGCCGGCGCGAGCAGCTGATGGCTGGGTCCCGCCGTAACGAAGTGAACAGGTTTGGAGGTCCCTGACACCTTTTCGTCACGCTTCCCCACCAGGACGCGGTTGATAACCTGAGTCGTCATGGACGGAACAAGTTTGCCGGGCCAGACATTGTTCCAACGCGCCTGGTGTCACGACTACGGATCACGCGACTGCAGGCAATTCCTGCCGGTGATCGCTTGACGGCCGGTTCACCAGGACACCGGCCACTGTGAGCGTGCCGTGTCGCCAGTAAGCGGTCGCCCGCAACCGATATGTCCTGGATACGTTCCGTATTTGGAGCTCGTCATGCGCACGATTCCGTTGGCGTTGCGGTATGGACTGGGGCTGTTCCTGTTGGCGGCCACCGCCCTTCCGCCGGTGGCGCAGGCCTGCTCGCGCCTCGTCTATCTGGGCGCGGACGACCAGGTCGTGACCGCCCGCTCCATGGACTGGGACGCTGAAATGCCGACCAATCTCTGGGCCTTCCCTCGGGGCATGCAGCGGTCGGGCGAAGTGGGCCCCAATTCGATCCGATGGACCTCCCGATACGGGAGTGTCATTGCAGCCACCTACGAGAATTCGACCGCCGACGGGATGAACGAAGCCGGGCTGGTCGCCAACGCGCTGTGGCTCGAGGAATCCTCCTATCCCGCCTTTGAAGGCAGCCGGCCGGGCCTCAGCATCGCCGCGTGGGCCCAGTACGTGCTGGACAATTTCGCCACGGTCCAGGAGGCGGTCCAAGCGCTCCAGGCCGAGCCTTTCATCCTCGTCAGCGGCAAACTCCCCGGCCTGGGCGGTGTTGCCACCGTCCATCTTTCGCTCTCCGATGCAGGCGGGGACAGCGCAATCATCGAGTATGTGGATGGCCGGCAAACCATCCACCACAGTCGCGCCTACCAGGTGATGACCAACTCGCCCGCATTCGAGAAGCAGCTGGCGATGCAGGAGTACTGGCAGGAGATCGGCGGCACGGTCTTTCTTCCAGGCACAAGCCGGGCGGCGGATCGCTTCGCGCGCGCCTCCTTCTATGTGCGCACCATCCCGAAGACGCCCAACCCGGTGAAGACGATCGCGAGCGTCTTCAGCGTGATCCGCAACGTCTCCGTGCCCTTCGGCATCAGCTCACCCGACGAGCCCAACATCGCATCGACCCGCTGGCGTACCGTCTCGGACCACAAGCGGCGGCGTTACTTCTTCGAGTCTGCGATCACGCCCAACGTCTTCTGGGTCGATGTGACCCAATTCGACTTCTCGCCTGCCACCGGACGCCCACTGAAGCTCGAGCTGGGTCCGGAGGAAAGCAACATCTATTCCGGCATGGTCAATGCGCAATTCAAGCCCACGGCGCCCTTCCGGTTTGCCGGGTTTCCCTGACCTCCTTCACCGGCGCTGGCGCGTCGAGGGGAAAGTCGGCGGAGGCAATGACTGCTGGAGAACCCTCGACAGCGGTCGGTAAATGTCCCCGCGTGGCACTCGTCCAACAACGGCACCGGCCCCATGAACCAGGATGTCATCTATCTGCTGCTGATCTTCGCGCTGCTGGTCATTCCGCGTGCGATGCAGCGATTCAGTGTGCCGGCACCCTTGACCTGCCTGGGCTTCGGCATCGGCGCGGTGCTGGGGCTGGGTGGCCATGCCCATGACCCGGTGGTGGACGTGCTGGCCATCCTGGGGATCTCCTCGCTGTTCCTGTTCGCCGGGCTGGACGTCGACCTCGCCCAGCTGCGCAAGGGCCTCGGGCCATTGCTGCTGTACCTGCTGATCCGCAGTGCCGCGCTGGTGGTCGTGGCCTGGCTGGCCTGGCACTACGGCCACCTGCCCTGGCAGGCGGCAGGCCTGCTGGCGCTGGCACTGCTGACGCCCTCGACCGGCTTCATCATGGATTCCCTGCCGCAGCTGGGGCTTACCGGGGAGGAAGAGTTCTGGGTCATCAACAAGGCCATCGCCGGTGAACTGTTCGCGCTGGTGATGATGTTCGTGGTGATGCAGGCCGACGACCCGATGCATCTGGGCATGTCCAGCCTGGTACTGGTCGCCATGCTGGTCGGCTTGCCCCTACTGTTCATCGGCCTGGGGCGCTGGGTGGTGCCGCATGCCCCGGGCTCGGAGTTCTCGCTGCTGGTGATGGTGGGCATGCTGGCGGCCTACATCACCTACTGGCTGGGGGTGTCGTACCTGGTGGGCGCCTTCATCGCCGGCCTCGTGGCGCGCCGGCTGCAGCGCGGGATGCCCCTGCTGGCCTCGCACGACAACCTGCACGCGCTGCGGCTGTTCTCCTCGTTCTTCGTTCCGTTCTATTTCTTCAACGCCGGCACCGAAGTGCCTGGCGATGCCCTGAGCCTGGAAGCACTCGGCTGGGGCGTGGTGATCACCCTGGTGGTGCTGCCGCTGCGCCTGGCCGGGATCATCCTGCAGCGCCGGCTGATCTTCGACGAGAGCCTGCGTTCCAGCATGCGCGTGGCCCTGGCGCTGTCACCGACCTTGATCTTTACCCTGGTGCTGGCCGCCGTGCTGCGCGAGCAGTTCGCCGTGCCAGAGGTGCTGTATGGCGCCCTGCTGTTCTACGCGGCCGTGACCACCCTGCTGCCATCGCTGGTGTTCCGCAGCGCGATGAGTGTGGATCCGCTTCAGAACGAGCGCAGCGGCGACAAGGCTGCTGCGCCGCCCAGGAAGGGCTGATGATGGACGGAAAGATCAGGCACGCCCAGGGCCAACACACGTTCGCGTCAATGTCGAAACCAGGACTCTGCATGTTGTGGGCATCGGGCCGGCGCACGGCCGCACCGGTCGACTAACTGGACCCGACTCGTTAGCGCCCACCGGACGACCTCGAGCGCGCCCAGCCTGCGTGCACCGACATGCAACCGCTACTCGTCCTGCACCGCCGCGATGCGGCCGTCCGCAATCTTCCACAGTCCCTCTTCGGTGGTCACGTAGAGCGGTTTGCCGCTCCACAGGCTCCAGAACACGTGCACCTCGGTCGCGACCGGATCCAGCAGATGGGTCATGATCATCGCCGCCGCATCACGAGCAGGGCTGAGGGTGATGCAGGTGTTTGTATACCGGCGCCAGTCGACCATCTCTGCACCTCGTGTTTCCACGCGAAACGAGCCGCCGATCGGAACTGCACCGCGTGACGGCGTGCGCAGCAGATACACGACCCATTCGTTGTCCTTGCTGGAGGGCAGCGTGATCGTGCCGTAGTTGCGCCCGCACCGGGGAAGGTCCACGTTGAGCGCTGTGCTGCGCGCCAATGCGGCCGCCGCTTCAGTGGCCGACAACGGTGATGGCTCGGGCAGCGCTGTGAGCGGGGACACCAACGTGCCATCCGCCGCCACCGTGGCCCGGTACAGCGCCGCGGGTGTCGCGTCGATCACGGTCACCACGACCTGTCCATTGCGGCCTTCCGTGATCTCGCCCGCGATGCGGCGATCCCGAAGCATAGCGCGGTTCTCCTGCATCACGTCCTGCACGGTCGCCAACGCGCGTGCATGCTGGTACAGGACCCGACCATTGGCTTCAGCGGCCGCAATATCCGATGCGTAGGCGCGGTCGTCCACCTGCTGGGCCAGAACCGGCGCTGCGAGGGCCAGAAGCCCGGTCAGCACGGCCATCCCGAGCCATCGGTAGGTAACGGCAGCGGTGCACGGATCTAGTTGGGTAGCCATTCTCTTCCCCTAGTTGGATGTGGATGTTGGCAAGCGCGATGATGCCTGGACTTACATTTCCGGCGGGCGGCCGAACGGGGTCATGTTCACTTTCCCCGACGCTTCGATCGTTTGATCGGCCAGCCTTCTGCGGAGTCCACCGATGCGCGCGCCGCGTCCGGAGTGCCACGCTGACCCGAATGGCTCGCCTGCCCCGCCTCGATCTGCCCGACATTCCGCAGCACATCGTGCAGCGCGGCAACAATCGCCTGCCGTGCTTCCTCGACGATGGTGACCACCTGCGGTATCTGCAGGCCCTGCAGGAGGCGCTGATGGCGACCGGCGTGCAGCTGCATGCCTACGTTCTGATGGACAACCACGAGCATTTATTGGCCACGCCGACCACAGCTGGCGATATCGGGCGACTCATGCAGCGGCTTGGACGCCAGTACGCCGGTTTGTTCAATGCCCGTCACCGTCGCACCGGCACGCTTTGGGAGGGCCGCTACAAGTCGTGTCTTGTCGATAGCGAGCGTTACGTGCTGACCTGCCAGCGCTACATCGAACTCAATCCAGTACGTGCCCGCATCACCGACGATGCGGCCGCCTGGCGCTGGTCCAGTTGCGCCGCCCATCTGGGCCAACGCAACGGATCGATGCTGACGCCCCACCCGGCCTGGCTGGCACTCGATACCGATCCGTTAATGCGTGCACGCCGTTGGCGGGAGATGCTCGACGAAGCCGTGAACGGAGAAGACCTCACCGCGATCCGCGAGTACCTGCAACAACAGCGCGCCTGGGGCCGCGACGATTTCCGCGCCATGGTCGAAGCCAAAACCAGACGTTTCGCTGGCGTCCGTCCTGCTCATCGACCAAGCAAGACGGATAGGTGAACCTGACCCCGTTACTCCCCCGCATCGCTCATCAAAGCGGAGAAGTGCCACCTGGCACCGTTGTGCGACGATCCGCCTTGCAGCCCGTGCCCGCTCGGGGCACCGTTGCAGCAGCGCAGCCATCATCCACCCGGCTGCAGACGCATTGACCCAGGAACCGCTTTTTCGAGGGAGACAGGCACCATGCAGATCGGAGTGATCGGCCTTGGCCGGATGGGCGGCAATATCGCGCGTCGTTTGATGCGCGGCGGCCACGACGTCGTGGGCTTCGACCAGAACACGGCAGCCACCAGCGCGCTGGCTGATGAAGGCATCGCAGTCACCAGGTCGCTCGACGAGCTGGCCGCCCGACTGCGGGAACCCCGTATTTTCTGGATCATGCTGCCGGCGGGCGCCACTACCGAGTCCACGATCGAGGCGCTGATTCCGCTTGCCGCGCCCGGCGACATCTTCATCGACGGCGGTAACAGCTTCTACAAGGACGACATCCGCCGGGCCAAGGCCTGCGCCATGCAACATCTCCACTATGTCGATGTCGGCACCTCGGGCGGCGTCTGGGGGCTGGAACGCGGCTACTGCATGATGATCGGCGGCGAGAAAGCGGTGGTCGAACGTCTCGATCCGATCTTCGAAACGCTGGCACCGGGCCATGGCGAGTTGCTCCGTACCCGCGGCCGCAGCGGCCCCGTCAAACCGTCCGAGCGCGGTTACATCCATGCGGGACCCGCCGGCGCAGGCCACTTCGTCAAGATGGTCCACAACGGCATCGAGTACGGTCTGATGCAGGCCTACGCCGAGGGCTTCGACATCCTCAAGGGCAAGGCATCGGAGAAGCTGCCCGAGGAGGAGCGGTTCGATATCGATCTGGCGGAGGTTGCGGAGGTCTGGCGGCGGGGCAGCGTGATCTCCTCGTGGCTGCTCGACCTGTGCGCATCGGCCCTTGCCGATGACCCGCGTCTCGCCGGATTCTCGGGAAACGTCTCCGACTCCGGCGAAGGTCAGTGGACGATCGACGCCGCGATGGAAGAGGCCGTGCCCGCCTACGTGCTCTCTGCCGCGTTGTTTGCCCGCTATCGCAGCCGCGTCGATACCACCTTCGGCGATCAGCTGCTGTCGGCGATGCGCTTCGGCTTCGGTGGGCATGTCGAGATGCCGCAGTAATCGACAACGGTCCAGGGACATGCCGGAAACCCGCACGGCACACGCTCACGCAGTAGCCCGGGCCGGCGCATGTGACCGCTAAGACGTGCGGTCGCCATCTGGCGCGGCCCGCCGGACGAAGCGCTGGCCGGACAGCTGTTCGACGGGATCCGCGAGTCTCTGCGACCGCGCGCCAAGGGCCGCGACGACTTCAGCGTAATCGTCGAACCCAGGACCCGCCGCGCTGCAGGTACCTGCGCGGCGCATCTGACGTAACGGAGCCGGGTTTACTTCTCTGACACAGCATCCGCATGTTCGACGCGTGCCAAGCGGGATTCGCTGATCAAAGCCAAGCAACTGACGCTTCACGCTGGCCGGCATGGCCCGCCTACCCCGCTTTGATCTCCCCGGCATTCCCCAGCACGTCGTGCAGCGTGGCAACAACAGGTTGCCGTGCTTTCTCGACGATGACGACCGGCTGCACTACCTCACCCTGCTGCGGGACGCTTTGCTTGCCACCGGCGTTCAACTGCACGCCTACGTGCTGATGGACAACCACGTGCATCTGCTGGCCACGCCCGCAGCCGCCGGGGACATCGCCCGATGCATGCAGCGGCTCGGGCGGCAGTATGTCGGCCAGTTCAACGCCCGCCACCGCCGCACCGGCACGCTCTGGGAAGGCCGCTACAAGGCATGCCTTGTCGACAGCGAGCGTTACCTGCTGACCTGCCAGCGCTATATCGAACTCAACCCCGTGCGCGCGCGCATCATCGATGATCCCGCCGCCTACCGATGGTCAAGTTGCGCGGCCCATCTGGGACAGCGCACCCGCTCGTTGCTCAGCCCACACCCTGCGTGGCAAGCGCTTGGCGAGAACACGCAAGCACGCGCCCAGGCGTGGCGGGGGCTTCTGGACGAAGCCATCGGCCACGACGAGTTGGCCGAGATCAGGTGCTACCTCCAGCAACAGCGCGCATGGGGCCGCGACGACTTCCGCGCCATGGTGGAAGCAAAGACAGAACGCTTCGCCGGCGTTCGTCCTGCTCATCGACCGAGCAAGGCGGATAAGTGAACCTGCTCCCGTTATTGGAAGGACAAATGAACCTGGCACCGTTACTTCCGCTATTCGCACTCACCCGATATCGGACGAGGTGGGCACGGACACCAGCCCGCCCAGCCGGCACCCTCAGGCAGCGACCACGTTCATGCCATCGTAGTCGGCAATCTCGAACTGCTCGGCGATGGCGTAAAGCGCTTCAACCCTTGCCTGCAGCGATTCCGGGGTGTGCTGCTCGAGTTTGTCCACCTGCAGGTAGAAGAACGGATCCTCTTCGCCGTCCGGCTCGGTGATGCCGACCACCGTATAGCCCAGCGACTCCATGTGTTGCGCCACCGGAAGCAGCGCTTCGCCATCCTCGTCGACGAAGAAGTACGACCAGCGGCAGACCTCGTCGATGCTCCAGCTCTCGCCCGCCTCGATGTTCTTCTGCCGCGTGTCGGAGAAAAACGCCTGCATCATTTCCTTTGTAATCATGAAACCGGGCACGCCGTGCTGGCGCCTGGATGTGGCGCAGGGCGAGTATCGGGCATCGGCTGCTGTCTGCCTACCGGGGCGTAATGGGTAACGGAGTCCGCTTACGGGCTCGCAAGCGGGTCAGGTTCACCGCCCCTGCAAGCCCGGCACAAGATACTGACTCCCGACCGACCCGGTAAGTGAACCTGACCCCGTTAGCCCGAAATCCTCGCCCTGGAACTAGGCGATCTGGTCTGAATGCTTAGCCACCTTGCCGGCGGTGGTGCGGACCGCCTGCAGGGCCGTGGGCACCCAGAGGCCGGTCTCGACGAAGGCGTCGAACAGCGGGTCGCCCTGGCGTCAGCCGATGTTGAAGTCGCCCAGCACCAGCAGGTTGGGCTCCTCGCGGCTCTGCCCGCTGCGGGCGGGCGAGCGCAGCTCCTTCGCCCCGTACGCGGCGAAGCGCTGCAGCTCGGGCAGGCGGTCAGCCGGTACTTCGCGGCGCCGATGACTGTAGAGCTTGGCACGTTCACCCCAGTCGCTAGTTCCGGACAACCGGTTAACAAGGCCACCACGGGGAGCAGCGCAATCTAAGGAGGCACCCCACTGCCGAAGTTCACATTCGGCCAACGGCAGATTCATCAGTCGACAACTGAGCGCCAAGAGCTTTGGCAGGTAGCACGCATGGCGGACATCGTCTCTCCGGAAGTGCGGTCACGAATGATGGCTTCCATAAAAGGGAAGGACACCAAGCCCGAGATGCTGGTGAGGCAATATCTGCACGGAAGAGGCTTCCGATACAGCCTTTCCAGCAAGCGCCTTCCGGGGAAGCCTGATCTGACGCTATCGCGGCACAACGTCGTGGTGCTGGTCCACGGCTGCTATTGGCACGGACACCAAGGCTGCAGGTATGCCACGACGCCGACCACACGCGCCGAATTCTGGAGAGGCAAGATCATGGCCAACCGGGAACGCGATGCCAGAGTTCTTTCCGAGCTGCGCGCTCGAGGTTGGCGCACCTCGGTCGTTTGGGAATGTGCGCTCAAGCAATCCGCGGAGCCTGCTCTGGGCAGACTCGAACAGTTCATTCTCTCTACGGAGACCGAGATCGAGATCAGCTCGGTCAACCGCTCATGAAGGAATGAACCACACGCGCAATCTGCGTCGCCATCCAGGGAGGGACTGCATTGCCGACCTGCCTGAATTGTGCCCCCCTTGATCCTTCGAAAAAGTAGTTGTCAGGGAACGTTTGCAAGCGAGCAGCCTCTCGGACAGACAGGCTTCTCAACTGGCTGGCGTCGGGGTGTATGAAATAGTGCCCGTCTTTCGACAGGTGACTGGTAACAGTGGAACTCGGGGCCCCAGCCAGCTGGACCTTGAACCGGTCTATGAACTTTCCGCTCTGCCAGTTGCTGTGCTCTGGATGAAGAGACTCGGGAAACTCTGTCGCGCCCCGTGGCGAACGGCCATGAACCTCGGCAAATGCCGCCGCAAATGCATATCTGACCAGATCTGCACTCATGTGCGCCCGCACTTCGTGGTTGAGGATCACGTCCAGCCGATCATCCGTGAGCCACGCCTTGAGGTGTGACGGCACCTCGTCGCTCGTGGCAGTCTTCGGCACCCTCTTTCCTCCTCTGCCCGGATCTGTCTTGCGGATCCGCCTTGCGTGCGAGCTCAACGCACCCGTCACCCTGCCGTCGTAGGTCGCGCTGCCGGCGTCCCGGAGCAGCTCCTGGGCAAGATCGCTCCAGCACGAAACCTCCAAGTCCGTCACTCCGCTCCGCAACCTCGGCAATCCGGAGATAACGTCTCCAACGCTGCATCTGTCGGAACTCGGAACGAGCAAGTCACCTTTCGACAGGTCTGTCCCCTCGGCCAACCCTAGGAGGACTACGCGATGTCTTGCTTGGGGGACGCCCAACTCCTCCGCGCGAAGGACATATGTCCTGCCAAGCCCCGTCCCCCGAGCATCGCGACTTGGCACCAGCAATGGGACGATTTCGTATTTGTGCCCCTTCTTCCCGCCAGCCTTCTGCAAGTCCTCGAGGATTCGAGGGAACATGAGTTCGCCACCCACCGTCGACGACAGGATCCCCTTGACGTTCTCCATGACGAACGCCGCTGGCCTGAACTCGTTGAGAATCTTCAGGTAGTGACGGTAGAGGAAGTGCCGATGATCTTCTTCTGCCTTGTAGCCAGCCACGCCCGCGTTACGCGACCGCCCCACGAGCGAGTAGGCCTGGCACGGAGGGCCGCCGACCAGCACCCACGGCTCGCCCCTCTTGCTCAAACTGCTGATGTGACGATGCAGATGCTCATCGTCCGCCTCATTCCCCAGAGTCAGCTGCCGAGCCTCCTCGCCGGCCCGTTCCCACTCTGCAAGAGTGGCGTCCGTCCACGGTGCAGCGCTGCGTCCTGCGACGTAGTCGTAGTAGCTCTGGGGGGCGTGGCCAGTCGCGAACTGCCTGAAGAAGGCACGAAGCCTCAGCGTTCGCGCAGCACTGGACTCCATTTCCGCCGATATGCTGATGCGATAGGGCGCAATTGGCGAGCCTCGCGGGCACGTGAAGGCAGAGAAGCCCTCCCCGAGTCCACCAGGACCCGCAAAGATGTCTACTACAGGGATGGTCATGACAATTCAGGATCCGGATCAGCCGCGCGAGGACCGACGGCGGCGCCAGGATGGCACGCCCCTGGAATTTGTCAATCGACCGATCGCCGGCGCGATGCTTTCGACAAGTGGCAAGCTAGGTTGCAGCCATTTCGAAGCAGTCCGACACGACCGACTTCAAGTCGGCCTGCGAGAGTCCGGCGAGGTCGCGAACCTCGTTCCGTAGACGCAACAGCTTGACAGCCCTGCGCATGACAGGCTCCATCGACGCACGGCCGATCCTCTCAGCAAATCCGACCCAACCTTCGGCGATGGCCAAGGCGACTGAAGCATTCCCGCTGATGCTGGACCGTTCGAAAATCGCCACAGAGGCATCCTCTGACAGCGCGCGCACCAGCCCCCATCGATCGCTGCTATCTTCACCGCGATCCAGCGTTGCCCCCCGCATCCATAGCCGTTGAAATGCATTGCGGACTCCACCCTCAAATCGACTGGAATCTCCCTTGACGAACCGCCAGCCGACAACGTCGGGCGTGACTACGGTCGCGAGATAGGCCCACACGTCGTTCCGCAGAGCCTCACCCGTGGCAAGGCCCTCGTGTGCTCCCAGATAGATCGCCAGTTCCTGATCCAGCTTGGCCCGGGCGGTCTGGCTGCTGTTCTCGGGAAATCCGCACGTCGTGGCGATTCGCCGGATCTCTCGCCCGAGCTCGTCCGCCAGACCGGACGATCGGGCTCCGCCACTCGCCGCATATGACAGCATGGAAGACCGGTCGTTCACGACCGCCAGCGCCTTGGCGGGATCGGGAACATCGCCGTCCGAGTCTTCAAGAATGCGAGCTACACCGAGAGCTGTCAGGCGGGGCATCAGGCGGACGATCATTGCCCTACCCCAACTTCCGCGGACGCGAGTATTGCCGCGCGAAAGGCGCCGGGATTCTGCTCTCGCAGTGCCTTGATGCTCAGGTATTCCTGGCCCGGGAAGCTGGCGGCGATCCACCTCTGCACCTGCCTGCCCACCGAGCCCTCTTCGCAATCGTGCAGTGATGTATCGCCCTCCTTGTCAAGCGTTGGTTCGATCATTTGTGACATGACGTCTCCCAGTATCGCCTGCAGTGTCGGCGCGTCCCCGGCAACGAAACGGGCGCACACCTCCGGGAGGTCGGCGTTGACGTAGAGCCTCACGCTCGCGGAGAAGTCTGCGTTCGGCCAGCCCGGCCGCCAGTGCAGGAACCATGGAGATCGCTCTTGGGGCCGACCCCTGAAGGCCTCGGCAAAGCTCACCGTCTCCACCGGAAAACGCGAATCGCCCCCGTCCTCGATCAGGACGTCCCGATACGAGCGCCACAAGCGGCTGCCGCGCACTTTCGGCGACAACATGCTGCCTGCACCAAGCGGCCCTTCCAGCGTCAGCAGCGCCGTAAGTCTGAGCCGGCCGGACAGAAGATGGCCCGGAATGACGGCCGAAACTTGCACCTCGCTTGCGGCAGGATCCACTATGAACTCGGCCAGACGTTGCTGGCGCCGCGGCAGCGTGCCAGCGCCTGTGCCTGCAATCAAAACAAGCCGGAGCCGGAGATCTGCCTTCGGCAACTGAAGCGAATCTGCGGACTGGTCCCAATCAATCCGCAACGAATTGGCCACCTGAAGATCGCGGGCATAGTCCCAGTTCTCGAAGATGTCCTCCACCTGATCAAGGGGCTTACCCGGATCTCCGAGAAGCCACGCCCCGAGATTGACAGCGTTTTCCGGAAGCACTAGGAACGGGAACGCGACCTTGCGGCTCATTCCGCAGCGCCTCGCTGAAGCGTAAGCCTGACTCCGATCGCTGCGTCAGGAGCGGTCGGCACGATCACTTGAACTTCTCCCTCGAGGCGGCCGACCTTCAATGACCATCCCGATACCAGCTGATCCGCCAGAAGTATCTGCTCGACCTTGAGCCCATATTGATCCGGCAGATCCTCGCTCGTAGTGGAGCCTCCATCCATGACCAGGTAAGGCTCGACGATGAGATGCAGATCCGCTACAGAGCCGTCGTTCTCAATGTCCGCCACGAAATGCGCGACTGGCCTCCCGCCCCTCACGCTCAAGCCCGCAAAGCGTGGAGCGGAGACCCGAACGCCCTTGCGCGCGGCGTTCTTGCCGGAAGCCGCGCGATGTTGCTTGCCGGGTCCACTTGCAGACACTCCTCCAAGCATCGCTCCCAGTCTTGTTGCAGTTGCAGCGAGGGAGGGCGTGCTTGCGCTTGACGTAGCGATGGAGGGAGATGGCGGTTCGTTCGGCTTCGCGATCTTGTTGAGCTCCCTCAGAGCTACGCTGACGAAGGTCTTGGCGTTGCCCTTCGGCAGATTATCCGGGACCCAATCGTCGTGAGCAGGAGGCTCGGCCTGTGCGAAGGCCTCCTCGACATCGTCGCTGCCGGAACAGATGAAGACTCCTGCCCAGTCAAATCGGCGATCCGGCAATGGATCGCCCACGATGTATCGAACGACCAGTTCCACTGGACGCATGAGCGCGATGTGGCTGGCTTGCTTGGGAATCAGGGAATTCTCGCGCATTGCAGGCCCCACCCGCTCCGCACGCAGACCCTGCTGCCTCGAGAATTTTCCGAGCAACCGCTTGGGCCGCAGGCTTCGGACCTCCTCGAGGTTCTCTGACCGATTTCTGTGCGACGACATTGCCGCGGCGAAAAGATCTAGTGGAGGAAAGTCCTCGGGCCTCGGAACCGGCAACGTTTCCCCATCAAGCTCAACCTCGACCTTCAGCCTCCGCTTGTGCGGGGTCGTTTCGAGCATTCGAGGCCAGAAATTCCACAGGACGGTTTCCACGATGTCCTCTGCCGAAAGGCGCGGATCCTCTCCGGCGAGAAGGGGATCGACAATGAGAACTGATGTCCCGGATTTGCTCGCGTGCCGCTCAGGCATGCCCAAGGCGGCGGATATGCTAGTCGCTTCGGCTCCCGTGACCGGCTCGACCGAATCGCTCCCGTCGAGCACACCCCACCAGTGGCGTCCGGTAAACCGTCGCATGCAGCCAGCTTCATCCATGGCATCGAAAGCTGCACCCAGATGACACGCCATGAGCCGCCGCACGTCGCTTCCGGAGTATCGCGTCTGACTGTCGACGATGATGGTGGAACACCTGCTCATTGCGTACAGCGAGCTCTTGCCGTACCCGTAGGTGCCGCCGCCATGGTGAGTGTCGCGCGCTGCACCGACATTCCTCAGGAAGTTGACGAAGTTGAGCGGTTCTTTACCGTCATGGGGAGCATCAGCGCGGGTGGGCCCCGAAAGCCCGTCGGTCCCGAAGTCGCAGATCTCCAAGACGCGCAACTCGGTCCTGGTCAACGCATCTTCGATGTCTGCGCGAGTTGCGTCGCCGCGCGGTCTGTCTGCGAGAAGAGTGCCTGCCAGCACCGACCTTTGACGTGGGTCAAGAGTGCGCAATCGGACGAGAACTCGGGCCCCTGATTCGTCATGCGCGGCATCGAGAACGTTCTGGATGCTCTCGCGGATCACGGTCTGCAACAGCCCCAAGGCCGGGCGCCCCAGCAGTCTCCTGAAGCCCTCGGCGGCCATGTTGCCGGTCTTTGCAAATGGCTCACTGAAGAGGCGAATCTCGCTCACGCCAGCATCTCCTTCCTCACTCTGTCGAACTCGTCATGACCCAATTTGAACTGGGCCGCCGAAGCGAGATCGATGACATACGCGACACTGTCAACCCCGACGGGGAGCACGCCACCCTCGAATTGGCCGCTCGTGACACGCGGAAACCCCGGACGTACACGGTATGCATCCAGACCTTCCAAATCCCAGCTGATGCGGTTCCACTCTGCTGACCAAGGGTCATGGCAGCCCATGTGGCGTAGGGCATCCTCCAAGGCCGGACGGGGGGCTCCCAATTCAACGATCTCGGCGACAAGCCTTGTGACAGAAAGGCGCCCCCCGTCGGCACGCTCCGCCCGCACATGAACCAAGGTGAGTGACCCATCAGCAGGATCCGACAACTGCTCGATGCTGCTGATGGAAACGGATGCTGCGTCGACCCTGCCGGATGTCTTGACCTCCATGGCATGGCTCTTCCGTCTGAAGTCATGGCGCTGACCGAAGGGTCCCGTCCACGCGTGGACAGCGGATGGCGACGCCTCTGTCAGCAGTCGTAGAACGGCCAGCTCACCAACGAGCCCAAGTATCTGGTGGTCGGCAACGTCAAGTACGTCCTTGTCCCTGAATAGGCTGCGGAAATCGTCGATCGCGCCTTCGACTGCAACTACAGGGCCCCTTCCCTCCCCAATCCTTCGGACGATCTCGCCGGACAGCTCGGAGAAGACGCTATCGAGCCCTGGCGAAGCGCACATCACGTCAATGAAGCTCATCCACTTGCCGGAGACCTGATACCGGGAAATGGTCTTGATCAGTCTTCCGTTGGAACCATCCTCTTTGAGTCTGGCTCCCGCCCCACATGGCACCAGAAGTCTCGGCTGCCCTCGCGAGCCGATGGCGAATCTGACGGGACCAAAGCCTGCGTCGGCATGCGACGCGAGGCTCGGAACCTCCATCACTCCGTCATGGGGCTCGTGAACTCGCAGGCGGTTCCAGTGCTCGATTGGCCGCTCAGACATCGACAAGCTCCTCCTCGAGCTCGCCGTCGTCCTCGAGTTGCTCCGGCGTAGGAACATCCAGTTCGACTGCCCAATAGGCTCCCGCCCTGTCCAGCTCGCCAGGGAAAACGATGCCGAAGCCGATCAGATCGTCGACTGCACCCAAGGCGACCCGCGCCTTTCCCCCGTTCTTCGGTTCAGACCTGGCTTCGATCGGATAGATGAGCAGAAGAGGCTTATCAGGCCGTCGACTCTTCAGCGCCCGCCATTCTTCTCCCTTCTGCATCTGACGATCATCGACATCCACAAGGATGTCCCGCTTGGACATCAGCGCCTTGACGTCGGCGTACTCGCTTGGCTCCGCAAGGCGCGAGCGAACGCTGGTGTGGACTGCCCCGAGGAAACCGAGAGGCTTGCTCGACAGGACTCCTTCTCTAGGACTGACCACGGCCACGTTCCACTTTGAAAGCTTGTCCGCAGCGACATCAAGGTAGTTGAGCAACATCTCGCGCTTCAGGTCGAGATGAGCTCGGCAGATGTCATAGGAATTCAGGAACTGTCGCACCGCCTCGATGGGGACATCCTTGAATACCCCGCGGCCCTCTTCGTAGATCCCTTTTGCATGCGCAGCGTCCACGAGGTGCGCAGCAGCCGCCCAGTTGTCGAGCACGATGCCGTCCTTGAGATGGTCGAACCGGATGGTCTGGATGTGCTTGCCCTCGAAGCTGATGCTGGTCTTTCGCGCATAGCGCATCTTCGCGGCGGACGTGATTGCGAGCCCCGGTATCGCCCTTACCTTGACCGCGAACTCTTGGGGCGTCGCTTTCCGCAACTTGTATTCCGAGATGTCCTGCCGAATCTCTTCCTCGATATGCGCGAGTGCCCTGAAGTTCGCAATGAGATCTTGCGTCGACCAGAGGCGTGGCAGGTCGGCGTAACCGTGCCTGAAACCGAACCAGCGACCCATCTGCAGCAGGGTGTCGTATTGCTTGGACGTTCGCAGGAAGAAAGACACACAGAGCCCTTCCAGCGTCAGTCCGCGCGCGAGAACAGAGCCGCCGACCACTATGTAGGTCTTGGGAGCGCCGGTGTAGTCGAGACGCTTGTCACTGACTCCGTTTTCGACGACCACTTCTAGTGCCTGAATTGCTTCTACAAGCAGCGGCAGAAGGTCAATAACTGAAACCGTCTCTGTACGCTCGGGCCGCACCCGGGAAGTTTCGTCCTCCCAGACATCCACCGCCGTTTGCCAAATCGCGCCATGGCCGGCACTCAGTGCGTCGGAGTTCTGGCTCAGCCACGCACGGATCTCGACAGCCATGTTCTCGTGTTGAGCCACCAGTTGAGAAGTGTGCACCAGCATCGTCATGTGCGAGGTGCCGTGTCCACGGCGACGTCGCAGCGCACAAGTGAGCAGGAACCAGATCAGCGCGCGCTCCAACGCAGGCGTGACCTTCGGCTGAAACGTCTTGCTGCTGTGAACGGACCTCAGCAGGGCCACTTCCTTGGCAGGAATCGCCCGGACCATGTCACGCCCAGCGGACTGGCCTTCGTCCCGATCGGCATCGTCAGGATCGAAGCCGAAGACTTCCCTTGCGCCGAAGTATCCTTCCGGCCGTTCCAAGGCGGTGATGAAGTCTTCCGGATAGAGATCATCAAGCTCGTCCTTGCTGACAGGGAAGGGATTGATGAACACGTTCGCGAACGGCGTGGCCGTGTAGCCCACGTAGGACACTGCGGGCAATGCGCGGATGATCTTCCGGATGGCACGGTTGATCTCGGTGATGTCATATTCCTTGCGACCGGCGTTCACCGACGCCTGATCGCACTCGTCGTCGATGATCAGCGTCTTCAGCGATCTGAGAACCGTTGCCGGCGTGTGTTCGACGGCGTCCAGAAATGCCTTGAGCCGGGTGCCCTCCTTCTTCATCACAACCAGTTGGGCACGACCCGGCACCGGCATCGTGAACTGGCCATTGTTCGGAGGCCTGATGAAGTCGCCATCATCTGCCGGTGTCGTGTAGAGCTGCCAGAGGTGGCGATGACGATCGACGATGTCGCTTTGAAGCCGACGCTGAGTCTGCGCTCGAAGCTTGTTGGTCACCCCTCCGAAGATCACGATCAGGTTGTAGCCCGCATCCACAGCTTTCGCGATCACGCCGGTCATGTTCGCGGTCTTGCCGGACTGCACATATCCGACCACAAGTCCCCGGCACCTGAATTGGCCTTCTCCTGGATTGGCGAGGAGTGAAACCACCTCCGTCGAAGCCTCGTCAATGGAGCGAACCGAATCCTCCCCCCAACCCTTCTCGTTCAGCAGGTATCCCTTCAACGCTGCCCAATGCGGATCAACAGATGAGGGACCGCTATACCAGTCTTGCCTTACCTTGACGAGTGAGTTCCGGCGGAGGATCTCGACGCTCTGGAGCGACGCTTCCACGAGCCTCATTGCCTCTGCGAGATTCGCTTCATTCTCGGCAGATAGCGGACCCATCACGTCTTGCATGAAGCTGCGCAAGTCCTCCGAGGCCCCTTGGACTGACCCGTATGCGGGAAGCCGCTGATTGATCTCGCGGACGAACTTGGCTACCTGCGGCGTCATGTCGGCCATCTCGGGCCCGCGCTCACGTATTGCACATCACGAACTGCACTGCTCATGTCTTCCCCCCAAGATAAACGCATCAACCCCCCACAGCATGCTTCGCCCTCAAGTGATGTGACGGAGGCGGGTTCGTGAAGGACGCTCGAGTGCAACGCCACCTTACGCCCGTCCGCTACACCCCCCCACAGGGCCCACCACGCGACCAACTCCGCGAATCGAGACGGGGATCCTCGTTGACTAAGTCCTTTAAGGACTCAACTGGCGAACCGTCGGTTATAACCTTTGCAAGGAAGCAATTCAGATGGCGATGTGGATTTTTACTCACCACAGCCTTTGTGACGGATTTCTTTGTGGCCATGCTGCTCGTCTCCCCTCAAGGCTGCACTGTCCGATGAGTCACATATTCCGCCGATACTCCCCACCCACGTCATACAGCGCGTGGCTGATCTGGCCGAGGCTGTGCGTTTTCACCGCCTCCATCAGCGCCTCGAACACATTGCGCCTCTCCCGCGCCGCGTTCTGAAGATACGCGAGGTTTTCGGTTTCCGACGGCTCCGCGCGAAGAGCGCCCTCACCCCGGCCCTCTCCCGGGGGGAGAGGGGGAGAAGTGGAGGCATCGGCGGCGGGCAGAAGCACGGCATTGCGGCCTTCCTGCCAGTTGCGGACGTTCTCGATCTGCTGGCCCTTCTCTTCCTCGGTGCTGCGGATCAGCTCGATCTCGGTGGCGACTTCGCCTGCGTGTTCCTTGGGCAGGAAGGTATTCACACCCACCAGCGGCAGCGAGCCGTCGTGCTTCTTGTGCTCGTAATACAGCGACTCTTCCTGGATCTTGCCGCGCTGGTACATGGTGTCCATGGCGCCGAGCACGCCGCCGCGATCGCTGATGGCCTCGAACTCCTTGTAGACGGCCTCTTCCACCAGGTCGGTGAGCTGGTCGACGATGAAGCTGCCCTGCCAGGGGTTCTCGCAGAAGTTCAGCCCCAGCTCCTTGTTGATGATCATCTGGATGGCCACGGCGCGGCGCACGCTTTCTTCTGTGGGCGTGGTGATGGCCTCGTCGTAGGCGTTGGTGTGCAGGCTGTTGCAGTTGTCGAACAGCGCGTAGAGCGCCTGCAGCGTGGTGCGGATGTCGTTGAACTGGATCTCCTGCGCGTGCAGGCTCCGGCCGCTGGTCTGGATGTGGTACTTCATCATCTGGCTGCGCTCGTTGGCGCCGTAGCGCTCGCGCATGGCGCGGGCCCAGATGCGGCGGGCGACGCGGCCGATGACGGTGTACTCCGGGTCCATGCCGTTGGAGAAGAAGAACGACAGGTTGGGCGCGAAGTCGTCGATCTTCATCCCGCGCGCCAGGTAGTACTCGACGATGGTGAAGCCATTGCTCAGGGTGAAGGCGAGCTGGCTGATCGGGTTCGCCCCGGCCTCGGCGATGTGATAGCCGCTGATCGACACCGAGTAGAAGTTGCGGACCTTGTTGTCGACGAAGTACTGCTGGATGTCGCCCATCATGCGCAGGGCGAACTCGGTGCTGAAGATGCAGGTGTTCTGGGCCTGGTCTTCTTTGAGGATGTCGGCCTGCACGGTGCCGCGCACGGTGGCCAGGGTCTCGGCCTTGATGCGGGCGTAGGTCTCGGCGTCCACCAGCTGGTCGCCGGTCATGCCCAGCAGCGCCAGGCCGAGGCCGTCGTTGGTGGGCGGCAGCTCGCCGTGGTAGCGGGGACGCTCGCGGCCTTCGAAGAAGGCGTCGATCTTCGCCTGGGCCTCGTTCCAGCGGTCCGGATCGGCCTTGAGGTACTTCTCCACCTGCTGGTCGATGGCGCAGTTCATGAACATGGCCAGGATCATCGGCGCCGGGCCGTTGATGGTCATGGAGACGGACGTGGTGGGCGCGCACAGGTCGAAGCCCGAATAGAGCTTCTTCATGTCGTCCAGGGTGGGCACGTTGACGCCGGAGTTGCCGATCTTCCCGTAGATGTCCGGGCGCGGCGCCGGGTCTTCGCCGTACAGCGTCACGCTGTCGAAGGCGGTGGACAGGCGCGCGGCGGGCTGGCCGACGCTGAGGTAATGGAAGCGGCGGTTGGTGCGCTCGGGCGTGCCTTCGCCGGCGAACATGCGGATCGGGTCTTCGCCGCTGCGGCGATACGGATACACGCCGCCGGTGTAGGGGTAATAGCCCGGCAGGTTTTCCTTGCCCAGGAAGGTCAGCAGCTCGCCCCAGCTCTTGTAGGTGGGCGCGGCGATCTTGGGGATCTTCTGGTGGCTGAGCGATTCGCGGTAGTTCTCGACGCGGATGGTCTTGCCGCGCACCTGGTATTCGGTCACCTCGTCGGTGATCGACTTCAGGCGGGCGGGCCATTCGCGAAGGTTGCGCAGGTTCTCGCTGGTCAGCGCCTGGACGGCATCGTTGTAGCGCTGGCGCAGGGTGAGGAGGGTGCGGTCCGCTTCAAAAGCGCCCTCATCCGCCCTGCGGGCACCTTCTCCCGCAGGCGGGAGAAGGGTGTTCTTCGCGGCGGGGACGAGGTCGGCGCCGTCGTAGAGGTCGAGCTGCCTGGGCAGCTTGTCATCACCGAGTTCGTGCAGCGCCTGCCAGAAGGATTGCGCGCGGTCGGCGGCCTCGGCCTGTTTCTCGATGGAGGCGTTGATCGCCCTGCCCTGCTCGGCGATCTCGGCGAGGTAACGCACGCGCGCGCCGGGGATGAGCACGGTGGCGCGGGGCTCCTTGAGCGAAGTGTCGATCTGCGGGTTGAAATCGCAGCGGGGGGAAGAAAGGGGGTCAGAGTGACTTTTCCCCTCGTGTTCCTGGGCTGCGGTGGGTTGGCTGGGGGGGAAGTCACTCTGACCCCCTTTCACCTTCTCTCGCAGCAGGCGGCACAGGTTGGCGAACATCCAGCTGATGCCGGGGTCGTTGAACTGGCTTGCGATGGTCGGATAGACCGGCACGTCCTCGTCGGCCATCTGGAAGGCCAGGCGGTTGCGCTTCCACTGCTTGCGCACGTCGCGCAGCGCGTCCTCGGCGCCGCGCTTGTCGTACTTGTTGAGCACGATGAGCTCGGCGAAGTCGATCATGTCGATCTTCTCCAGCTGGCTGGCCGCGCCGTAGTCGCTGGTCATCACGTACATCGGGAAATCGACCAGATCCACGATCTCCGAATCCGACTGGCCGATGCCGGCGGTTTCCACGATCACCAGGTCATAGCCCAGCCCCTTGAGGAAACCGATGCAGTCCTTGAGCACGGCATTGGTGGCCACGTTCTGGCGGCGGGTGGCCATCGAGCGCATGTACACCCGCTGCGAGCGCAGCGAGTTCATGCGGATGCGGTCGCCCAGCAGCGCACCGCCGGTGCGGCGACGGGTGGGATCGACCGAGACCACGGCGATGCGCATCTGCGGGAAGCTGGCGAGGAAGCGGTTCAGCAGTTCATCGGTGACCGAACTCTTGCCGGCGCCGCCGGTGCCGGTGATGCCGATGACCGGCGTGGGGCCATCATGCGCAGCCGCGCCCGAGGCCCACTGCTTGCGCAGCATCGCGAGCTCCGATTCGGAATACACACCGTCTTCCAGCGCCGAGAGCACGCGGCCGATGGCGATCTCGTCGTCCAGCGCCGGGCGCGTGCTGGCCGGTTCGCGGGTGGCCGCGGCATGCGCGTCGCGCGCACCGGACACGCGAGACACCACGTCCTCGATCATCTCCACCAGGCCCATCTTCATGCCGTCGTTGGGGTGGTAGATGCGCTCGACGCCATAGGCCTCGAGTTCGCGGATCTCTTCCGGGGTGATCGTGCCGCCACCGCCGCCGACCACGCGGATATGGCCGGCGCCGCGCTCGCGCAGCATGTCGACCATGTACTTCATGTATTCGACGTGGCCGCCCTGGTAGCTCGACAGCGCGATGCCGTCGGCATCCTCCTGCAGCGCGGCGCGCACCACGTCCTCCACCGAACGGTTGTGGCCGAGGTGGATGACCTCGGCGCCTTGGCCCTGGATCAGCCGGCGCATGATGTTGATGGCGGCGTCGTGGCCGTCGAACAGGCTGGCGGCGGTGACGAAGCGCAGGGGCGTGGCGTCGGTCTCGGGGGCGGTTTCGTTGGAATCGATGTGAGTGGCCGGCGTGCTCATGGCGCGCTCCTGCGGGGAAAAAAGATGCGTCGATTGTAGCGGTCGGGCCGTGGCGGTTTCGGCTGAAAATATGCTGCACTGCGGCATCAGGCGGCAGCGGAACGTCTCCGGCTGCGGCGGTTCGGATAGCGGGTGGGTATGCACGCCGTGTGCGGCCCCCGACTATCCGCAGCCCGCCTTCCGGCGGCTGGGTGTGGGGCGGCATGTGTTGCCCTGCATCGGGGCAGTGACTGCAGCCACCCACGCTGCAGTGCCGCCATTGCGCAGGCTACGCCGTGGCTACCCCGCCTTCCGGCGGCTCCGTGCGGGGCGGTGTGTCGTGCCGTCCTGCAACCGGGCAGTGACTGCAGCCACACACGCTGCAGTGCCGCCATTGCGCAGGCTACGCCGTGGCCACCCCGCCTTCTCCGGCGGCTCCGTGCGGGGCGGCGTGTCGTGCCGTCCTGCAACGAGGCAGCGACTGCAGCCACACACGCTGCAGTGCGGTCATTGCGCCAGGCTGCACCGCGGCGCCGTGCCGGCCGCTTGACGCCCCCAGGGGCAGCATCGGCCGCGTCCATTCCCGACCGGCTGCCATGACCCCACTCGACAAAGCCCTCAAGCGCGAACTGCAGATCGGCGATACGCCGTATGTGCTGACCATCGACCCGGACGGCCTGAAGCTGGTGCCCAAGGGCAAGCGCAAGGGGCTGGAACTGAAGTGGACCGATCTGGTAAGCGGCGATGCGGCGCTGGCGACGGCGCTGCAGGCCTCGCTGAAGACGCGCTGATTCCGGATCAGAACAGCCCGCCCTGCGCTGGCGGATAGATCACGCTTTCGTCCTCGACACGTGCGTCGGGATGCATCACATGCGGCTGCACGTGCCTGGCGTCGAGGATGTGGCAGACCCGGGTGCCGCGCGCGGTCAACAGGTCGGAGATCAGGCGCCTGTGGCAGCGCCACCACAGCGCTTCGGCGCACATCAGCGCGGTGCGTCTGGACTCCGCCAGCTCGAGCGCGGCGGCGAGCCCCTCGGCGAACTCGGCGCTGGCCATGTGGTCGGCGTAGCCCTGGAACCCGGCATTGCGCCACGCCCCATTGGGCGAACCGGCCTGCGCGCGCCGTCGGCCACCGAGCTGCGGCAGCCAAAGATAGGCGACACCCGTCTCGGGCAAATGTTCTGCCATGGCCTCGGACGCGAACCATGGATAACGCTTCGAGCCGGGAAAGCGGCGCACGTCGACGACCGCGTCGATGCCCTGGCCTTGAAGCAGCGCCAGGAACTCGTCCCAGCTGCGCGTGGAGTGGCCGATGGTCCAGATGGTGGCGACGGCGGGTTGGGCTTCGATAACGGACACGCTGGAATGCCGGGCGGAAGGCGCCATTCAAACGAAGTGCGCGTCGCAGGGGCGTAGGGCGGCGCCGCGGCGAATGGCCCCTTGCCCGGGACAGTGCTTGGGGACGTGGCTTAAGCCCCTTCCCCCGGGAGAGGGCTGGAGGCTGCTCAAGCCCCTCTCCCCCCGGGAGAGGGCTGGAGGCTGCTCAAGCCCCTCTCCCCCTGGGAGAGGGGTTGGGGTGAGGGCAGCCGGCCCGGCGATTCCTGAGCCAGCGCGCGCGCCTCACAGGTGTCCCCTCTGGGCTGCGTCACCCTCCGGAAAGTTCAAGGGGGCGTCCCCACCCTCACCCGCCGCGCTTCGCGCGTCGGCCTCTCCCTGAGGGAGAGGCGCGAGGCAGTTCAAGCCCCTCTCCCCCTGGGAGAGGGGTTGGGGTGAGGGCAGCCGGCCCGGCGATCCCTGAGCCAGCCCTCGCAGCGCCTCACAGGTGTTCCCTCTGGCTGCGTCACCCTGCGGAAAGTTCAAGGGGGCGTCCCCACCCTCACCCGCCGCGCTTCGCGCGTCGGCCTCTCCCTGAGGGAGAGGCGTGAGGCAGTTCAAGCCCCTCTCCCCCTGGGAGAGGGGTTGGGGTGAGGGCAGCCGGCCGGGCGATCCCCTCAGCGCCCATCGTCGCAGCGTCTTCCGGTGTCCCGTCTGGCCTCGCGCCTGCGGAACGCGCGAGGGGAAGTCCCCACCCCTCACCCGCCGCGCTTCGCGCGTCGGCCTCTCCCGGAGGGAGAGGCGCAGGGGCCGCGAGCCCTCTGCCTGCAAACGGCTCGATGGACGTGCCCCTCTCCTTTTGGAACGTTGTGATCGGGCGAGGACGGCTCAAGGCTCTCTCCCCACGAGAGCCTCTGTTCCAACGAGAGCCCCTCTCCCCACGAGGGGTCGCGCCGGGGCGCCTCAAGCCCCTCTCCCCCTGGGAGAGGGGTTGGGGTGAGGGCAGCCGGCCCGACGATCCCCTGACCCCCATCGTCGCAGCGTCTTCCGGTCTCCCGTCTGGCCTCGCACCTGCGGAAAGTTCGAGGGGAAGTCCCCGCCCCTCACCCGCCGCGCTTCGCGCGTCGGCCTCTCCCGGAGGGAGAGGCGCAGGGTCCTTGAGGGCTCTGCTTCCCGATGGCCCCGTGGACGTGCCCCCCCCTCTTCTTTCCCGCGACGCGCAGGATCCCGAAAGCCGAAAGCCCCTCCCTCACTCGCTACGCTTCGAACGGACTGTCCAGGAAGAGACGCTGCATCAGCGTCTTGCCGGCCGCGATTCGAGCGCTTCGCACAGGCGATGGCGGCAGTCCTCCAGGCCGGCTTCGCTGCGGTGAAGGCGTATGCGGCCCTGGGCCTGGCCGGGCTGGCCCAGAATGCGTGCGAGCGTGGCCTGCAGCGTCGCCGGATCTTCGTCGAAGCCGCCGTGGGTGGTCGCCGCGCTGCCGTTGGCGGCATGTGCGGGCTCGCCCTGCACTGGCGCCTGGATCCAGTCGAGCCTGCCGGTTGCCAGCAGGTCGCGGATGCCGCTATGGGGCTCGATGAAGCGCGCCATCCCCAGCAACGGCGTGCCGTGGCGATGTTCGGCGCGCACCCAGCTGCGCGCGCGGGCCTCCAGGGCGTGGGCGATGAGATACAGCAGCGACTTGTTGTAGATCCGCGCGCAGTGGTCGTCCTGTTCGGCGCGGTCGGTCAGGGTGAACAGCGCCGCGCGGTCGATGCGGCCGTCGGCCAGGGCCGGGGCGAAGCTCGCTTCGAACAGGGCCATCGTCATTGCCGGCGCCCACAGGTTGAGGCTGGCGATGCGCTGGCCGACGCCGAGCATGCCCGCGGCCGGGCCGTCGGGGACGGGGCCGTGCGTGGTCAGCAGTTGCGCGAGCGGGGCCAGCAGCACGGCGCCTCCGCTGTGGCCCACCAGGTGCAGTTCGACCGCGGGATCGGCCTGCATCCATTCGCCGAGCAGGCGCGCCACCTGGGCCGCACCACCGGCCTCGGTCAGCCCGTCGCCATCGCGCACCACCGCAGTCGTGGCCAGCCGCGCGTTCTCCTTCATCTCCTCCCACAGCGCCTGGCCACCCAGCACGCGCGCCAGCGGTTCGATGGTGTCGTCGATGCGGTCCAGCAGCAGACCCTTCGCCCGGTCCATCAGGCCCTCGGTGCGGGGGCGCACGGCATCGCGCAGGAGGTTGCCGAGCGTGCTCCAGAAGTCGGTCTTCCAGACGAAGCACAGGGGATACACCTGCTGGGGCAGCATCAGCTCGCAGAGGTCGGCAACCCGCTGGATCGCGGCCTGCTCGGGCACCAGGCCGCCGTGGACGTAGAGCATCACCCGCTTGACCGGCCAGTCGCGGGTGATGCGCGGTAGATCCTCGCGGATGAGGTTGCGCACTTCGTCCTGCCCGGTGCCGAAGCGGCCGGTGGTGCGCAGCCGGCCGTCGTTGCCGAGACTGACGATGTGCGGGCGCAGGTCGGCCTGGGAGTATCCGTTCGACTGCCGGGCAAGGATGGAATTGCTCGCCGCAACCGCCTGCACCCGCTGCAGCCTGACCGGCACCGCCAGCCGCGCCACCCAGATGTCGACGCCGCGCTGCAGCCACTCGTCGTAGCTCACCCAGCCGTAGCCGCGCTTGCCCCAGCGCCTCCCCCAGGAGTTCTGGATCCAGAAGCCTTCGCGGTCGTAGCCGACGATCGCGAAGGCGTGGTAGCCGGCGACCGGCTGTTCGGCCCATTCGACGACGCCGGTCGCGGGCGGCGCCAGCCAGCCGTCGTGCACGGCCGCCGATGCATACAGCACGCCCGCCTCGGCGAATGCGGCGTGCATCGCGACCAGATCCTTGTGATTGACCCGGTAATAGGCGCCCAGCGGATGTTCCTGCGCTGCACGCGCCCGTTCCTCGGTGTAGACGCCAGGCAGCGGACCCGGCGTGTCCGGCCAGCATTCCTCGGCGCAGACACCGTGGCGGTGCCAGCCCTTCATCGCGCCGCGGCAACTCGAGCCGGCGTAGTCCTCGCCTTCCCACTCGTCGTAGCGGCGCGCCATGTCGTAGAGCATCCGGGTGCTCATGCGCAGCTTCACCGGCTCGGGCCGGCGCCGGCGCAGCAGCGTATGCGCCACCGTCGCCAGGCCATGGGCGGTGCAGGCGCCCTGCTCGCCTTGGTCGAGAACCGGCACACCGAGCCTGGTGAAGCGCGCCAGCGGCATTTCGCTGGGCACGTCGACGAGCGTGGGCTCGAACATGCGGTCGCGGAAATCGGCAGTGTCGGGGCGCGCGTCGAGCAGGCGCGCGATGGCTGCTGGTCTGGTGGCGCGTCGCGCGCCGGCCCTGGTCGTGGCCATGGAACCTCCGTGGTACGCGATGAGCGAACAAGCCCGGTGCGCCCGGGCGGACAGCTGCGACGGATCCCGCCCCGAGTGTGCAGACGCATCGGTGACGGTCGCGCGGTACACAGACTGCATCCGCCCTGTCGCACCGGCCGCGACCTGCGATGAGGCGCGGAATCACCGGTTCTGCGATGCTTGCGCGACGACCACGAAGCGCCGTCCATGAAGAAACGCGTCAAGAAACTGATCGCCTGGGGCCTGTTCACGCTGCTGGTCATGGCGGTCAGCAGCATCTTCGTCGCCGATCGGTTGCTGCCGCCCGCCTCCGGACGACCGAGCTACACGCTGCCGCTGTCCAACAACCAGACCGCGCTCGACCGCGAGCTGGTTCCGCTGCTGGAGCGGCACCCGGGCGAGACCGGCGCGATCATGTTGTCCGACGGGGTGGACGCTTATGCCGCGCGGGCGATCTCCGCGCGCCAGGCCGGGCGCAGCCTCGATCTGCAGTACTACATCTGGCGCAACGACCTGACCGGGCGGATGCTCGCCAACGAAGTCTGGCTGGCCGCCGAGCGCGGCGTGCGCGTACGCATCCTGCTCGACGACATGGGCATCAGCGATATGGACGCGACGCTGCTGGCGATGGATTCGCACGAAAACATCGAGCTGCGCGTCTACAACCCGTTCCGCAACCGCACCGGGGTGATGCGCCTGCTGGAGATGGTGCAGCGCGCCTGGGGCGTGAACCACCGCATGCACAACAAGTCCTGGATCGCCGACGGCCGCGTGGCGGTGGTGGGCGGCCGCAACATTGGCGTGGAGTACTTCAGCGCGGCCGAGGAATTCAACTTCCACGATCTGGACATGGTGCTGTTCGGCCCCGCGGTGGACGATGCCAACGCGATCTTCGACGAATTCTGGAACAGCGAGGCGGCGATCCCGATCGAAGCACTCAACCGCAAGCCCCCGGCGACGATCCGCGCAGTGCTCGAGCATATCCAGGAAGAGTCGGAGAGCGAGGAGGCGCGCCGCTTCCTGGACGCGATGGACCTGTCGCCGAGCGTGCGTGGCTATTTCTCCGGCGCGCTCAAGCCGATCTGGAGCAAACACATCCAGATCCTGTCCGACCCGCCGATCAAGTGGCGCGGCGATGATCGCGAGAGCTGGCTGGTCGAGTATCTGCTGCGCGACATCAGACAGGCCAAGGCCAGCGTGCTGTTGATCTCGCCCTACTTCGTGCCCGGCGTGGAAGGCACCGAAGGTCTGGTGGCCATGGCCGAGCGCGGTGTGGATGTAGCGGTGGTCACCAACTCGCTGGCCGCCAACGATGTCCTCGCGGTGCACGGCGGCTATCTGCGCTATCGCAAGCCATTGCTCGAGGGCGGCGTGCACCTGTTCGAGACCCGCAGCCGGGCCGATACCAGGGGAGCCAGAAGCCTCTTCGGCAGCAACAGCAGCGCCAGTCTGCACACCAAGGCCACGCTGGTGGATGGCCGCCATGGGTTCGTCGGCTCGTTCAACCTCGACCCGCGCTCGGCCAACCTCAACACCGAGATGGGCGTGATGTTCGACGATGCCGCGCTGGGCGCCGCCCTGTTCGAGGAATTCCGCCACCTCACCTCGCCGGGCATGAGCTACTGGGTGTTCCTCGACGCGGACGGACGGACGCGCTGGCTGGACCGCGCCGAGGATCCGCCGGTGGTACTGACCACCGAGCCCGACAGCACCCGTCTGCAACGGCTGATCGCCAGTGTCGTGCGCTGGCTGCCGATCGAATCCCAGTTGTAAGCGTCCGCGAGTGGACGCATGAGGTGCCCGCGGTTGCTGCGATGCACCACGAAAAATGCCCTGTTCAGCGCGCCTTTCACGCGGCGCATGCGATTGATTCCACAAGCATTTTCAGCAAGCAGTTGCACATTCAACCAATTGCCGGACGACCCGCGTAAAATGCCGCGCTCACTCGCCTTGCGGCGCCGCTGAACCCGACCGGTCCTCGTGACCGGGCCGCATCGCCTTCCGGGACCCTCCCCTGAAATCGGGCCTGACGCCCGTGACGGAGTTTTGAATGATTTTCGAGCACCTCGACACCTACGGCCACGAACAGGTCGTGTTCTGTCACAACAAGGACGTGGGTCTGAAGGCGATCATCGCGATCCACAACACCGTGCTGGGTCCGGCACTGGGCGGTACCCGCATGTGGCCCTACGAATCCGAGCAGGACGCGCTCAATGACGTGCTGCGCCTGTCGCGCGGCATGACCTACAAGAACGCGGTCGCCGGCCTGAACATCGGCGGCGGCAAGGCGGTGATCATCGGCGATCCGGCCACCGACAAGTCCGAAGGCCTGTTCCGTGCGTTCGGCCAGTTCGTCGAATCGCTGGGCGGCCGCTACATCACCGCCGAGGACGTCGGCATCGACGTCAACGACATGGAATTCGTCTACCGCGAAACCCAGTTCGTGACCGGCGTGCACCAGGTCCATGGCGGCTCGGGCGATCCGTCGCCGTTCACCGCCTACGGCACCATGCAGGGTCTGCTGGCCTCGCTGAATCGCAAGTTCGGCAACGAAGACGTGGGCAACTACAGCTACGCGGTGCAGGGCCTGGGCCACGTGGGCATCGAGTTCGTGAAGCTGCTCAAGGAGCGCGGCGCGAAGATCTTCGTCACCGACATCAACAAGGATCGCGTCGAGCGCGCGGTCAGCGAGTACGGCGCCGAAGCGGTGGGCCTGGACGAGATCTACGACGTCGACGCCGACGTCTACTCGCCGTGCGCGCTGGGCGGCACGGTCAACGAGAAGACGCTGCCGCGCCTGAAGGCCAAGATCATCTGCGGCGCGGCCAACAACCAGCTGGCCAACAACGCGATCGGCGACGAAGTCGAACGGCGCGGCATCCTCTATGCGCCCGACTACGCGGTCAACGCCGGCGGCGTGATGAACGTCTCGCTCGAGATCGACGGCTACAACCGCGAACGCGCGATGCGCATGATGCGCACGATCTACCACAACCTCACGCGCATCTTCGAGATCTCCCAGCGCGACGGCATCCCGACCTACATGGCCGCCGACCGCCTCGCCGAAGAACGCATCGAGATCATGGGCAAGCTCAAGCTGCCGCTCGGCCGGGCGCAGCCCCGTTTCCAGGGCCGCGTGCGCGGCGCCTGAGTCAACGCAGTACACGCGATGGGGCTTCGGCCCCATCGTCGTATCCGGGCGCGGCGGATGCTGCAGATGCACATCCACCGCCGCGTTCCGACGCCGCGCCGCTGCGTCGCCGCCCGCCACGGTTTTCCCCAGGAGTAGAGATGCGTACTTTCCCGCTCGGCGAAGAACTCGACGCGTTGCGCGACGCGGTACGCCGTTTCGCTGACGCCGAGATCGCCCCGCGCGCCGAGGCCATCGACCACGAAAATGCCTTTCCGCAGGACATGTGGCCGAAGCTTGGCGAGCTGGGCCTGCTCGGCATGACCGTGCCCGGCGAATACGGCGGCAGCGAGATGGGGTATCTGGCCCACCTCGTCGCGATGGAAGAGATCTCGCGGGCATCGGGCTCGATCGGCCTGAGCTACGGCGCGCATTCCAATCTGTGCGTGGCCAACCTCTACGCGAACGCCACCGAGGCGCAGCGACAGAAGTACCTGCCGAAACTCTGCAGCGGCGAATGGAAGGGCGCACTGGCGATGAGCGAGCCGGGGGCGGGCTCCGACGTCGTCGGTTCGATGGCCTGCCGCGCCGAGCTGCGCGGCGACCGCTGGGTCGCCAACGGCAACAAGATGTGGATCACCAACGGCCCCGAGGCCGACGTGCTGATCGTCTACATGCGCACCGCCGGCAAGGACGCGGGCAGCAAGTGCATGACCGCCTTCCTGGTCGAGAAGGGCATGCCGGGCTTCCGCACCGCGCAGAAGCTCGACAAGCTCGGCATGCGCGGCTCCAACACCTGCGAGCTGGTGTTCGAGGACTGCGAGATTCCGGCCGAGAACGTGCTGGGCGAGGTCAACGGCGGGGTCAAGGTGCTGATGCGCGGCCTCAACACCGAACGCCTGGTGCTGACCGGCGGGCCGCTGGGGCTGATGCAGTCGGCGCTCGACATCGCCCTGCCCTATGTGCGCGAACGCAAGCAGTTCGACGTGGCGATCGGCACCTTCGGCATCATGCAGGCCAAGATCGCCGACATGTACACGTCGCTGCAGTCGAGCCGCGCGTTCGCCTACCAGGTGGCGCGCGATTTCGACGCCGGCCATGCCTCGCGCGTTGACGCGGCGAGCTGCCTGCTGCATGCCTCGGAAGCCGCGGTGCGCGTCGCGCTCGAGGCGATCCAGACACTCGGCGGCAACGGCTACATCAACGAGTACCCGACCGGCCGCATCCTGCGCGACGCCAAGCTCTACGAGATCGGCGCCGGCACCAACGAGATCCGTCGCATGCTGATCGGGCGGGAGCTGTTCGACGGCAGGAGCTGAGCGGGCTCTCCGCGCGTATGCCCGAGGGGCTGGCACTCGCGATTCACGATCGCGGCCCCCACTAACGAGAAGGCCGCCCGCAGGCGGCCTTCTTTTTGCCTGCCGAAACGCCGGCTCAGAACCCGTAGGCCAGTTGCATCGAGGCCATGCGGTCGCTGCCACGCGGCCCGAACCGCTGGTCGAGGCCCAGCATCATCCGCGTGCGCGGCGACAGCCAGGATTCCAGCGCCAGGCCCAGCAGCCCGCCCGAACGCGCCGGCTCCAGACCTGCGATCGGCGCCCAGGCTTCGATGCCGGTGAAGCTCGCCTGGAGATCGAAGCCGCTCGACGACAGGGTCTGCTGCCACTCGCCATAGCCATGCAGCGAGAAGCCGGGCGCATCCCAGCGCGCCCGCAGGCCGGCGATCGCCTGGCTGCGCTGGACGTCCCAGCCGCTGCTGCGCAAACCGAAGCCGTCACCGCCGCGCTCGTCGAAGCCGTCGCTGCGCAGGCGCACCTGTTCGGCGCCCAGATACGGGCCGAACTCGGCCGCGCCGACCTGCCAGTAATGGCCGGCTTCGACCGCCGCCTGGGTGTAGCTGCCGGCGTAGCGCGTGGAGACGCCCTGCCAGCCGGCGCCGGCGAAGAGCTGGCGCTGCATGTCGCGGTCGAAGCGGCCGCTGCCGAGCTGCGCCATCACATAGCTGTTGCCGAAGCTGCGGGCCAGATATGCCTGCGCCTGGGTCTGCCGGTCGCGGTTGCGATCGCCGCGCGCTGCGGCGAGGCCGTCGCCGCGCAGTTCGCCGAACGCAAAGCCGGCCACCAGCCCGTTGCCGAGCCGATGGTCGCGGCCGATGCTCCAGCCGTCGACGCTGAAACCGTCGCGGGCGAAGCCGCCACTACCGCCCTGCCCCAGCGTTTCCTGCCAGAGGCCGGTGCCGGCGCCGGACGCGGCCAGCGCGCCGACACGCGACGCCACCACGCGCCGCCCCATGTCGACGTTGTCGAACGTCGTCGTCAATGCCGCGGCATGTTGCGCGCCCGACAGGCTGTCGAGCGCCGCAAGCGCCGCCGCTTCGCCCTGGATGCCCTGGAAGGCCCCGGCGGTGCGGATGAAACCATCGGCAATCGGGCCGCTGCCCACGAGCGCCTGCCCGTCGATCTGCTCGAACGCGCCCTCCACGCGCTGCGCCGCGCCCAGCGACTGCGGGGTGATGCCCGCCAGCGAGGCGGCGGTCGCGGTCACGTCGAGGCGAATGACATCGATCCAGGCGAGATTGGTGTCGTAGCGCAGGTTGCCTTCGAGAAACACCCCCGGGCCGCGGGTCAGGCTGCCGAATCGCCCGGTGATGCCGCCGACGGCTTCCACGACGGTCTCGCGCCGCTGCAGCGTGTAGCCGCCGATGATGCCGGTGACCTGCAGCTCGCCGGCGAGGCTGGCCGTGCCGGTGACCTGCAGCGGCGCGCCGATCTGCCAGGCGAGACGGGCGGAATCGGCCTGCTGGAAGTTGCCGGCGATGGTGCGTGCAGGCACGTTGCCGGTGACGGCGAAGGTGCCGCGGTTGACCAGATCGCCACCGACGCGGCTGCCGCCGAGCTGCAGCGTGGCGCCCGATTCCACCGTGGCCGCGCCGGGGATCGAGGACGAGACGAACGCAAGGGTGCCGCCCTCGGCGCGCGTCGCACCGGCATACCCGGCGTCGCCGCTCAGCCGCAGCGTGCCACCGCCGCGTTTGACCAGGCCGCCGTTGCCGCGGATGTCGTTGCCCCAGGTCGAGGTGCCGCTGCTGAAGTTCGCGGTCACGTCGCCCCAGTCGAACTTCGCCGGGCCGAGGACCGCCTTGCCCACATCGAGCACCCCGTAGCCGAATACCGGGTCGACGCCCGCCGCACCGATGTCGGTCGCGGTACCAAGAAGCGTCTGGCGCACGAGGTCGTTGTTGAAGTACGGGAAGGCTTCCCACACCAGCGCGGCGGCGCCCGAGACCAGCGGCGCGGCCAGCGATGTGCCGCTGTAGCGCCAGTAATCGGGCTGGTCGGGCGGGTTGTCGGTGCCGGTGACGATCACCGTGCCCGGCGCCACCAGGCAGTAGCGCATCGCGACGCCGCAGGCGTTGGAATAGCTCGCGAGCGCGGTCGTGCTGCCTTCGGCCAGGGCCGAGACCGTGATCCAGCCGCGTTCGAGATCCGCGGCAGGCAGGCTGCCGCCGGTGCCCTGCTTGCTCGGCAGCGCGGCGGTATCGGACGGGTTGGCGAAGCCCGCATTGCCCGACGCGAATACCACCAGACCGCCGTGGTTGACGATGAAGGGGCGGTACTCGGCGGCGATCTGCGCGGTGACCGCCAGGTTCGTCCAGTACAGCCCGCCCCAGGAATTGTTCATGACCTTGACGTTGCGGTTGATCAGGTCGCGATGGATCGGCTCCAGGCCCAGCGGGCCGTCGATCTCGTTGCCTGCTCCGGAGCCGTCGTCCTCGGGCGGCTTGTCGCCGATGATGCGCGCCGACACGATCTCCGCGTTCTGCGCCACCCCGCCCGGCCAGGTGCCGAACGGGCGGCCGGCCGCGATCTGGGCAACAGCGGTGCCGTGGCCCGACACGTCGTCCACCGACAGGTTGTTGCCGGGCCCGATGTACACCAGGTTGGCGACGACGCGGTCGCGCAGCGCCGGGTGCCTGCGGTTGACGCCGCTGTCGATGAAGCCGATCCGGACGCCGCGGCCGGTAAACCCGGCTTCGTGCGCTGCGAAGGTATTGGTGTCGGCGAGGTGCCCGCTATAGGCGGGATTGGGCGGCTGGACGACCGTCGGTGGTGGCGTCACGGGTGGTGGAGGCGGTGTCACCGGTGGGGGCGCTGCGGGCGGCGGGTCCAGCACGACCAGGCCTCCACCCGAGCCGCCCCCGCCGCATGCGGTGAGCGCGGTAGCCAGTGCGCAAGCCAGCAGGCTGCGGCGTGTGGTCTTCGCGCCCGTGCGCGCCGTGATCGCATTCGACATCGTGTCCTTCTCCAGTCTGGTGCAGGCGCAGCGCCCCTGCATGCGTGATCCCCACACGCGCATCTATACCTGCAACCGGCGGCGGCTGTCATCGGGTGGCCGGTCGCGGCGACTTCGCAGTGGCGCGGATGCGATAATCGACGTCACTGAGCGGTTCACCTATCGGAGTTTCCTCCCCAATGACTGACATCGTCATCGTCGGCGCCAAGCGCACCCCTATCGGTTCCATGCTCGGCCAGTTCACCGGCGTGCCCACGACCACGCTCGGCGCGACCGCGATCACTGCCGCGCTGGAACACGCAGGTGTAGCCCCGGAACTCGTCGACGAAGCCCTCATCGGCTGCGTGTTGCCGGCCGGCCTCGGCCAGGCACCGGCCCGCCAGGCTGCGCGCGCCGCGGGCATTCCCGATGCCGCCGGCTGCGTGACCATCAACAAGGTCTGCGGCTCGGGCATGCAGGCGGTGATGTTCGGTCATGACCTGATCAAGGCCGGCACGGCCAGGTTCGTCGTCGCCGGAGGCATGGAGTCGATGACCAATGCGCCGCACCTGCTCAACGGTTCGCGCACCGGCATCCGCTACGGCAGCGCCGAGATGCTCGACCACATGGCGTGGGACGGCCTCACCAATCCCTACGACGGCAACTCGATGGGCGTGTTCGGCGACATCGCCTGTGCCAAGTACGAGTTCAGCCGCGAGGAGCTGGACGCCTATGCGGTCGAGAGCGCCACTCGCGCCAAGCACGCGATCGAATCTGGCGCGTTCAAGGCCGAGATCGTTCCGGTGACCGTCGCCTCGCGCAAGGGCGAGGTGTCCTACGACACCGACGAACAGCCCGGCCGCATCCAGGTCGAGAAGATCCCCACCCTGCGCGCGGCGTTCGGCAAGGATGGCCGGTTGACTGCGGCCAGCTCGTCGAGCATTTCCGACGGCGCCGCGGCGCTGGTGCTGACCTCGGCCGATGAGGCCGAGGCCCGCGGACTCAAGCCGCTGGCGCGTATCGTTGCCCATGCGCGCCATTCGCAGGCACCCGAGTGGTTCACCACCGCGCCGATCACCGCGATTCGCAACGTGCTGGACAAGGCCGGCTGGAGCGTCGAGGACGTGGACCTGTTCGAGATCAACGAGGCGTTCGCGAACGTCGCGATGGCGCCGATGAAGGATCTGGGCATCCCGCATGAGCGGCTGAACGTGAATGGCGGTGCACTGGCCCTCGGCCACCCGATCGGTGCCAGCGGCGCGCGCCTCATCGTCACGCTGATCCACGCGCTTCAGTCGCGCGGCCTCCAGCGCGGCGTAGCGACCCTTTGCATCGGCGGCGGAGAAGCCACCGCAATTGCCGTGCAAATGGTGTGAACTTCGGATAACGTGTTTTTTACGAAAAAAGGGCGCACGTCCCGCTTGACAGCTGTCCGCGGCTTGTCATCATGTCGTCGGCGCGCATTAAGCGCGTTGCCCACACTTTCAGACGAGGAAGACACAATGACGATCAACAAGGCTCTGCTTGCCCTGGCCATGGGTTTTGCGCTTGCCGCCTGCAGCAACGCCGAGCAGGCCAACAGCTCGGCTGAAGGCGCTGCCGACGCCGCTGCCGACGCTCAGGCTGCTGCCAACGAGACGCAGGATCCGGCGCTGGCCGGCACCGCGCAGGCTGCTGCCGACGACGCCGCTGCTGCTGCCGACGCCGCTGCTGACGCTGCTGCCCAGGCCGCTGCGGCTGGCACCAACGACGGCGCCGAGCACGCTGCCGACGCTGCCGACCACGCTGAGTCGCAGGCTGAAGACGCTGCCGACGCTGCGGAAGAAGTGGCTCCGTAATTCATCCGATGGCGTAACGCCATCGCGTTTGGATTCGAAGGCCGCCGGGTTCGCCCGGCGGCCTTTTTTGTGCGCGGTGCGGCGTATCGAAGTGCAGTGCAACTGCAAGGCGGCAGTTCGCGCGCCGACATGCGCGCGGCGCCGGTGCGCCCGGCACCCGCTGATCTACGAGTGGCCCGCACGAGAGACTTGCCACAAGCGGCATGCACCGCAGCGCCACTCGCGCTGCCCCCCGCCCCGATACCCCCACTTCTTTGCACGGCGCTCACCTGTTCGCATTCATGCTCCGGGCTCCCACCGCTTCAGGACCCATGCCCATGCAGATCAAGCCGATCAACGTACTCGCCGCAGCGCTGATGCTGGCGCTGGCCGCGTGCAGCAATTCCAACGACGCGGAACGCGAACGCGCCGAAGCCGCGCAGGCCAACGAAGCCGCCGGCCAGGCGATTTCCAGCGCCGCCTCCGCGACCGCAGACGCGGCGCGCGCGACCGCCGATGCTGCGGCCCAGCAAACCCGCGAGGCTGCGCACGATGCAGCCGTCCGCGCCGACGCTGCAGCCGCAGACGCCCGGCGCGCCACCGGCGAGGCCACCCAGAGGGCAGGCCAGGCGATCGAGAACACCGGCGAGCGCATCGAGGAAAGCGCCGACAACTGAGCAGCGCTTACTCCGACCGGAAGCCCGCCGTCAGGCGGGCTTTTTATTTTGGGGTGGGCGTGCGTGCCGCACTGCACCTCCCTTCACACAACAGACGCTGCGCATGCCCCCTGCGGCCGCTCGCGCGCTTCCGTATCCTTGCGGTTTTCCCGCAAGGTGCCTTCCGCATGCCCGCACTCACTTCGCAGCTCGATCCGCGCGCGCAGGACTTCATCGACAACGCCGACTACCACCGCGCGCTCGTCGATGAACTGCGGCAGCGGCTGGCGCGCGCGGCGCAGGGCGGTGGCGAGGCCGCGCAGGCGAAGCACACCGCGCGCGGCAAGCTGCTGGCGCGCGATCGCATCACCGCCCTCCTCGACCCCGGCTCGCCGTTCCTCGAGATCGCGCCACTCGCGGCCGAGGACATGTACGACGGCGCGGCGCCGGCCGCAGGCGTCGTCGCCGGTATCGGGCGCGTGCAGGGGCTGGAAGTCGTCATCGTGGCCAACGACGCGACCGTCAAGGGCGGCACCTACTTCCCGATGACGGTGAAGAAGCATCTGCGTGCCCAGGAGATCGCTCGAGAGAACCATCTGCCCTGCGTCTACCTGGTCGATTCGGGCGGCGCGTTCCTGCCGCTGCAGGACGAGGTGTTCCCGGACAGGGAGCACTTCGGACGGATCTTCTACAACCAGGCGCGGATGTCGGCGGAGAACATTCCCCAGGTGGCCGTGGTCATGGGCAGCTGCACCGCGGGCGGCGCATACGTACCGGCCATGTGCGACGAGTCGGTGATCGTCAAGGAGCAGGGCACGATCTTTCTCGGCGGCCCGCCGCTGGTGAAGGCGGCCACCGGCGAGGTGGTGGACGCCGAGGCGCTGGGCGGGGCCGAGGTGCACACCAGCGTGTCGGGCGTGGTCGATCACTTCGCCGAGGACGATGCCGACGCGCTGCAGATCGCGCGCGACATCGTCGGCAGCTTCAACCGCCCGCGCGTCACCCGGCTGGCGCGGCGCGCGACGGTCGAACCGCTGTATCCGGCCGAGGAGCTCTACGGCATCGTGCCCAGGGACACGCGTCGGCCCTTCGACATCCGCGAGGTCATCGCCCGCGTCGTCGACGGCAGCGACTTCCAGGAGTTCAAGGCGCGCTACGGCAAGACGCTGGTGACCGGGTTCGCCCATGTACATGGCATGCCGGTGGGCGTCGTCGCCAACAACGGCATCCTGTTCGGCGAGAGCGCGCTCAAGGGCGCGCACTTCATCGAGCTGTGCAACCAGCGCGGCATTCCGCTGGTGTTCCTGCAGAACATCACCGGCTTCATGGTCGGCCGCAAATACGAGAATGCCGGCATCGCCAAGGACGGGGCGAAGATGGTCACCGCCGTCGCCTGTTCGAGCGTGCCGAAGTTCACCATCGTCATCGGCGGCAGCTTCGGCGCCGGCAACTACGCCATGTGCGGACGCGCCTACGGCGCGCGCTTCCTGTGGATGTGGCCCAACGCCCGCATCAGCGTGATGGGCGGCGAACAGGCGGCCAGCGTGCTGGCGACCGTGCGCCGCGACGGTATCGAAGGCAAGGGCGGCAGCTGGAGCGCCGAGGACGAAGAGGCCTTCAAGCAGCCGATCCGTGAGCAGTACGAACACCAGGGCAGCCCCTGGTATGCGACCGCGCGCCTGTGGGACGACGGCATCATCGATCCGGCCGACACCCGGCGGGTGCTGGGCCTGGGCCTGGCGGCCTCGCTCAATGCACCGATCGAGCCCGCGCGCTTCGGCGTCTTCCGGATGTAGGCGCAAAGCGCGGGGCCGGGTGGTCCCGACAGGCGGCAAGTGCTTGCGCGGTCACGCTTTCGCGGCGTGGCGCGCCGCTGCAGAGCGCAGTTCGCGTGCTAGCCTCGGCTTCCGCGCTGCCGACCGCGGCGTCGCGGAAGTCCTGTTTCGAGCGGTCCCTTTCCGCTCCCCGTCCTTTTCAGAGGTAACGCGCGACATGGCCATTTTCCCGCAGTCCGGCACCGCCAAGAAGGATTCCCCCATATTCGGCTCCGACGCGGCGCCGCCGCCGGTCCCGGCCCGTGACACGGCGTCCCCGGCGATTGCCGACTTCCAGACCGCCACGCTGCCCACGCCGCCGCAGGCCGCACCGGCGCCTGCAGCACGCCCGGCCGCGCCGAGCGGCAAGGAATCGATCATTGCCGCCGACCTCACCATCGAGGGCAAGATCGAGGGCTCGGGCGATATCCGCATCGCCGGCCGCTTCAAGGGCGACGTCAACGTGCAGGGCGACCTGACCATCGAGCATGGCGCCAAGCTCAACGGCGGTGTGCGCGCCAAGCAGGTGCTGGTGTCGGGCGAACTCGAAGGCAACATCGAATCGGCCTCGCTGGTGGAACTGCGCGACTCCGCCGTGCTCACCGGTGACCTGAAGGCCGGTTCGCTGACGGTCGCGAAGGGTTCCAGGATCCGCGGCCACATCGAATGCGGCTGGGACGACGTGGCTGCGCCGGCCAGCAACGGCAGCGGCGCAGCCAAGGACAAGGCGGCCAACGACAAGTCCAGCGCCTGACCGTGAGCAGCCGTCCCGGCGCGGCAGGTGCCACGCGCACCTGTCCGCACTGCAAGACCACGATCCTGGACAGCGCCACGCGCTGTCCGGCGTGCCAGCACTATCTGAAGATCGACGCCGCGCCGGCTTCGCCCATCGTCGCGCGGCATGCGGTTCAGCGCGAGGAGACCACCACCGCGCTGGAGGTCGAGGGCCGCATCCGGCATCCGGCCGAAGGCGGCGCCTGGGAATATTCGGTGGTACTGGTGATCCGCGACGAGGCGGGAAAGGAGATCAACCGCCAGGTGGTCGGTGTCGGCGCGCTGCTGGTCGGCGACGAGCGCACCTTCAGCCTGGCGGTCGAGGTCACGCCGACCAACGACATGCGCCGTCCGACACGCTCGCCCCTGAGCCGCGGGCGCTCCTAGCCACTCCCGCCGCGGAAGCGGCGACCAGCGGAGCGCATGCCGCAGCACCGCGCCCACGGATGTCCCCGGGCCCACCTCACGCCAAGTGCCACACCCGCGAGCGCGCGCTCCCGGCCGGCATGTTTGCAGCGCCGCATGGGTCGCACGTCCCGACTCGTTATGATTCCGGACCGTTCTGCAGGACCCGATGCGCATGTCCGATGCTTTGACCCTCGTCCGCACTGGCGCGGTGGCGCGCCTACGGCTGGACCGTCCTGCCCTGCACAACGCTTTCGACGCGGCGCTGATCGCGACGCTGACCGCCGCGCTGGACGCAGTGGGCGGCGATCCGGACGTGCGTGTGGTCGTGCTCGAAGGCACCGGCGCGTCGTTTTCGGCCGGCGCGGATCTCAACTGGATGCGCAGCATGGCCGCGGCCAGCGAAGCCGACAACCGCGAGGACGCAATCGCCCTCGCCCGCCTGATGCGGACCCTCGACGAGCTGCCGAAGCCGACGATCGCGCGCGTCCACGGCGCTGCCTTTGGCGGCGGCGTCGGGCTGGTGGCCTGCTGCGACATCGCGATCGGGGTGCCGGGCGCGAAGTTCGGCCTGACCGAAAGCCGGCTCGGCCTGCTGCCGGCGACGATCGCCCCCTACGTCGTCGCGGCGATCGGCACGCGCAATGCGCGGCGCTATTTCGCCACCGCCGAGCTCTTCGACGCGGCGCAGGCGCAGCGCATCGGGCTGCTGCATGAAGTGGTCGAGGCCGACGCGCTCGATGCCGCGGTGGACCGGCAGATCGCACTGCTGCTGAAAGCCGGCCCGAACGCCGCCGCAGGCGCCAAGCGCCTGGTGCGCGCCGTCGCCGCTGCCACCGACCGCGATCTTCTCGACCAGGACAACGCCTCGCTGATCGCCGCGCTGCGGGTCTCGGCCGAGGGCCAGGAAGGCCTGACCGCATTTCTGGAAAAGCGCCCGGCGACATGGGCGACGAGCGAAAAGGATGCCCATGTTTGACACCCTGCTGATCGCCAACCGCGGCGAGATCGCCTGCCGCATCATCCGTACCGCGCGCCGCCTCGGCATCCGCACGATCGCGGTGTATTCGGAGGCCGACGCCGACGCCCAGCACGTGCGCCTGGCCGATGCGGCCTATCCGATCGGTGGTCCGCGGCCGCAGGATTCCTACCTGCGCGGCGATGCGATCCTCGAGGTCGCGCGCAACTCCGGGGCACAGGCGATCCATCCGGGTTACGGCTTCCTCAGCGAGAACGCCGACTTCGCCGACGCGGTCGAGGCCGCGGGGCTGACCTTCGTGGGGCCGTCGTCGGCCTCGATGCGCAAGATGGGCAGCAAGGCGGGGGCGAAGGACCTGATGGCCGCGGCGGGAGTGCCGGTCGTGCCCGGCTACACCGGCGAGGACCAGTCCCCGGCCACGCTCGCGCGCGAGGCCGCGCGGATCGGTTTCCCGCTGATGATCAAGGCCGCGCACGGCGGCGGTGGCAAAGGGATGCGCATCGTCCGCGCGCTCGAGGAGTTCATCCCCAATCTGGAGAGCTGCCAGCGCGAAGCGAAGAACGCCTTCGGCCGTGACCGGGTGCTGCTCGAGCGCTACATCGAATCGCCGCGCCACATCGAGATCCAGGTGTTCGGCGACCGCCATGGCGGCGTGATCCACCTCAACGAGCGCGAGTGCTCGGCGCAGCGCCGCTACCAGAAGGTGTTCGAGGAATCGCCCTCGCCGTTCCTGACGCCCGAACTGCGCGCGGCGATGGGCGAGGCCGCGGTCCTGGCAGCGCGCGCGATCGATTACGCCAATGCAGGCACGGTCGAATTCATCGTCGATCCGGCCGGCCACTTCTATTTCATGGAGATCAACACCCGGCTGCAGGTCGAGCATCCGGTGACCGAGCTCACCACCGGGCTGGATCTGGTCGAGTGGCAGTTGCGGATCGCCGCCGGCGATCATCTGCCGCTTGCGCAGGACGAAGTACCGCGCATCGGCCATGCGATCGAGGTGCGGCTGTATGCGGAAGATCCCGATGCGGGGTTCCTGCCCGCGTCGGGCATGCTGCGCACGCTGCGGCTGCCACCGCCGTCGGACCATGTCCGCGTCGATTCCGGCGTCGTCGAAGGCGACACGGTCACGATCTTCTACGACCCGATGATCGCCAAGCTCATCGTCTGGGACCAGGACCGGCCGCGCGCGCTCGCCCGTCTGCGCGAGGCGCTCGCGCAGTGCCGGATCGTCGGTCCGAAGTCGAACATCGAATTCCTCGAGCGCCTGGTGCGCCACCCGGCGATCGTCGACGCCACCATCGATACCGGCTATCTCGACCGCCATCTCGAGGAGTTCGTCTCCTCCGCCGATGTGGTGCCGCCGGCGCGTCTGGTCGCCGCCGCGGCAGTCGCCCGGCTGCTGGGCGAGGCGGCGCCCGCGGGGGACCCGTCGCCCTGGACCGCCAATGACAACTGGCGCCTCGGCGCATCGCCCGCGCGCACGCTGATGTTCGAGCATCGCGGCCAGCCGCTCCCGGTCACGGTGTCGGGCGCGGCGGACGATCGCGTGGTGCACGGCCCCTCCGGCGCTGTCGCGGTCGCTGGCGCGCGGCTCGTCGACGGCGTGCTCAGCGCGCGCTTCGACGACAGCGCCGCGCGCATCGCGGTCATCGCCGGGCCGGACCACATCGTGGTCCACGACGGCCAGGCGCGGCTGGACCTGCGCCACGTCGCCGGTGCACGCCGCAGCGCCGGCGCCGACGCTGCCGGGGACGATCGCGTCCGTGCGCCGATGCCGGGCCGCATCGTCGCGGTGCAGGTCGCTGCGGGCGACACGGTCGTCGCCGGCCAGCCATTGCTGGTCATGGAGGCGATGAAGATGGAACTCGCGCTCAAGGCCCCACGCGACGGCAGCGTCGCCGAGATGCGCGCGGTGGCCGGCGAGTTCGTGGATGCGGACGCGGTGCTGGCGGTGCTCGGATGAGCCTGCCGGTGGACGTGCGCATCGTCGAGGTCGGACCGCGCGACGGCCTGCAGAACGAGAAGACCCTCGTCTCGACCGCCGACAAGATCGAACTGATCGACCGGTTGTCGGCGACCGGCCTGCGCAGCATCGAGGCGACCAGTTTCGTCAGCCCGAAGTGGGTCCCGCAGCTGGCCGATGCCGCCGAGGTCTATGCCGGTATCGAGCGGCGCCCCGGCATCGCCTATCCGGTCCTGGTGCCCAACGAAACCGGGTATGACCGGGCGCGCGCAGCCGGGGTCGCGGAGATCGCGGTGTTCACCGCGGCCTCGGAAGCCTTCAACCGGACCAACATCAACGCATCGATCGCCGAGTCGCTGCAGCGCTTCACTCCCGTGCTGGACCGCGCACGCGCCGATGGCGTGCGGGTGCGTGGCTACGTCTCCACCGTGCTGGGCTGTCCCTACCAGGGCGCGGTGCCGGTGGCCGACGTGGTCCGGGTCGCGCGTGCGCTGCACGAGATGGGCTGCTACGAGATCTCGCTCGGCGACACGATCGGCGTGGGCACGCCTGCGGCAGCGCGCGCGATGCTGCGCGCCGTCGCCGCCGAGGTGCCGATGCCGGCGCTCGCGGTGCATTTCCACGACACCTGGGGCCAGGCGCTGGCCAACGTGCTGGCGTGCCTCGAGGAAGGCGTCGCAGTGATCGATTCCGCGGTCTCCGGCGCCGGCGGCTGCCCGTACGCGAAGGGCGCCAGCGGCAACGTCGCCAGCGAGGACGTGGTCTACATGCTGCACGGAATGGGCGTGCGTACCGGCATCGATCTCGACAGGCTCGCCGAAACCGGCAACTGGCTCGCCTCCAAGCTCGGTCGCGCGTCGGGCAGCAAGGTCGGGCAGGCACTCGCCGCGCGGGGATGAGTCTGGAAGCAGGCGCTGCGTCCTCCGTGCCGCGGCCCTCGTCGTCGTCCACACGCCCGCGCAGGCGCGGCTGACGGTTGCGGGTGCGCTGCGGGCGCGCAGACCGATCGGCGACGCCGTACCGGGCACACGAGGGCCGGTTAAACTGCGCGCTTTGCCTGCGAGGATCCGCTCATGACACCCGATTCCGTCCGCGCCATCGTGACCGGCGGTGTGTCCGGCCTTGGCCTCGCCGTGGCCCATCACCTGGTGGCGGGCGGCGGCAAGGTCGTGCTGTTCGACGTCAACGACGACAAGGGCGCCGACGCCGTCGCCGCGCTCGGCCAAGCCAATGCCCGTTACCTGCGCACCGATGTCACCGACGAGGCCGGCGTGGTCGCCAACGTCGATGCGGCGCGCGCGTTCCTCGGCGGACTCAATGTCGCGATCAACTGCGCCGGCATCCTCGGCGCCGGCCGCGTGCTCGGTCGCGAGGCGCCGATGCCGCTGTCGACGTTCAGCACCACGGTCATGGTCAATCTGGTCGGCAGCTTCAACGTCGCCAAGGCCGCAGCGGCGGTCATGCAGCGCAACGAGCCGGGCGAGGACGGCGAACGCGGCGTGATCGTCAATACCGCCTCGGTCGCCGCCTACGAGGGCCAGATCGGCCAGGCCGCGTATTCGGCCTCCAAGGGCGGCGTGGTCGCGATGACCCTGCCGATGGCCCGCGAGCTCTCGCGCTTCGGCATCCGCGTCAATACCATCGCGCCGGGCATCTTCTGGACGCCGATGGTCGACGGCATGCCCGACGAGGTGCAGCAGTCGCTGTCGGCCTCGATCCCCTTCCCGTCGCGCCTGGGGCGTCCGGAGGAATTCGCCGACCTGGTCGCCTACATCGTGGGCAACCGCTATCTCAACGGCGAGACCATCCGCCTCGACGGCGCGGTGCGCCTCGCCCCCAGGTAAGGCCGCAGCGCCGTGCCGACACGGACCCTGCATCGCATTGTGCTGGCCGCGGCGTTGGCTTGCCTGGCGCTGGCTGCGCACGCCCAGCCTGCCGGACTCGACGCCACGCTCCGCGCCGGCGGCTATGTGGCGGTGCCGATGACCCGACATGGCGATGCGCACCTCGCCATCGAGCTGCACGTCAACGGTGTGCGCGGCCGCTTCATCGTCGACACCGGCGCGGGTCGCACCGTCATCGACCGTGCCGCGCAGTCGCGCTTCGCCGACGGACGCGATGTCGTGGCGGGCGGCGTCGCCACGGGCGCCGGCGGCAGCGGGCTCGCGATCGCTGCCCTGCCCGGCAGCCGACTGCGGATCGGTGCCTATCGCGACGACGCGTTCACCGCCCACTTCCTCGCGCTCGACCACGTCAATGCGGCGTTCTCGCAGCGTGGAGAGGCCGCCGTCGACGGCGTGGTCGGCGCGGACGTGCTGGTACGCGGCGCGGCGGTGATCGACTACCCGAACCTGCGGCTCTACCTGCGCAATCCCGATGCCGGCCGCGGCGCCGGGTCGCCTTCCCCAACCAGTTCTCCATCCAGCAGCGGACAACGATGAAAGCCTACGACGTCAAGAAAGGAAACGTGGTCGAACACAATGGTGGCGTGTACCAGGTGCGCGACATCGAGCGCAGCTCGCCGCAGGGCCGCGGCGGCAACGTGCGCTTCCGCTTCACCATGTACAGCGTGCCCGGCGGCACCAAGACCGACGCCAGCTTCGACGGCGACGACGAGCTGCGCGAGGTCGACCTCGCCCGGCGCCAGGCGAGCTTTTCGTACAAGGACGGCGACGCGTTCGTGTTCATGGACGACGAGGATTTCACCCAGTACACGCTGGATGCCAATGTCGTCGGCGACGGCGCCGGCTACATCACCGAGGGACTGACCGGCCTGTTCGTGCAGGTCATCGACGATGCCCCGGTCGGCCTGCAGCTGCCGCAAAGCGTGGTGCTCGAAGTCGTCGACACCCCGCCCGAACTCAAGGGCGGCACCGCGACCAAGCGCCCGAAGCCGGCGATGCTCAACACCGGCATCGAGATCCAGGTGCCGGAATACATCACCAACGGCGAGCGCGTGTGGGTCAACACCATCACCGGAGAATTCGGCGGCCGCGCGGACTGACCAAAGGGGATCGGCGAGCGTCTGGAGCGCGCAAGCTTCCGACGCTCCGATGCCCTGGCCGTCTTCGCCGGGAGGCAGGGTCTGGGGCGCTGGCACCCATGCGCAACGCGAGCACCGCTCGCTCTGACCTCCACCGCACCGTGCGTGCAACGCCCGGCATGCGTTCCGATGTCGTGCGTTCCGATGTCGTGCCGACGCCAGCCAGCGGGCCGGGACACGCTGCAGACACCCGCATGTCCTGCGCGCGCAGGTGACGCCGCTCAATCCAGTTCCAGCCCACCCGCCTCGCGATGCAGCGTCCGCAACCGCGCACCCAGCACCTCGACGTTCCGCTCGAGCGCCGCGATCCGCGCCTGCGCCTGCGGCGTCAACGCCATCCGCCCCTCGTCCTCCAGTTGCGCGCGCAGCCCGTGCAGGCGCTGCGCGCGCGCGGCCACGTCGTGCTGGAGCATCGAGCGTTCATCGGGCTGCGGCAGCCCGTAGCCGTCCGCCAGTAGTTGCGCGGGCCGGCTGAGACGATCGCCGGCGTCGAGCATTGCCCGCAGCGTCGCGAGCGAAGGCGCGGCGACTGCAGCCTGCCGCGGATCGAGCAGCTGGCGCTTGAGTACGTCGCGCAGGCGCAACATCTCCCGGCGCCGCGCAGCATGTTCGAGCACCAGCAGCGCCGCGCCGTCGCGCAGCTGCGCGCCATCGAGCCAGGGCGCGCGCGCCTGCGGCGCGAGGTCGAGCCAGTCGGCATACCGGGTGACCGGCAGCGGTTGCGCGGCGCGGGCGACATCGAACAGGGCCTGATACTCCGCATCGGCGGACGGAAATCGGAATCCCTTCCGCACCGCATCTTCGCGGTCAAGCACCGACAGGTCCGCAGCGCCGCTGCGCGCGAGTCTGCGCAGCAGCCCGGTCGGGGTCACGCTGCGCAGCCGTGCATCGGCCAGCCGCGGCACGCCCGTCTGCAGCAGCTTCCAGGTTTCCACCGCGCAGTTGTTGCCGATGAAGTAGTAACGCCCGTCGTAGCTCCAGTGCAGCGAGGCCGCCTGGGTCAGCAGCGTGGCGATCTCGCCCGGCGACAACCCCAGCGGCACCGATTGCAGGCCGCGCAGTTCCACCCGCGTGTACTCCTCGATGACCTGGTCGAGCGGAAGCACGAACAGCCGCGACGGGTAGCGCCCGGTCAGGCCACGCAGGCTGGAGATCTGCACGTCGTCGACGAAGGCGCGGAACGACAGCACACGGTGATGGGCAAGATCGAGCCGGCAATCGGGCCCGGGAGCGCGGCCCGGCGCGCAGATCACCAGCCGCAGCATGCTGTGGCCCCAGCGGCTCATCGGTTGCGCGTTGCCTTCGGCCAGCAGGTAGTCGACGGCATGGACCTGCGCGGGATCGAGCATGAGCAATGGCGCGGCATCCGCCTCGGGCTGGGCCTCGACGAAGGCCAGTTCCGGCGCGCAGGCGGCCTGCGGCGGTGCCCAGCCGAAGTGCGCGGCGAAGTAGGCGTGCAGCGCCGGACGGCGGCAGGCGTATTCGGCGTCGAGCAGGAAGTACTCCAGGTTGACGGCGACGAACTCGGCCGGTGCGGTGCGCTCGTAGGCATCGGGGCTGCGATCGCGCATGGCGTTGTCGCGCACGCGCAGACCCAGGCGCAGAGGCCGCTGCGGCCAGCCGGCGAGATCGAGCAGCCGTGGATCGCGCGACAGGCCGCCATGTGTCGAGTGGTCGTAGCGATGGGCGAGCTCGTGCAGCAGGGCGCGCTGCAGTGCCTGTGCATCGTCCGCATCGGCGAGCAGCGAGCGACGCATCCGCAGATGCGCACCGAATGCGCGACCGTGGACAGCGCCGGGCAGGTCGTCGCGCCAGTCGACGACAACATCGAGACCCGGTGCGTCGCGCCAGGCGGGCGGCAGACGCGACAACGCAGCGGTCAGTGCGAGGTCGGCCTGGATGGCTTCCGCAGGACGCAACGGCTCACCTGTCACCTGCTGCGCGACCGCCCAGCCGGCGGCCGATGCCGCCGGCGCCAGCAGGGCCGCGGTCAGGACGATGGCGGCCCGCGTCAGCATCGGCCGGCCTGATCAGCGGGCGAGGATGGCCTGCGCGAGTTCGAGATCGGACGCCTCACGCGCGAGCGGCCGGGTCTCGCGCAGGTGCCGCAGCGCGGCTTCCAGACGCGCGCCACGGATGCGTCCCTCGCTGGCGACGAATCCTGCGGCGTCTTCTCGCGCCTGCAGCACCACCTTGTCGTTGCCGGACGTGCTGCCCGACGAGGCCGAGGCGCCGCCCGAGGTCGCGCCCGCACTTGTGCCGGCGAAACTGCCGGCGAAGGCCGGCGCGGACAGGGCGGCCAGCAGCAGGAATGCGGAACGGACCTTCATGGGAGACTCCGGAAACGGTGGAGGGGCGCCACTGCAACTTCGCCGGTGCGCAGGCGACCGGACCTTCAGTCGAACAGTTTGCCCGGGTTGAGGATGCCGGCAGGATCGAGCGCACGCCGGATGCCACGCATCACCGCGATCTCCGCCGCGCTGCGGGTCGACCCCAGATAGGCCTTCTTGACCAGACCGATGCCGTGTTCGGCCGAAATGCTGCCGCCGTACTCGGCCAGTGTTTCCGCCAGCAGTCTGGTCACACGCTCGCATTCGACGACGAAGTCGGCGTTGGCCATGTCCGCCGGCTTGAGCACGTTGATGTGCAGGTTGCCGTCGCCGATATGCCCGAACCAGACCACCTCGAACTGCGGATACTCCGACGCAAGCAGGGCCTGGGTGCGCGCCAGGAAGCCCGGCATCGCCGAAACGCGCACCGATACGTCGTTCTTGTACGGCAGGTGTGGCGCGAGGCTCTCGGTGATGCCCTCGCGCAGCCGCCACAGCGCCGCGGCCTGCGTATCGCCGTGACTGATCACGCCGTCCTCGACCCAGCCCTGCTCCATGCAGTACTCGAACGCCGACAACACCTGCACTTCGCCCGCCTCGCCCTCGCAGGCGAACTCGGCGACGACGTAGTACGGATACGCGGCGTCGAACGGCGCCTGCGCGCCGTGCGCCACCACGTGGTGCAGCGCGCGGTCGGTGAAGAATTCGAAGGCCTCGAGCGGCAGCCGCGCACGCAGGGCCTGGAATACCTCCATCAGCACTTCGAACGAGGGCAGCGCCAGCAGCATCACCCGTGTGTCCGGCGGCGGGTCGGTCAGCCTCAGCGTCGCCTCGACGATGATGCCGAGCGTGCCTTCCGACGCCACCGCGAGATGGCGCAGGTCGTAGCCGCTGGAGTTCTTGACCAGCCCGCGGTTGAGGTCGAGCAGTTCGCCGGTCGCGGTGACCAGCCGGATGCCGGCCACCCACTCGCGGGTGTTGCCGTAGCGCACCACGCGGATACCGCCGGCGTTGGTGGCGATATTGCCGCCGATCGAACACGAGCCGCGCGAGGCGAAATCCACCGGATACTGCAGGCCGTGCGACCGCGCCTCCTCCTGCACCGCTTCGAGGGCGATGCCGGCCTCGACGGTGAGCAGGCGATCGGCCGGCTCGAAGCCCACCACCCGGTTCATGCGCTGCAGGCTCAGGACCAGTTCGCCGTTGGCCGCGACCGCGCCGCCCGACAGGCCGGTGCGCCCGCCCGAGGGCACGACGGCGACGCCTGCGGCATTCGCCCAGCGCATCGTCGCCTGCACTTCTTCGATCGTCGCCGGCAGTGCGACCGCCATCGGCGCCGGCGTCCAGCGTCGGGTCCAGTCGACCCCGTAATGCGCGAGGTCGGCGGGATCGGTCAGCAGGCGCAGCGAGGGGACTTCCGCCTGCAGGGCGGAGATTCGGGGGTCGGACATCGGACACGCGGCCGGTAAAGCGGGAGGGCCAGCGTACGAGCGCGCTCCGGATGCGTCCAGCACGGCTGCGCGTGCGCGGGCGACTCTGGCACCATGCAGTGCGCACTCCCCTACGCTTACGCTGCGGATTCATCCATGAAGACCTCGTTCCCCCTGCAGGACATTCGCGTCCTGCTGCTCGAAGGCATCAGCCAGAGCGCCGTCGACACCTTCCGGGCGGCCGGTTACACCCAGATCGAAATGCACCCCAAGGCCCTGCCGGACGACCAACTGCGCGCGAAGATCGCCGACGCGCACATCGTCGGCATCCGCTCGCGCACGCAGCTCAGCGCGGAGGTGCTGGCGGATGCACGCAGGCTGATGGCGATCGGCTGCTTCTGCATCGGCACCAACCAGGTCGACCTGGAAGCGGCGGAGCGTGCCGGCATCCCGGTGTTCAACGCGCCCTATTCAAATACCCGCTCCGTGGCCGAGCTGGTGGTCGCCGAGGCGGTCATGCTGCTGCGGGGCATCCCGCAGAAGAACGCCCAGTGCCACCGCGGCGGCTGGAGCAAGTCCGCGCTCGGCAGCCACGAGGCGCGTGGCAAGACGCTGGGCATTGTCGGCTACGGTCATATCGGCACCCAGGTCGGCGTGCTGGCCGAGTCGCTGGGGATGCAGGTGCTGTTCCACGACATCGAAACCAAACTCTCGCTGGGCAATGCGCGCAGCGCGGCCAGCCTCGACGACCTGCTCGCACGCAGCGACGTGGTCACGCTGCACGTGCCGGAAACCCCGGCGACGAAACTGATGTTCGGCGAAGCGGAACTGGCCGCGATGCGCCCGGGTGCGCACCTGATCAACGCCTCACGCGGCACCGTGGTCGACATCGACGCCCTCGCCGCCGCGTTGCGCAGCGGCCACATCGGCGGCGCCGCGGTGGACGTGTTCCCTGTCGAACCGCAGGGCAACGAGGATGCGTTCGAGTCGCCGCTGCTCGGTCACGACAACGTGCTGCTGACCCCGCATGTCGGCGGCAGCACGCTGGAGGCGCAGGACAACATCGGCATCGAAGTCGCGGCCAAGCTCGTGCGCTACAGCGACAACGGCAGCACGCTGTCTGCGGTCAACTTCCCCGAGGTCACCCTTCCCGAGCACAGCGGCAGCCACCGACTGCTGCACCTGCACCGCAACGTGCCCGGCGTGCTGTCGAAGATCAACGAAGTGTTCTCGCGCGAGGCGGTGAACATCGACGGCCAGTACCTGCGCACCACCGCCAACGTCGGCTATGTGGTCATCGACGTTTCCGCCAGCGGCGACCAGGCGACGCACCTGCGCAGCGAGCTGTCGAAGATCGAGGGCACCCTGCGCACGCGCGTCCTGTATTGAAGCACCGGCGCCCCGCCCGGCCTCAGTAGTTCGCCCACAGGCCGGGCGTGGCGAACTCGAGCACGTGCCCGTCGGGATCCTCGAAGTACAGACTGCGTCCGCCGGCCGGCCACGACATCTCGCCGCGCATCGGCACGCCATGCGCCGCGAGCCTTGCCTTCCAGCCGTCATAGGCATCGGCGCTGATGCGCAGGGCCATGTGCAGGGGCCCGCACCCGTCGTGGCCCGGCACGGTGCCGCGCTCGCTGGTGGTATCGGCCTGCGAGGCGCCGCGCGCGAACACCAGCAGCACACTTTGGCCACCGGCATCGAAGGCGGTCAGGCGATCGCCCTGCATCAGCGTGCGCAGGCCCAGCACGTTCGAGAAGAAGGCCACCGCCCGTGGCATGTCGTCCACGTACAGGGCGGTTTCGAGTACGCCGCCGATCTGCAGGGCGCTGGAATCGGGAGCTGTGGTCATGGCTCGCATGATGTCCGCTTTGCGGGCCTGGCGCATCGGACCGGCGAATCGCCGAGATCCCGTTGCCCGTTGTCTGCGCGAGCGACCGTCGGCAGCGCTTGCGACACGGACGCCTATCGGCTCATGACGGGCGCGCGGCCCTTTCGCGCCAGCGTTGCGCCATGCGCTGCAGGGAAGCGTCATAGCCGTTCCCCAGTGCCACCTCGAGGATGGGCACCCATGCCAGTGCCAGCGACTCCTCGCTGATGGCGAACGTCTCGTCCGTGCCCGCGCGCACGACGTAGCGCACGTCGTAGTGCCAGTGCCCGGGGACGTCCCTGTGCACGGGAATCCAGTGGCGGTCGAGATCGAAGATCTCCGGCAGCACCGCGACGTCACGCAGTCCGGTTTCCTCCTCGGTCTCGCGCAGCGCCACGCGCGCCAGATCGCGGTCGCCGTCCGCGTGTCCGCCCGGCTGCAGCCACAGGCCGAGCTTGCGATGGTGGGTCAGCAGGGTGCGTGCGCCATCGCGGCTGACCACCAGTGCCGACGCTGTGAAATGACCGGCAAGCCGTGTGCGGACGAAGGGATCCTGCGCATCGCCGAGCACGGCCACGAACTCCGTGGCGACCTGCGACTGTGCAGGATGGGCCTGGCCGAACCGGGTGAAGGCGCGTGCGAGCGACGCGACGGGATCGGCCATGGAAGCGCTGGTATCGGGCATGGATTTGTTGCGACGCGGCGTGACCGGTCGCGCAGGATCGGGGTTCGCGCGAAGTGGCACAAGCCGTTGCGGTGTTGCTTGTGCCGGGCGTCCGCGTTTGGCATGGTACGGCGATTCCGCATGGCCGCGGGGGGCGACGGAACGTCTGGTGGCCAGTCGCGACACCATCGACCAACCGGGGAGCCCGATGTTCAAGAACCTGATGATCACCAAGCCTATCGAGGCGCAGCCGCATGTCGATGCCGGCGAACCTGTCGAAGGCAGTCTGTCTGGCGAAGTGGGCTTCAAGCGCACCCTGACCGCGAAGCACCTCGTGATGCTCGGACTGGGCGCGGTGATCGGCGCGGGCATCTTCGTCATCACCGGTACCGCCGCCGCCAATCACGCCGGCCCGGCGATCATGCTGAGCTTTGTCATCGCCGGCTTCGCCTGCGCGATGGCGGGCCTGTGCTACGCCGAGTTCGCGGCCATGATTCCCGCCTCGGGCAGCGCCTACAGCTACACCTACGCGACGCTGGGCGAGGCACTTGCCTGGTTCGTCGGCTGGAGCCTGGTACTCGAATATCTGTTCGCGGCGTCGACCGTCGCGGTCGGCTGGTCGGGCTATACGGTCAGCTTCCTCGACAGTCTCGGCGTGCACCTGCCGGCAGCACTGACCCAGGCGCCGATCAACTTCTGTACGCATGAGGCGGCGCAGGCCGGCGCGTGCGAATTCGGCAAGTTCGTCACCACCGGCGCGCTGTTCAACCTGCCGGCGGTGCTGATCATCGGCGCGGTCGGCATCCTCTGCTACGTGGGCATCACCCAGTCGGCGACCGCGAACGCGATCATCGTGTCGATCAAGGTGCTGGTCATCCTGCTGCTGCTGGCCTTCGGCTTCCAGTACATCAACGCCGAGAACTGGCTCCCCTTCATCCCCGAGAACCAGGGCGGCGACCGCTTCGGCTGGGAAGGCGTGCTGCGCGGGGCGTCGATCGTGTTCTTCGCCTACATCGGCTTCGACGCGGTCTCGACGGCGGCGCAGGAGGTCAAGAACCCGCAGCGCGACATGCCGATCGGCATCCTCGGCTCGCTGTTCCTGTGCACGGTGATCTACATCGCGGTATCGGCGGTGCTGACCGGCATGGTGCCCTACACCACGCTCGGCACGGCCAAGCCCGTCGCCACGGCGCTCGAGGCATTTCCGAGCCTGCTGTGGCTCAAGACGCTGGTGGAGATCGGCGCGATCGCCGGCCTGACCACGGTCATCCTGGTGATGCTGATGGGCCAGCCGCGCATCTTCTTCTCGATGGCGCAGGACGGCCTGCTGCCGCGCTTCTTCGGCGCCATCCACGCGCGCTTCCGCACGCCGCACAAGGGCACGGTGCTGGTGGCGCTTGTCGCAGCCGTCATGGCGGCGTTCCTGCCGATCCAGCTGCTGGGCGACGTGGTCTCGATGGGCACCCTGGTCGCGTTCGCCACCGTGTGCCTGGGCGTGATGGTCCTGCGTCGCACCCAGCCCGACCTGCACCGCCCGTTCCGGGTGCCGGCCGTGTTCGTCGTCGGCACCCTCGGCGTGGCCGCATGCCTCGGCCTGGTCGCCACGATGCCGCTGCTGAACTGGATGGTGCTGCTGGCGTGGACCATCATCGGGTTCACCATCTACTTCCTCTACGGTTACAAGCACAGCAAGCTCCGGCAGCAATTGCCGCAGCGCTGATCCGCCGCCACACGGCCCGCCCCGCGCGGGCCGTGTGCCCTTAGAGCCTCCGACCAGCGGCCGTCGCCGCCCCCTCGCGGATCACCCCCATGTCCACGACCTCCAACGTCAAGCAGATCGGCCCGGTACTGGCGACCTTCATGGTGGCCAACAACATGATCGGCTCGGGGTTCTTCCTGCTGCCGGCAACGCTCGCGCGGTCGGGTGCGGTCACCGTGTTCTCGTGGCTGATCGGGACCGTGCTCGCCGTCGCGCTGGGCGGCGCGTTCGCGCGATTGGCGCGCCAGTATCCCGATCTCACATCGCCCGACGACTACATCCGCCCGAGCCTCGGCCGGGACATGGGCTTCCTCGCCACCACGGCGTACTGGCTCTCCTCGTGGATCGGCAACAACGCGATCGCGGTCGCCGCCATCGGGTATCTGGTGATCCTGCTACCGGTGAGCGACGGTCCCGGTGTACAGCTGACCGGACAGATCCTGCTGATCTGGTCGATGCTCGCGCTGAACCTGCTGGGGCCGCGCACCATCGCGCACTTCCAGTCGTTCTGCGTGGTCTTCGGCCTGCTGCCGATCGCCGCGGTCCTGATCGCCGGCTGGGCCTATTTCGACTCCTCGATCTACTTCGCGGGCTGGAACGTCAGTGGCGAGTCCGACGCCGCGGTCGCGTTCGGTTCCCTGGCCACGGTGTTCTGGGCCTTCATCGGCCTGGAGACCGGCGCGATGGTGGCCGGCGTGGTCCGTAATCCCAAGCGCAACGTGCCGATCGCGACCCTCGGCGGCATCCTGCTTGCGGGCGTCGTCTACATGGTGTCCTCGGTGCTGATGATGGGCATCGTGCCGGTCGAGGAACTCGCCGAGTCGAGCGCGCCGTTCGCCCTGGTCGCCGGACAGATGTTCGGGGCCTGGGCGATCCCGGTGATCGCCGCGGCGGCCGCGCTCAAGGCCACCGGCACGCTGGGCGGCTGGCTGCTGGTGACGGGCGAATCCGGCGCGCGCGCGGCGCATCGCGGCTTCCTGCCGCGGTTTTTCGGACACCTGCTCCCCAACGGCGCCGCCGGTCAGGGCCTGCTGGCCGTGGTGATCTCGATGACGATCATCGCCTTCGCTACCGTATCGGACACGGTCGGGACCCAGTTCGAGACCATCATCAACATGGCGGTCACCCTGGTGGTCGTGGCCTACGCCGCCGCTGGCCTGAGCCTGCTCCTGGGCAATCCCGAGCGTCCGGCGGGGCCGCGCGACCGCATCCTCGGCATGTGTGCGCTGCTCGCCTGTGGCCTGCTGATCTGGTCGACGCCGATCGACACGCTGATGGGCGCGCTGATCATCTGCCTGCTGGCCTGGGCTGCATACCGCGGCTTCCCGCGGCGCGGCCAGACCGCAAAGTGAGCCGCGCCGCCAAGGCGCCAGGCAGCACGGTCCGAAACCTGCGGGCCGCGCGGACGGCATGCCCGGCACGCTAGACTTCACGCCATGTCAGACACGCCTCCTTACGACACCCACCGTCTGCGCGAACTCGCAGGCGAGTTGATCGTCAATATCCGCGAACTCGCCCAGGCCGGCTGGACCCCTGCGACCAGCAGCAATTTCTCGCGCCGCCTCGATGATCGCCATGCCGCGATCACGGTCTCCGGCCGCGACAAGGGCCGGCTCGGGGAAAACGACATCATGGTCGTCGACTTCGAAGGGCGGGCTGTCGGCAGCGAACACCGGCCTTCGGCCGAGACGCTGCTCCATACCCAGCTCTACCGCCGGTTCCCGGAGATCGGCTGCATCCTGCATACGCATTCACCGACCCAGACCATCGCCTCGCGCCTGTTCGCCGGCGCCGGACACGTGCGCCTGGCAGGCTATGAACTGTTGAAGGCCTTTGCCGGCAACAGCACCCACGAGATCGCGATCGATGTTCCGGTGCTGCCCAACAGCCAGGACATGCGGGTGCTGTCGGCGCAGGTCGACGCCCTGCTCGATGCCGGGCCGATGTGGGGCTATCTGATCGATGGTCATGGTCTCTATGCCTGGGGCCGCGACATGGCCGAGGCCCGGCGGCACCTGGAGGCGTTCGAGTTCCTGCTGCACTGCGAACTGGAGCTGCGCCGGCTCGGCGTACGCAGCTGAATTCCGCGCAGCTTCGCACCGCACGTCAGTGAGGGCGCTGTGTTCCGCCCCGGTCAACGTTGCGCCGGCACGGCTTTGCTAGTCTGCACGCCCCGCAAGCGCCCCGAGCCAGTCCCATGAGCCGCCTCCGCATCTTCGCCGACACCGCACCCGACACGCCGCTCTTCGACAGCCGCGATGGCGACGCGATCGCCCGTGAACTGCAGGCGATCGGCGTGACCTTCGAACGCTGGCAGGCGGCAGCGCCCGTCGCGGCCGGGGCCAGCCCCGACGAGGTCATCGCCGCCTACAAGGCCGACATCGACCGCATCAGCGCCGAGCGCGGGTTCAAGTCGGTCGATGTGATCAGCATCGCGCCCGACAACCCCAAGCGCGAGGAACTGCGCGCCAAATTCCTCGACGAGCACTTCCACAAGGAAGACGAGGTGCGTTTCTTCGTCGAAGGCTCGGGGCTGTTCACCCTGCATGTCGACGGCAAGGTCTACGAAATCGAGTGCGTGAAGGACGATCTGATCGGCGTGCCCGACGGTGTGACCCACTGGTTCGACATGGGCAGCGAACCGCGCTTCGTCGCGATCCGCTTCTTCGAGCAGCCCGACGGCTGGATCGGTCATTTCACCGGCTCCGACATCGCGCAGAAATTCCCGCGCTACGAGCCGGATACGCGCTGACGACCAGGTCGTTCGGCCGGCCCCACGATCCCGTGCGCGGCCAGCCACCGAGCGGCGTATCTGCAGCGGGCGTCCCGGGACGGTGTGCGCAGCCACGACCCATGGCGCCCCGCCAGGAGCGCACGGCGACGACAGCCACTGCACGCTCGTGGTGAGCGCTGAAACGCCCGGAGTCGGCTGCCGGCATGACATGGCGACGGCTTACACTTCAACGCCCCCGAACCGGCTGACGCGCGGATGATCCTGACCGATATCGAAGGCACCACCAGCAGCATTTCCTTCGTCAAGGACGTGCTGTTCCCGTATGCGCGCCGCGCCCTGCCCGGCTTCGTCGCCGCGCATGGCAACGATCCCGAGGTGCGGCACTGGCTGGACGTGGTCGCAACCGAGCACGGCGCGATGTGCGACGACGCGATGATCGTCGAAACACTGCAGGGCTGGATCGACGCCGACCGCAAGCACACGGCGCTCAAGGCGCTGCAGGGCATGATCTGGTCGAGCGGCTATCGCGATGCGGATTTCACTGCGCACATCTATCCCGACGCGGCCCCGGCGCTGCGCCGCTGGCACGAAGCCGGGGAGACGCTCGCGGTGTACTCGTCGGGCTCGGTGCCTGCGCAGAAGCTGTTCTTCGGCCACAGCGATGCGGGCGACCTGACCGGCCTGTTCTCCAACTGGTTCGACACCGAAGTTGGCGGCAAGCGCGATGCCGACAGCTATGCGCGCATCGCCGACGCGCTCGACGCCGCCCCGGCGGAGGTGCTGTTCCTGTCGGACGTGGTCGAAGAGCTGGATGCCGCGCGCGACGCCGGCATGCGCACGATCCTGGTCGACCGGCTGGATGACTACCCGACACCGCGCGATGCGACGGCGGCCAATGGCCATCCGCGCGTGACCACGTTCGACCAGATCGACGCGATCCGCTGAGCGGCGACTGCTGCGCCGTCGACGGGTGATGCGCCGCCGGCTGCAGGTTACGGGCCTCCCGCGCCGCGCCGCGGCGATGCGCCGGCCATGGTGGATCCGCCAGCGCCGCGCTTATGGCGCGCGCGCGGCGTCATCGAAGCGGTCGAGCCGATAGCGCGTGCGGGCGCGCTGCTCGCCCTGCCAGGGATCGAAGGCACGCACCTCGACCTCGTGCTCGCCGGTCGCGAGATCGGTCGGCAGCGCAGCACGCCACAGGTGCAGCGACGGCACCGCCTCGGGCGAGCGGTCGCGGCCGCGCAGGGCGTCGGCCAGATCGTCGCGCGCGTTCTCGAGCAGCAGGCGCGGATCGGCGCGCTCGACGCGGCGCATCGGCGTCCAGTCGCCATCCCCGACGCGGAACTCGACCCGGGTATCCGCCTCGCCCATATAGACATTGGCGTAGACGCCCCAGGCCGGATACGCGCCCTGACGCAGCACGCGTGGCGCATGCAGTGCCATCGCCTGCGTCGTCGCTGGATCGGCGGCGGTGTCGCGTGCCGGATGCCAGGCCAACCGGTATCCGCCATCCGGATCGATGCGCAGGCTGGCAAAGCCGTTCGGGGTACCGTCGGCCATCGTCGCATCGGGAATGCCCTGCGCATCCGGCGCGCCGCTCCAGAACGCACCGCTGGCCGCGCCGACGTTGTACTCGTGCAGCGGCGCCGCGCCGTGCCAGTCGCTCCCGGCGTCGTGGCGGACGTGTTGCTGGGTGTGGCGATGGCCGGTCAGCAGCAGCACGCGGTCGAAGTGCTGCAGGGCCGCGAACAGGCGCGCGCGATCGGCGCTGCGCATGGTCTCGGGTGCTCCGCCGGCCGCGGTGTCGAACCAGGGCACGTGCGCGGCGACCACCAGCAGCCGGTCGCGCGGCGCGGCCTGCAGGTAGGCCTCGAGGAACTCGAACTGGTCCTCGCGCAGCCCGCCGACATAGCCCGGTCGCTGCCCGGGCTGGTGGATCACGTTGTCGAGCACCAGGAACGAGGCCTGCGGCGTTTCCCAGGCATAGGTCTCGGGCCCGTAGGCCGCGCGGAACGAGGCGGTGGAACCGCGGTCGTCCGACGCGCTGAAATCGAGATCGTGATTGCCGGGGGCGTGCAGCCACGGCGAACCGACGCGCGCGGTCGCAGCGTCGATCACCGGATACAGCGCGGGCTCGTCGTTGGTGACATCGCCAAGCATCAAACCCAGGCCGAACGGCCCGGCGCGACGTGCGGCCTCGACGACGCTGCGGTCGTAGTAGCCGACTTCCGCTTCGCTCGCGGTCTGCGGATCGGCGAATACCGCCACATCGAGCGTCCCTTCCGCCTCGCCGGCCTGCAGCGTGAACGTGCAGGCCGCGCCACGCGCAGCGGGCGCCCGCCAGAACGCCGGATTGGCCCCGGCGCGCGGCAGCGTCCAGCCGGCGGGCTTGATCACGAAGACCGGCGCATCCCGGCCCCCCAGGCCGGTGAAGCGGCCATCGGCCGCGGTCTCGACGATGCGACGCCCGTCAGACACGCGGACGCCGGCGATGCCTGCACCGGCATCGTCGACCACGCGTCCCGCATCGCAGGCCATCGCAGCCCCTGCCGCGGGCGCGAGCAACACGATCGCCAGCGGGATCTGCGCAAGCCGGAGAACATGCCGCATCGACGCTACCTTCTGCTCGGGGGAAGCGTTCCATTATGCGTCGGCCGGCGATTTCGCCTGCCGGCGTCCCACGCTCCAGCGCGTGAATTACCTGGAGTGGGCCGATGCGGGACCAGAAGGCGGCCAGACGTGGATCACGGCGGGATCAGGCCGCGCCCCGTACGCGGAAGCTCATCCGGGCCAACGCCAGCACGACATGCATGGACTGGCGCCGGCCGACGCCGATGCCGATGCGGTCGAATGCGCCCTGCCGACATCGGCCGGGCCTGCGGGCGGGCGTGCATGGTGCGGCCAGGCCGGGCGCGATGCGCGAGCCGGCGACCACGCCCGGCTGATGCCGGCCCACCGCGCCTAGCCGCGGTTTGGCCCGCATGGCGGCACTCCGGTATCCTGTACGGCTTCCAGGCCCCGTAGCTCAGCTGGATAGAGCGGTCCCCTCCTAAGGGACAGGTCGCCCGTTCGAATCGGGCCGGGGTCACCAGAGCGCGATCATCCCTGAGCCGCCGGCGCCTCGCGCCCGATGGCCTGCGCATCCCCCGCGTTCCGGTCCTCCCGGCCACGCCGTCACAAGGAGTTTTTCCGCATGCCCCATCCCGTCCTCACCGCGCTCGGCCTTCAGGCCACCGAATCGGGCACCTATCTCGGCAATGGCGAATGGGCCGACGGCCGTGATGCCGGCATCCTCGAGCCGGTCAACCCGACCAATGGCGAAGTGCTGGGCCAGGTGCTGGCGACGTCGGAAGCCGACTACGAGCGGATCGTCACCCGCGCCCAGGCCGCGTTCCGCGAATGGCGCAAGACGCCCGCGCCGCGCCGCGGCGAAGCCGTGCGCCTGTGCGCCGAGGCGCTGCGCACGCACAAGGACGCACTGGGTTCGCTGGTCGCGCTGGAAATGGGCAAGTCCAAGCCGGAAGGCGACGGCGAAGTCCAGGAAATGATCGACATCGGCGAATTCGCCGTCGGCCTGTCGCGCCAGCTCTACGGCCTGACCATGCATTCCGAGCGCCCTGGCCACCGCATGTACGAGCAGTGGCATCCGATGGGCGTGGTCGGCATCATCAGCGCGTTCAATTTCCCGGTCGCGGTGTGGGCCTGGAATGCGCTGGTCGCGGCGGTCTGCGGCAACATCTCGATCTGGAAGCCGTCGCCGAAGACGCCGCTGTCGGCGATCGCCTCGATGAAGATCTGCAACGACGCGCTCAAGGCCGGCGGTTTCCCTGACATCTTCTTCCTCTTCAACGATGCCGGCAGCGATCTCGCGCAGGCGTTCGTCGACGACAAGCGCGTCGCGCTGATCAGCTTCACCGGTTCGACCAAGGTCGGCCGCCACGTCGGTGAGCGTGTCGCCAAGCGCATGGGCCGCTCCCTGCTCGAGCTCGGCGGCAACAACGCGATCATCGTCGACCCGACCGCCGACCTGAAGCTGGCGATCCCGGCGATCGTGTTCGGCGCGGTCGGCACGGCCGGCCAGCGCTGCACCACCACGCGCCGGCTGTTCGTGCACGAGTCGATCTACGACGACGTGCTGGCCAAGCTCAAGACCGCCTACGGCCAGGTCGAGAAGCGGATCGGCGATCCCACCGACGCAGCCAACCTGATGGGCCCCCTCAACAGCCGCGAAGGCGTGCAGGCCTATCTCGACGCGATCGAGAAGGCCAAGGCCAGCGGCGGCACGATCGAGAGCGGCGGCAAGGCCCTCACCGACCGCAAGGGCAACTTCGTGCTGCCGGCGCTGGTCAGCGGGCTCACCAACGATGCGGAAGTGGTGCAGACCGAAACCTTCGCGCCGATCCTCTACGTCATGAAGTACAGCGACCTGGACGATGCGATCGCGATGCAGAACGACGTGCCCCAGGGCCTGTCGTCGGCATTGTTCACCACCGACCTGCGCGCGTCCGAGCAATTCCTCTCGGCCTGGGGTTCGGACTGCGGCATTGCCAACATCAATATCGGCACCTCCGGCGCCGAGATCGGCGGCGCATTCGGTGGCGAGAAGGAAACCGGCGGCGGCCGCGAATCGGGCTCGGATGCCTGGCGCGCGTACATGCGTCGTCAGACCAACACGATCAACTACTCCGATGCGCTGCCGCTGGCGCAGGGCATCAAGTTCGATCTGTGATGTTCCGCATCGCGCCACGGATACAGGTCCGTGGCGCGGCGCGCTTGCACGCCTGACCCCGGTGTCTGAATAATCGTGTCTTCCCCCGACTTCCCTGGACCGCTGCCGATGGCATTGCGCATTCCAGCCGGTCTGTCCACCGCAACGCCCTGCGCGGCATATGCGGATGTGCGGCGGTGTTTCGCATGAACGCGCCGCTCGCGGTGCGCCGCAGCAGCACCTTGGCGGTGATCAGCCTCGTCGCGGGGATCCTCGGCTGGTCGGCGCTGCCGGTCATCGGCAGCATCGTGGCGATCGTCACCGGCCACCTGGCCCGTGCCGAGATCCGGCGCCAGCCGGAAACGCTCGAGGGCGATGGTCTGGCAATTGCCGGCCTGACCCTCGGCTACACGATGGTCGCCCTCGCCATCGTCGGCATGCTGTTCGTGCTGCTGTTCTTCGGCGGCCTGTTCGCCGTCATCGCCACCACGTCCTGATGTATTCCAGCCTGCGCCCCCTGCTGTTCCGGCTCGATCCCGAGCGCGCGCACGGCCTGACACTGGCTGCGCTCGATACGCTGCATCGCACGGGCCTGTCGTCGCTCGCGGCCAAGCCCCCGCAGCCGTTGCCGACCGAAGCCTTCGGCCTGCGCTTCGCCAATCCGGTCGGCCTTGCCGCCGGCCTCGACAAGAACGGCGAGCACATCGACGCCCTGTTCGCGCTGGGCTTCGGCTTCGTCGAGATCGGCACGGTGACGCCGCGGCCACAGGCAGGCAACCCGAAGCCGAGGATGTTCCGCCTGCCACGCCATCGCGCGTTGATCAACCGGCTCGGCTTCAACAATGGGGGTGTCGACGCCCTGATCGCCAATGTCGCCCGCGCCAGGCGCAACGGCATCCTCGGCATCAACATCGGCAAGAACAAGGACACCCCCAACGAACAGGCCGCCGACGACTACCTGTTCTGCATGGAGCGCGTGTATCCGCTCGCCGACTACATCACCGTCAATATCTCGTCCCCGAATACCGCCGGCCTGCGCGAACTGCAGGAAGAACAGTCGCTGCGCAGGCTGATCGGCACGCTGCGCGAAGCGCAGGAGCGCCTGGCTGGCCAGCACGGCAAGCGCGTGCCGGTGCTGGTCAAGGTGGCACCGGATCTGAGCGACGACGACATCGAAGCCGCGGCGCGGGTGCTCTCGGACCTGCGCGTCGACGGCGTCATCGCGACCAATACGACGGTCTCGCGTGTCAGCGTGCAGGGCGACCGGCGCGCCGACGAAGCCGGCGGGCTGTCCGGCGAGCCGTTGATGAACAAGTCCACGACCGTGCTGCGCATGCTGCGCACCCGGCTGGCGAGTGACATCCCGCTGATCGGCGTGGGCGGCATCCTTTCCGGTGCCGACGCGGTCAAGAAGATGGCCGCCGGCGCGTCGCTGGTCCAGGTGTATTCGGGCCTGGTCTATCGCGGGCCGGCGCTGATCGGCGATTGCGTCGAGGCAATCCGGCGGCGTCGCGAAGCGCCGAGCCGCGGCAACCTGCCCAGCCGCTGACGCGCCCGATGCCCGACGCCTTCCGTCTTCTGCAGCCGGCCGATCTACGCCCGCGCAACACCTTCGGCGTGCCCGCACGCGCACGCAGGCTGGTCGAGGTGTCCGATGCCGCCGCCCTGCCCCGGGCGCTGGCGCTCCTCGGCGCCGACGCGCGGCCGCTGCTGATCGGCGGTGGCAGCAATCTGCTGTTCGCAGGTGATGCGGAGGACGCACTGACGATCGTCGATGCGCGTCGCGGCGTGATCTCCGATGACGGCGAAGAGGTCGTGGTACGCGCGGCCGCGGGCGCCGACTGGCACGGCTTCGTATTGTGGACGCTCGCGCAGGAACTTGGCGGGCTCGAGAATCTCGCCCTGATCCCCGGCACGGTCGGCGCCGCGCCGATCCAGAACATCGGCGCCTATGGCGTCGAAGTCGGTGAGCGGGTAGTCGCGGTCGAGGCCTTCGATCACGAGACGCGAAGTTTCGTACGACTCGATACGGACGCCTGCCGCTTCCGTTACCGCGACAGCGTCTTCAAGCAGCAGCCCCAACGCTGGATCGTCACCGCCGTCGAATTCGCCCTGCACCGCTTCGCGCAGCCGGTCCTGCACTACGCCGGACTGCGCGACACGCTCGCCGCGCGCGGCATCGACGATCCTCGCCCGCTCGACGTTGCCGAGGCGGTCATCGACATCCGCCGCAGCAAACTGCCCGACCCGGCGGTGACCGGCAACGCCGGCAGCTTCTTCAAGAATCCGATCGTGCCGGCGGCCCAGGCCGCGATGCTGGTTGCCGCGCAGGCGGGGATTCCGGTCTTCGCCGCCGAGGAGGGCCTGCGCAAGCTCTCGGCCGCCTGGTTGATCGACCAGTGCGGCTGGAAGGGCAAGCGCGACGGCGATGCCGGTGTCGCCGAAGGGCATGCACTGGTGCTGGTCAACCACGGTGGCGCCAGCGGCGCCGAACTGCTGGCACTGGCCAGGCGCATCGCCGCCTCGGTCCACATGCGCTTCGGCGTAGCCCTGGAACCGGAACCGAGGATCATCGGGGCAGCGTGGTGAACCTGGCCGCCCTGCTCCGCTGGCGTCCGGCGACCGTGCAGGGTCAGGCCGCGCTGCTGATGCTGGGCAGCACCTCGGCGTTCGCGCTGATGGCGATCACGATCCGCTTCGCATCGGCCACCATCCCGACCACCGGGGTCGCGTTCTTCCGCAATTTCTTCGGCCTTCTGGCCCTGCTGCCGATCATCCTGCACAGCGGCCGGGGCCTGCCGCGCACCCGCAACCTGGGCCGCTATGCGGTGCGCACGGTGGTCGGACTGGGCTCGATGCTGTGCGCGTTCTGGGCGATCGGACATCTGCCGCTCTCGCAAGCTATTTCGCTGTCGTATGCCACGCCGCTGTTCGCGACGATCGCCGCGGTCCTGTGGCTGGGCGAGATCGTGCGCGCCCGGCGTTGGGCGGCGGTGAGCGCCGGCTTCATCGGCGTGCTGGTGATCCTGCGGCCCGGCGTGTCGTTCTCCACCGCGATGCTGGTGCCGGTGCTCGGCGCCCTGCTGGCGGCGCTGGTGGCGATCCAGATGAAGCAGCTGTCCAAGCTCGATCCGCCCGACACCGTCGTCTTCTACACATACCTGCTGTGGGTGCCGCTGTCGCTGGTGCCGGCGCTGTTCCAGTGGACCTGGCCCAGCCCCACGGTGTGGCTGTGGCTGATCGCCACCGGCGTGCTCGGCACGCTGGGCCAGTGGCTGTGGACACGGGCCCTGCGCCTGGGCGAAGTATCGGCGCTGCAGCCGATCAGCTTCGTGCAGCTGCCGATCGTCGTGGTCTTCGGCTGGTGGCTGTTCGGCGAGGTCATCGACCTGTGGACACTGATCGGCGCGGCGATCGTGTTCGGAGCGAACGGCTATATCGCCCATCGCGAGGCGGTACTGTCGCGCCGCGCGGCGACCCAGCGGCCGGCGCAGGCGGCCAAGCCCGGCGAATAGGCGGCTGCAGCAGGCCGACGCAGGCGCGGCGGCTGCGCTCAGCCGACTGGCGGATCGCAGCCAGCGGCGCTCCGGAACAACGTCAGACGTCTTCCTTCGCGACCTCGCGCAGCTTGCCCTCGTGCAGTTCCATGACCCGGTCGAGCTTGCGCGCCAGGCGCCGGTCGTGGGTCACCAGCACCAAGCTGGTGTGCTGGGCGCGGTTGAGCTCGAGCATCAGCTCGAATACCGTCGCCGCAGTGCGCTCGTCGAGGTTGCCGGTCGGTTCGTCGCCCAGGACGCAGGCCGGCCCGTTGACCAGCGCCCGCGCTACGGCGGCGCGCTGGCGCTCGCCGCCCGACAGTTCGCCCGGCTTGTGCGCGAGGCGATGACCGAGGCCGACCGTCTCGAGCAGATCGCGCGAGCGTCTGGTCGCATCCGCATCGCTGGCGCCGTTGAGCAGCGCCGGCAGCATGACGTTCTCGAGCGCGGTGAACTCCGGCAGCAGGTGATGGAACTGGTAGACGAAGCCCAGCGACCGGTTGCGCAGCGTGCCGCGCGCGGCGTTCGAAAGCGCACTCATCTTCTGCCCGGACACGAACACCTCGCCCGCTGTCGGTGTGTCCAGCCCGCCGAGCAGATGCAGCAGCGTGCTCTTGCCGGCACCGGACGCACCGAGAATCGCCACCGTCTCGCCGGCGCGCACCGCGAAATCCAGCCCGTCGAACACCGGCGTGTGCAGCTTGCCCTCGGCGTAGGTCTTGCCCAGACCCTCGGCCGCCAGCACCACGGTGTCGGGTGGGCTGGTGGTTGCAGTGGTCATGTCACTCATAGCGCAGCGCCTCCGCCGGGGCTGTGCGCGCCGCGCGCAGCGCCGGATAGATGGTGGCGAGGAAGGCCATCAGCAGCGCGACGCTGGCGATCATCACCACGTCGCTGACCTGCAGGTCGATCGGCAGGCCGGTCACGTAATAGACGTCCTCGGGCATCAGCACGACGCCGAACGCGCCCTCGATCGCACGCAGGATGTGTTCGAGATTGAAGGTCAGCAACAGTCCGCCGGTGATGCCGAGGATGGTGCCGATGACGCCGATCATCGTGCCCTGCACCATGAACACCTGCATGACACCGCCGGGGGTGAGGCCCAGCGTGCGCAGGATCGCGATATCCGCCTGCTTGTCGGTCACCAGGCTCACCTGGGAAGCGACGAGGTTGAACGAGCCCATGACGATGATCAGCGACAGCAGGATGCCGATCATGGTTTTCTCGAGCTTGAGCGCGCGGAACATGTTGGCGTTCTCGATGCTCCAGTCGCTGACGCGGTACACGCCGCCCAGCCTGTGCACGAGATCGCGCGTGACCTGCTGGGCGCGATCCATGTCGTGCAGTTTCAGGCGCACGCCGGTCACCCCGTCGCCGATCCGCAGCAGGCGCTGGGCGTCGCTGAGATTGACCACCGCGAGCCGCCGGTCGAAATCCTGGTAACCCGCTTCGAAGATACCGCTGACGGTGAAGCGCTTGAGCTGCGGCACCGCGCCCATCGGCGTGACCTGGAAATCGGTGGTGACGATGACGCTGTCGCCGACCCCCACACCGAGCCACAGCGCGAGTTCGCGGCCGAGCACGATATTGAAGGTGCCCGGCTGCAGGTCCTCGAGCTTGCCGATGACCATCGAGGTCGCCAGGTCCGAGACCTGCGCCTCGTCCTCGGGGACGATCGCGCGCACTGCGGCCGGCTCGTTGCGACGGCCGCGCAGCAATGCCTGGGTGTCGACATACGGCGCGGCGCCGGCGACGCGCGCATCCTCGCGCGCGACATCCACGGCGCGCTGCCAGTTCGACAGCGTGTCGCCGTCGGCGCTGATCGTCGCGTGCGCGACCATGCCGAGCATGCGGTCGCGGATTTCCTTCTGGAAACCGCTCATCACCGCAAGCGTGGTGATCAGCACGGTCACGCCGATCGCGATGCCGAGGATGGAGGCCAGAGAAATGAAGGAAATGAAGCCGTTGCGCCGTTTGGCCCGGAGATAACGCAGGCCGATGGCAGCGGGGATGGGTCTGAGCATGGACGTCCGTCTTGGGGGCCGCGGCACCCGCGGCGTCTCCACCGACGGATCCGCCCGCCCGGGGCGTCGCTATGGTGCCATCGAATCCGTTGCCGGTCGCGTGACGGTTGCGGGCGCGGCCAGACGGAGTTCACGTCGGGAACCCGGCGGCAGGGTGTCCGGCCACCAGATAAGACAGCGCGCGCGACCGCGCTCCTTCCAGCGCAGCACCGCGATGGGCCCACGCCACTCCAGCGCCAACGCATCGATGCGCGCGCCATCGAGATGGATGTGGCCTGCGCTATCGATGACCAGCTCGCGTGGCGACTCGCGCCGCAGGCGGTGGATTCTCCAGAGAGTCGCGGCCAGCACCACAGGGGTTGCGAGTGCAGCGGCGGACGTCGACAACTCCGACAGCCACAGCGCGATGCAGGCGCAGACGCCGATCAACGCGATCAGACAGCCGAGCAGGCGCGATGGCAGCCACTGCAGCCGCAACGGCGCGCCTTCAGTCCGGCTGAAGCTGCCGGATCGACTGGACAAGGGTGTCGAGCTCTGCGTCATCTGGACGCTCATGGCCGAGGAACCACTTCCAGAGCCTATCGTCCTCGCAATCCAGCAGCCGTCGGAAAACATCCCGCTCGGCGTCGGTGGAGGTCGCCCAGCAGCGGTCGAGCCATCGCTCGAACAGCCGGTCGAGCTCGCGCATGCCGCGTCGGCTACGCCAGCGCAGGCGGCGCAGTTCGGTAGCGTCATCGTGGATCATGCGGATCTCCGTGTCGGGCACGTCGGGCGGACTGTGCCGATCATGCCCAGGCATGTGACCGATCTGCGAGGCAGCAACCCGCGTTTCCAGCGCCCGGTGGCCCACAGCCCGGGCGTACTCCCGGGCTGCGTTCCCGGTGCGCGAAAACCCCGCTGCTTGCACGACGCGATGAACGCGCGGTCGAGCAGACCGCGCTTCCCTGCCGGTTCGATCAGCCGCGGCGCGCCAGCATCAGCTGCTTGATCTCACCGATCGCCCTGGCGGGATTGAGACCCTTCGGGCAGGTCCGCGCGCAGTTCATGATGGTGTGGCAGCGGTAGAGCTTAAACGGATCCTCCAGATCGTCCAGGCGCGCACCGGTGTCCTCGTCGCGACTGTCGATGATCCAGCGATAGGCCTGGAGCAGCACGGCGGGACCGAGGTAACGCTCGCCATTCCACCAGTAGCTCGGGCAGCTGGTGCTGCAGCAGGCGCACAGGATGCACTCGTACAGGCCGTCGAGCTTGGCGCGATCTTCCTTGGACTGCAGCCGCTCGCGATCCGGCGGCGGCGCGCTCTGGGTGCGGATCCAGGGCTGGATCGAGGCGTACTGCGCATAGAAGTGCGTCAGGTCCGGCACCAGATCCTTGACCACCTCCATGTGGGGCAGCGGATAGATCGGCACTTCCGCCTTCTTGCAGTCTTCGATCGCCCGCGTGCAGGCGAGCGTATTCGTGCCGTCGATGTTCATCGCGCAGGAACCGCAGATGCCTTCGCGGCACGAGCGCCGGAACGCCAGCGTCGGATCGATCTCGTTCTTGATCTTGATCAGCGCGTCGAGAACCATCGGGCCGCACTTGTCGAGATCGACCTCGTAGGTGTCGGTCGACGGATTGCGGCCGTCGTCGGGATTCCAGCGGTAGACCTTGAAGGTACGCGTGCGCGTCGCGCCGGTGGCCGGGAAGTGCCGGCCCTGCTGCACCTTGGAGTTCTTCGGGAGCGAAAATTCTGCCATGTCGGGTCCCCGGCTCAGTAAACGCGTGCTTTCGGCGGCACGACTTCGACTTCGTCGTCGAGCGTGTACATGTGCACCGGGCGGTAATCGATCTTCGTGTTGCCGGCATCATCGACCCAGCACAGCGTGTGCTTGTGCCAGTTCACGTCGTCGCGGTCCGGGAAGTCCTCGTGCGCATGCGCGCCGCGCGACTCCTTGCGGTTCTCGGCCGAGACGATGGTCACCAGCGCCTGGCCCAGCAGGTTCTGCAGCTCCAGGGTTTCCACCAGATCCGAGTTCCAGACCATCGAACGGTCGCTTACCCGGACATCGGCGAAGGACGCATGGATCTCGCGGATCTTGTCGACGCCCTCGGCCAGCGTCTTGCTGGTACGGAACACCGCCGCGTCGTTCTGCATGGTGCGCTGCATCTTGTCGCGGATCACCGCCGTCGGCGTGCCGCCGCTGGCGTGGCGCAGCGAATCGAGATTGGACAGCGCCTTGTCGCAGGCGTCCTTTGCCAGCGGCTTCTGCCGCGCGCTCGGCTTGATCGTCTCGGCGCAGCGGTTCGCGACCGCGCGGCCGAACACCACCAGATCGAGCAGCGAGTTCGAGCCGAGACGGTTGGCGCCATGCACCGACACGCAGGCGGCTTCGCCAATCGCATACAGGCCCGGCACCACCGCGTCGGGGTTGCCATCCTTCAGCTGCACGACTTCGCCGTGGTAGTTGGTCGGGATGCCGCCCATGTTGTAGTGCACCGTCGGCAGCACCGGAATCGGCTGCTTTTCGACGTCCACGCCGGCGAAGATCCTCGCGCTCTCGGAAATGCCCGGGAGCTTTTCGTGGATTTCCTTCGGGTCGAGGTGGGTCAGGTCGAGGTGGATGTGATCCTTGTGCTCGCCGACGCCGCGGCCTTCGCGGATCTCCATCGTCATCGAACGCGAGACCACGTCACGCGAGGCAAGATCCTTGGCGTTGGGCGCATAGCGCTCCATGAAGCGCTCGCCGTTGGCGTTGCGCAGGATGCCGCCCTCACCACGCACGCCCTCGGTGATCAGGCAACCCGCGCCGTAGATGCCGGTCGGATGGAACTGCACGAACTCCATGTCCTGCAGGCCAAGGCCCGCGCGCAGCGCCATGCCGCCGCCGTCGCCGGTGCAGGTATGGGCGGATGTCGCGGAGAAGTAGGCGCGGCCGTAACCACCGGTCGCCAGCACCACGCCCTGGGCGCGGAACAGGTGCAACGTGCCCTCGGCCATGTCCAGCGCGAGCACGCCGCGGCAGGCGCCGTCCTCGTCCATGATCAGGTCGAGCGCGAAGTACTCGATGAAGAAGCGCGCGTCGTGCTTGAGCGACTGCTGGTAGAGCGTGTGCAGGATCGCGTGGCCGGTGCGGTCGGCGGCCGCGCACGTGCGCTGGGCGATGCCCTGGCCGTAGTGCGTGGTCATGCCGCCGAACGGGCGCTGGTAGATCTTGCCTTCCTCGGTACGCGAGAACGGCACGCCCTGGTGCTCGAGCTCGATGATCGCGGGGATCGCCTCGCGGCACATGTACTGGATGGCGTCCTGGTCGCCCAGCCAGTCCGAACCCTTGATCGTGTCGTAGAAGTGGAAGCGCCAGTCGTCCTCGCCCATGTTGCCGAGCGCAGCGGAAATGCCGCCCTGGGCCGCGACGGTGTGCGAGCGCGTCGGGAACACCTTGGTCAGGCACGCGGTCTGCAGGCCCTTGTGGGCCAGGCCGAAGGTCGCCCGCAGGCCGGCGCCGCCGGCGCCGACGACGATCATGTCGTAGTTGTGTTCGGTGATCTTGTAAGCGTTGGTCATGTGGTTCTCAGCCCAGCAGCGCGATGCGTGCGATCGCGTACAGCGATGCGAGCGCGCCAGCGGCGCAGGCAAAAGTGACGAGGAGCTGGAGGGTGATCTCCAGGCCGCGCTGGTGGATGTAATCCTCGATCACCACCTGCAGCCCGAGCTTGGAATGCCAGAACGTCGCGATGGCGAACAGCGCGAAGGTGATCGCGTTGAACGGCCGGGCGAGCACGGCCTGCACGGTGGCGAGATCGGCGCCCACCAGCGACACCAGGGTGCCGATGAACCAGGCGAACAGCGGGATCAGCGCCACCGAGGTCACCCGCAGCCACCAGAAGTGACCGGTACCGGTCTTGCCCGAGCCGAGGCCGCGGGCGCGGCCCACGGGGGTCCGGAAATCGCGCGGACGCACGACGTCGTCCGGAGTCTTGGTTCCGCTCATGCACCACCCCGCAGCGCGACGAACCAGATCGCCGCCGTCAAGACGAAGGTCAACACGACCACGGCATAGCCGGAGCGGTAGACCTCAGGAAGTTCGAAGCCCCAGCCGATATCCCACAGCAGGTGACGGATACCGTTGAGCAGGTGATAGACCAGCGCCAGCGAAAATGCTGCCAGGGCGAACATGCCCAGCGGCGAGGCCAGAAGATCCGATGCGGAGGCATAGGCTTCGCCGCCACGGGCGACGGCCAACAGCCACCAGGCCAGACCGAAGGCGCCGACGGAGGCGACGATTCCGGTGACACGGTGCATCAGGGACATGACCGACGTGATCTGCAGGCGATAAAGCGTGCCGAGCATGAACGGTGACAGGGGACGGTTGCGGTTTGCCATCGCTGGCTACTCTCCTCGCTGGCGGCGTCTCGCCGCGTGGCTGGTGTTGCAGGACCGCTCGCCAGTCACGACGTGACGGATCAGAAATCGATACAACGACCGTTCTTTTCCCAGTCGCCATACCGCGTAGGCTCGAGGCCATCGCGGCCCCCGATTTCCTGCGCGGGCGGCAATGCCGGAACGGGCATTTCCGCAGGCACCGTCGACGGCGTCTGCGTCTCCTCGCCTATGATGTCGGGGTTGGTCATCCGTTCAATTTTAGTTGCCATACGCATGTCAGACAAGCCGCAATCCGGATCGGACGCCATGTGCGTGCTCCCCGACATTACTGTGTTGACGCTTTCGGGGCGTGACTGCATCGCATTCGCGCAAGCCCAATTCATGAGCGACGTGGCCGCACTGGTCGATGGACAGTGGCAGTGGAGCGGCTGGTTGACCCCCAAAGGACGCGTGATCGCGCTGTTTGCGGTGATCCGGCGCGGCCCGGAGCGGCTCGACCTGCTGGTGCTGGACGCCGACACAGCGGCAGTGGCGGCATCGCTGCAACGCTACGTCTTCCGCAGCAAGGTTTCGATGGAAGTCCGGAGTGATCTGCAGGTCGCGGGCCGCTTCGCGCCGCCCTCGTCCGCCCAAGGGGCCCTGAGCGCGCAATCGGCCGACACCCTGGAGCTGGACATGGGCACGGCCACGCATCCCAGGACCCTGGCACTGCAGCCCCATGCCGCGGGAGCGACGCTGCAGCCGGAGATCCATGAGAGCTGGCGCGCATACGACATCGGCCATGGGTTGCCACGCCTGGACGAGAGCCAGCGCGAACAATGGACACCGCAACAGCTGTCGCTGGAGCGACTGCACGCCTTCAGTGTGGCCAAGGGCTGCTATCCCGGCCAGGAGATCGTTGCACGCACGCACTTCCTGGGACAGGTGAAGCGCGGACTGGTGGCGCTGCGGGGCACGGGGGGCTCGCCAGGCGACGAGGTCACCAGCGCCGGACAGGGGCTGGGTCGCGTGGTCAGCACGGCGGCCGACACGCTGCTGGCGGTGCTGCCCCTCGAACGTGCGGACGCGCCGCTCGCGATCGGAGAGGTCGAGGTCCACGTGGTTCCGCTGCTGGACGGCCTCGGCCGCTGAGCCCGCGCTGCCGTCGTCAGGCGGCGCCCCCCCCCCCTTGCCCTGCTCGATCGCGATGGGACACCTGTGCCCGCGGTTGACGCCTTTGCCGCGCTGGCGCGAACGGTCCGCAGACCGGAGCAAGGAATGCCTGGGGACGTCTTGCACCCGGTTCGCCGTCGGCGACGTTCGGCGCGTCCGGGACCACGCCCCCGCTCGCTGCCTGCGCCAGCCGGCGCCTTGCAGCAATCCACGCCGCCATCCGCCGACATCCTGCCCCCGCGTTCGCCAGTGCTGATGCGGGCGCGGGACTGCGGGAAGTCCGCGCGATCCTCAGATCAACGACGCGGCCGCGTCGACGATGTCGGCTTCGCAGGGGATCCCCAGCAGCGCGGCGCCGGCCAGCGGAGTGAACGTATCGGCGCCGACAACGCGGCGCAGCGGCCGGTCGCCGAGCCCGGCCTCGGTGATCGCGGTGACGATTCCCTCCCCCACCCCGGCGCTGCGCCGACCTTCGTCGACGACGATCACCCGGGCGCACTCGCGCACGTGACGCGCGATCTCGGCCTCGTTGAGCGGCAGCAGCCAGCGCAGATCGACCACGCGCACCTTCCAGCCATGCGCGGCCTCGATCGCACGCGCCGCGCGCAGGCTCATCGGCACGCCGTTGCCGAAGGTCAGCACGACCAGATCGCAGGCCTGGGGCGCGTACACGCGTGGCTCGCCGAACGCCATCGCCTCATCGGGTGGCGGATACGCGGTGAGCCAGCCGCCGTCGCCGGGCTCGTGCAGATCCTTGGTCATGTACAACGCGATCGGCTCGAGGTATGCGCAGACGCGACCGTCGACGACGGCCAGCGCCGCGAGCGTGCGCAGCATCGCCGCGGCATCGTCGCCGCGCGAGGGGCAACCGATCACCAGCCCCGGAATGTCGCGCAGCGCGGTGATCGAATTGTCGTTGTGGAAGTGGCCGCCGAAGCCACGCTGGTAGCCCAGCGAGGCGATGCGCATGACCATCGGATTGCGGTATTGGCCGTTGCTGAAGAACTGCAGGCTGGCCGCCTCGCCGCGGATCTGGTCACAGGCATTGTGGAAGTACGCGAGGTACTGGATCTCGGGGAACGCGAGCATGCCCATGTTGGCGTAACCCTGGGCAAGCCCGAGGATCACGGTCTCGTCGAGCAGGGTATTGAACACCCGTCGACCGCCGAAGGCTTTCTGCAGGCCCTTGGTCACCGTGTAGACGCCACCCTTGCGGGCGACGTCCTCCCCGAACAGCAGGGCCTGCGGGTACTTCGCGAAGAGATCATGCAGCGCCTGGTTGATCTGCACCGCCAGGTGGCGACGCGGCTGCGCTTCCGGCAATGCCTGCTCGCCGCCGAATGCCGCGATCCGCGCATCCGGTGATGCGGGCCGCGTCGCCTCGGCTGCCACGGCGGCAGGCGAATACGGCGCCAGCGGCGCGATGACGTCTGCCAGGGACGCAAGACGCGGCCGCCGGTCGGCGACTTCCGCCGCAGCCATACAGCGTGCACGCATCGCCTCGTACGCCTCCAGCAAGGTGTCCTTCGACCACAGCCCGGATTCCAGAGCGATCGCCGCCGACCGCAACAAGGGGTCTGCGGCCTCGACGGCGCACAGCTCTTCGAGCGGACGCCATTCGATCTCGAAGTCGGTGCCGGCGTGGCCCATGATGCGCGTGGTGCGCAGGTGGAGGAAGGTCGGCCGGCGCGTGCGCCGGCAGTGCTCGACGGCGCGTTTCACGTCGGCATAGCCGGTGGCCAGGTCCAGTCCGTCGGCGGCGAAATAGTCGAGGTCGGGGCGATGCGCGAAGTTCCGCGCGATCCAGCCATCGGGCGTCTTCACCGAGATGCCGATGCCGTTGTCCTCGCAGACGAACAGCACCGGCGCTGGCAGCTTCTGGTAGGCGGTCCAGGCGGCAGCGTTGAACGCGGTCTGCGCAGTCGCGTGGTTGCTCGATGCATCGCCGAACGAACACACGACGATGCTGTCCTCCGGCACCGGCAGTGCATGGCCGATGCGCCGCGCATGCTCGATCGCGATCGCCGTGCCAAGCGCCTTGGGCAGGTGCGAGGCGATGGTCGAGGTCTGCGGCAGCACCCACAGCGGCTTGCTGCCCCACACCTTGTGCCGCCCGCCGCTGGCCGGATCGTCCTTGCTGGCGGCGAACGACAGCGCCGAATCCATTACCGGATCCATGCCCGGCAGCTTGCGGAAGCGCTCGGCCATGAAGCCGCCGCTGCGATAGTGCAGGAAGGCCGGGTCGGTATGGCGCGTCAGCCGCGCCACCATCGCATTGCCCTCGTGGCCGCTGGAGCCGATGGTGTAGAAGACCTTGTTCTGCACACGCAGTACGCGCGCCATCAGGTCGAGGTGGCGACTGATCAGCTGCGATTCGAACAGTTCGCGGAAACCGCGCGCGTCCAGCGCGCTGCCCGCGACGATCGCCTCGCCCTCGGCCGGCTTCGCTTCGGGGCGCCCGCCCCAGGCCCGCACGAACTCCTGGAAGTTGATGTCGCAGATCTCGGCGCGGTTGAGGCCCTTCATGCGGGCCGGAATGGGGCTGGGAACGGTCGTGAACATGCAGTGCCTTCGCAGGGGCGGACCGCCTCGGCCCGCGGTAAGGGAAGCCGACTCAGTGCGACGCGGCGATCAGCGCCGCATGCTCCGGCGCGGGAGGCGGCATCGGCACGAAGCCGGGCGTGGTGCGCACACGGATCAGCCAGTCGCGCAGCGCCCGATACGCAGCCAGGTCGAAGCCGCCGTCCTCCGCCACGCCGGTATAGGCGAACAGCGCGATGTCGGCGATGCCGTAGTCGGCACCGGTGAACCAGGGATGCCGCGACAGGTGCCGCTCCATCACCGCCAGCGCCTGGTGGCCACGCTCGCGCAGCCGCGGCAGCTCGGCGCGACGCGGCGAATCCAGCGGCGTCCACCCGCAGATGAAGCGCGCCACCGCGATGTACGGCTCGTGGCTGTACTGCTCGAAGAACATCCACGACAGCGCCTGCGCGCGTGCCCAGGGATCGTCGGGCAGGAATGCGCTGCCTTCGGCGAGGTAGTGCAGAATCGCGTTCGACTCCACCAGCACCGAGCCGTCATCGCGCACCAGCAGTGGCACCTTGCCGTTCGGATTGAGCGCGAGATATTCGAGTGTGCGGGTCGCGCCGCGGCTGCTGTCGGTCTCGATCCAGCGATACGGCAGGGGCAACTGCTCCAGCAGCAGGCGCAGCTTGTGGCAGTTGCCCGACGGCGAATAGCCGTGGATTGTGTTCATGCGCGCCCTCCCCGGTTGCGGCGCCACTGCTGGCGCGATTGCCCCCACAGCTCGACCTCCACCCCGTCGACCGGCGGCGGCAGCAGGCACCCCTGGCGGAGCAAGCGCGAGCCCAGCCGCTGCGCCACCTTCTTCGACGCCAGGTTGGCCGGCGAGATGCAGTGGATGATCTCGTCCCACTCCAGCGTGTCGAAGGCCCAGTCGATCGCGGCGAGCGCGGATTCGTGCGCGTAGCCCTGCCCCCAGGCAGCGGGATGGAAAGCGTAGCCGATCTCGTTGCCCGGCCAGCCCTCCGGCCGCCATGGCCCGATCTGCCCGAGCCACTGCCCGCTCGACTTCTCCACCACCGAGAACATCGCGAAGCCCTGCAGCGCCCAGGCGCCCGGCATCTGCAGGAAGCGCCGCCAGGCCGCGCCGCGCGTCAGCTGGCCGCCGATGTGGCGGCTGGCCTCGGCATCGGCGAACAGCTCTGCATAACGCTCGAAATCCTCGATGCGCGGCAGCCGCAGCACGAGGCGTTCGGTTTCGATCCTCGGACCGGGATCGGCCATGGCGACATCCCCCTCCCCTGCAGGCCGCGCGCGCCGGTGCGAGCGGCCAAGATGGTCAGAACGCGTTGATGCCGGTCAGCTCCCGCCCGACCACCAGCTGGTGCACGGTCTCGGTGCCCTCGTAGGTGATCACCGACTCGAGGTTGAGCGCGTGGCGGATCGGCGAGTGCTCGGTGGTGATGCCGGCGCCGCCGAGCAGGTCGCGCGCCTCGCGCGCGATGTCGATGGCCATGCGGCAGTTGTTCCACTTGGCCAGCGAGACCTGGGTGGGCTGCATGTTGCCGGCGTCCTTCAGACGGCCGAGCTGCAGCGACAGCAGCTGCGCGCCGGTGATGCGGCGGGCCCAGTCGGCCATCTTGATCTGCGCGCTCTGAGTGGCCGCGACCGGGCGGCCGAACAGGATGCGCTCCTTGGAGTAGTTCAGCGCCTCGTCCAGACAGGCGATGGCCGCGCCGATCGGCCCCCAGGTGATGCCGTAGCGGGCCTGGGTGAGGCAGCCCAGCGGTCCCTTCAGACCCTTGACGTTGGGCAGGCGGTTGGCCTCGGGCACGCGCACGCCGTCGAAGAACAGCGCGCTGGTCACCGATGCACGCAGGCTCATCTTCTGCTTGATCTCCTGCGCGGTGAAACCGGCGAAGTCCTTTTCGATCAGAAATCCCTGGATGCCATCCTCGGTCTGCGCCCAGACGATCGCGACGTGGGCCAGATTGCCGTTTGTGATCCACATCTTGGAGCCGTTGAGCACCCAGTCGTCGCCGTCGCGTTTCGCATGGGTCTTCATGTTCCCAGGGTCGGAGCCGCCGTGCGCCTCGGTCAGCCCGAAGCAGCCGATGACCTCGCCCGCAGCCATCTGCGGCAGCCACCTGCGGCGCTGTTCCTCGCTGCCGTAGGCGAAGATCGGATACATGCACAGCGAGGACTGCACGCTGGCGAAGCTGCGCAGCCCGGAATCGCCACGCTCGAGTTCCTGGCAGATCAGCCCGTAGCTCACGGCGTTCAGACCCGCGCAGCCGTAGGCCTCCGGCAGCGTCGCCCCCAGCAGACCGAGGCCGGCCATCTCGGGGATCAGTTCGACCGGGAAACGTGCCTGGTCGAAGCAGTCGCCGATGATCGGCAGCACCCGTTCGTCGGTGAAGCGGGCGACCGTGTCCCGCACGGCGCGCTCCTCATCCGAGAGCAGCGCGCGCACGTCGAACAGATCGTAGGGATTCAGGGCCATGGCGGATCGTCTACAGAGGGTAGCGACCGATTGTATCGGCGCTCCCGATCGCGTGCCCGGCGTCCGCCGAGAGGCCGGACAAAGAGAAGGGCCGGCGTTCGCCGGCCCTTCTGGATGCATGTCGCCCGACTCGCAGAACCACGCGGCCTACTGGCGAACGGTCTCGGTCTCGGTCTCGCTGTCGAGCGTGGCCGTCATGACGCGGCCATTGATGACCGGCAGGCGATCCTCCGGACGTTCGTCCATCCGCACGGTGCGCTCGGTGCCGTCATAGACGTAGGTGACGTCGTAACCGACCGTGCGCTGTTCGTCGCCGAGCAGGATGCGGTTGCCCGGCTTGGCGTCGGTACGCATGGAACCGGTGGTGCCGTCGGGATTGCGATAGCTCACGTTGTAGGCGACCACACGCGAGGACTGCGAGGAATCCTGGACCGTGCGGCACTGGCGATCGACGCGCTCGACCACCCGGCCGCCGACGTGGTTGCGATCGACGCGATTGCCGATGAAGCCACCGGCGGTCGCACCGGCCGCCGTGGCGAGCTTGCGGCCGTTGCCGCCGCCGACCTGGTTGCCGACCAGACCACCGATCAGTGCACCGGCCACCGTGCCGCCGACATTGCCATCGCGCTCGGGGAGGCGTTCCTGCACCACCACGTCCTCGCAGACCTCGCGCGGCGCGCTGCTGGTCACCGTCTCGCGGATCGGCTCGCTGCCCAGGACCGTTGCGTAGAGCTGCCCGGTTTCGGTGATCGGGCGGACGTCCACCACATCGGCGAAGTCCAGCGTGTCGCGCGCCTGCGCCGCGGCATCGGTGCCACGCGCATCGTCATCTGCGGTCCCCGCGATAGGAGCCACCACCTCGCGGCTGTTGTGGTACGCGCCAACGGCGACGCCGCCAACGAGCAGTGACGCCAGTGCGATTGCGATCGTATTGCCTTTCATCGGCTCTCTCCTTAGACCACGCGGGCCTTTGTTCGTGGAGCCGATTGCACCACCCGAACGCTGAACAGGGCCCCGAACGCGTTACCCGGACCTGACGATCCGCTAAGAGGTGTCGTGCTAGCGTCGTGCAGCACTTCGCCCCAGCACGCGTTCGCCCGGAGGCTTCCATGCCGAATCCATTGTCTGTCCCGCTCGTCGCCTGGCTGTCGCGGCTGAGCTACCCCCGCCTCTTCATCGTGGCCGGCGTGCTGTTCTTCATCAATCTGCTCATCCCCGATCCGCTGCCGCTGATCGACGAGGTGCTCCTCGGGGTGGTGACGATGGTGCTGGCCAAACGCAAGCGTGCTCCGAAGCCCGACCGCAACGCGCCATCACCGCGACCGCCGATCGATGGCGAGGCGCGCAGGTCCTGAATGTCGGGATGCTGATCGACAGCCACTGCCACCTCGACGCGGGCGAGTTCGACCCGGACCGGCAGGACGTGATCGCGCGCGCGCGAACGGCAGGCGTAATGCATCAGGTGGTGCCGGCGACCCACGCGGCGGCGTGGCCAGAGCTGCGCGATGTCTGCGCGAGCGCTCCCGGCCTGCATGCGGCCTATGGCCTGCATCCGACGTTTCTCGAGCATCACCGGCCAGAACACCTGGAAGCACTCGGTACGTGGATCGAGCACGAGCGCCCGGTGGCTGTCGGCGAATGCGGACTTGACCATTTCGTCGAGGGTCTGGACCGGGACACGCAGCGGCGTTACTTCGAGGGGCAGCTGCAGCTGGCGCATGCACACGACCTGCCGGTGATCGTGCATGCGCGCCACGCCGTGGAGGAGACGATCGCGCTGCTGCGGCGCTTCGACGGGCTGCACGGCGTCGTTCACAGCTTTGGCGGCAGCCCCGAGCAGGCGCAACAGCTGTGGAAAATCGGATTCATGATCGGTCTCGGCGGCCCACTGACCTACGATCGCGCCCGGCGCCTGCACCGCGTCGCGGCGGTGATCCCGATCGAGCAGTTGCTGCTCGAAACCGATGCGCCAGACCAGCCCGACAGTGACCACCGGGGCCAGCGCAACGAGCCTGCGCGGCTCATACGAGTGCGTGATGTGGTGGCGCAACTGCGTGGCATGAGCCCTGACGAGGTCGCCGCGCAGACGACGCGGAACGCCAAGGCGCTGTTCTCGATCGCCTGACCGTCAGGCGACGGCGGCCGCCGCCGGTTTGAGCAGCAACTCGAGCGCGCGGCCCACGGCCGCGAACGCGAAGGCGCCCGTAATGTGGGTCGCCGCGCCGAGCCCACCGCCACAGTCCAGATTCAAGGCCGCGTCGGGTCCAAGCTGGGGCCTGATTCCGCACACGCTCCCGTCCGCCTGCGGATACCGCACGTTCTCCAGCGAATAGATCGCGCTGACTCCGAAGTAGCGTTTGGGCGTCTTCGGAAAATTGAATTCCGCGCGAAGCTTCTTGCGGATCAGCGCGAGCATCGCGTCGTGCTCGGTGCGCGACAGGTCACGCACCCGCACCAGGGTCGGGTCGGTGCGCCCGCCCGCGGCGCCGACGGTGATCACCGGCAGCTTGCGGCGGCGACACCAGGCGATCAGCTCGACCTTGCTGCGGAAACTGTCACAGGCATCGATCACCAGATCGAAGCCCCCGCCCAGCATCTCCGCGAGGTTGCCTGGCGTCACGAAAGCCGGGACCGCATGCAGCTCGATGTCCGGGTTGATCGCGCGCACGCGCTCGGCCATGACCTCGGCCTTGTTGCGGCCGTAATTGCCTTCCAGCGCCGGCAGTTGCCGATTGGTGTTGGAGACGCAGATGTCGTCCGCATCGATCAGCGTCAGTGCGCCCACGCCACTGCGTGCCAGCGCCTCGGCGACCCACGAGCCGACGCCGCCGAGCCCCACGACGGCGACGTGGCACTGCAGCAGGCGCGTGACGCTGCCCTGACCGTAGAGCCGTTCGATACCGGAAAAGCGCGCGCGCGCGTTGTCGTCCATGTGCGCATTCTAACGGGCGATGGACCGGGGGACCGCGCGTCAACGTCCGCAGCGCGGCTGCCCGGAAGCCTGGGACATGCCCTCAGCTCCGCCCCTGAATCGACCTTTCTCCTGCCGACCCGGCGATCTCATAGGCTCGTGACTCGACCGGTCGCTGGAGCAGATCGACGAATCGACTGAACGGCCGCTTGCCCTCGCCGGCACTGTAATCCTTTCCAGTAAAGGGGTTGCCCCTGCATTCACATGCGCCTGCCTAGCGTGGGCAGCGTCGGGCTGTTGCCCGCCCACCTCGCAAACGCCTGCAGCCACGGAGAAGAGCCCCATGAAAACTGGTCTGATTGCCACCACCGTACTCGCCGCATCCGTCGCGCTCGCCGGCTGCGCCACCTCCCCCGGATATTCATCCGGTTATGGCAACAGCGGGTATGGCAACAGCGGCTATGGGCGCCCTGCCAACTGCTACGACTGTGGCACCGTGACCCGGATCGAAACGGTACGCGGAAACAGCAATCCCAATATCGCCGGCCCGTTGATCGGCGGCGTCGTGGGCGCGGTCGCTGCCAAGGAACTCGCACGTCGCAACACCGACAGCGAGGGCCGCCGCAACGTTGCGATCGGCGCAGGTGCGATTGGCGGCGCGGTCGCCGGCAATGCGATCCAGAACCGCACGGAGGGCGGCAACGTCTACAACGTGCATGTACGGATGCAGGATGGCCGCACCGCCGTGCTCACCCAGAGCGACGTCAGCGGCCTGCGCGAAGGCTCCAACGTCCGGGTGCAGAACGGCCAGGCCTTCGCCTACTGATTCGGGCGAACGCCCATGAAAAAACCCGGCGCGAGCCGGGTTTTTTCATGCTGCGGATCCAGGAAAGATCAGAGCGGTGTGACAGCGTCCGCCTGCAGCCCCTTCTGGCCCTGCACCACCTCGAACGAGACCTTCTGGCCTTCCTGCAGGGACTTGAAGCCCGTGCCCTGGATAGCGCGGAAATGCACGAAGACGTCTTCACCGCTTTCGCGACTGATGAAGCCGAAACCCTTCGCATCGTTGAACCACTTGACGGTACCGTTTTCGCGACCTGCCATGTTGCTTTCTCTCCCTGGAACGGTTCGATTGCTGATCGATGGAACGCCTGTCGAGGCGGCTGGTTGCAAGGAGAACACGGGTGCGACGATGCAGCGGACCGGGCGGGACGAGCCAACACGAACCTACTTCACGCAGGGTCACGAGTCACGGTGACCTTGACAAACACAGCGACCGCAAAGTACCCCGCTGATTATGAAAATGCAATCCGGGTTTACCCCTAATTCCCCGCCCCATACAGGCCCGTTCTCGCCCCTGCCCAAGGGGTCCCGGACATGGATCTGAATGCCCTGTTTTATGTGCTGGCCGCCCTGCTCGCGGCACTGGGCCTTGCAGGGGTGGTATTGCCCGCACTGCCCGGACTGCCGCTCCTGTTCGCCGGCATGGTGCTCGCCGCCTGGGCCGACGGCTTCGAACGCGTGGGCATGTGGTCGCTGATCACCCTCGGCGTACTGACCGCGGTCTCCTTCATCGTGGATTTCTGGGCCACCGCGGTCGGGGCCAAGCGTGTGGGCGCGAGCCGACTCGCGTTGCTCGGGACCATCCTGGGCACCTTCGTCGGGGTGTTCTTCGGACTGCCGGGCCTGTTCGCCGGGCCCTTCGTTGGCGCGGTGATCGGCGAGCTCGTCAGCCGCCGCGACCTGCGGCCCGCTGGCCTGGGGCGGGCGACGCAGGTCGGAATCGGCACCTGGGTCGGCCTCGCCCTGGGCGTCGCGCTGAAACTCGCACTGGCGGTACTGATGCTGGGGGTATTCGCATTCGCCTGGTGGTGGTGAGTGCACTAAAGTGCGCCGCTCGCCCCAACGCGGTTTCCCGCCTATGTCCTGTGCCGTGCCCCGCGTCTACGCGGCGCTGCTGATTCCACTGCTGAAGCTGTTGCTGGGCGCATGGCTTTGCGTCGCGGGCAATGCGCATGCGACGCCTGCGGCAACCGGCGCGCCCGCCGCGATCCCCGTGGCCGCGGCGCCCGTGCTCCTCGTCGATGAGGTCGACGAGGCGGGCGTTCGCGGACGACTGGAAAAAGTGTTCGACGAAGCCGAGGGTCGCCTGCTGCGCCTGGCCGCCAGCCTGCCGCTGCTGGTGGCGGCCGGGATCATCGTGTTCCTGGCGGTCTGGCTGGGCGGCGTGCTTTCGCGTCACCTGCACTGGCTGCGGCTGGGCACGCGCAATCCCTACCTCGATGGCCTGATCCGCCGGGCGGTGCGGGCGGTGATCCTCATCGCCGGCATTCTCGTCGCACTGGACCTTCTCAACGCCACCGCCCTCGTCGGCGCGATGCTGGGATCGGCGGGCGTGCTCGGTCTCGCGCTCGGCTTCGCGTTCAAGGACATTGCCGAGAACTACATCGCGGGCATATTGCTGAGCCTGCGCCGGCCGTTCCAGCCTGGGGACATGGTCAGGATCGATACCTACGAGGGCAAGGTCGCCCTGCTGAGCGCACGGGCGATGACCCTGATCACGCTGGAAGGCAACGAATTGCGCCTGCCCAACGCCCTGGTGTTCAAGGCGGTCATCCTCAACTATTCCAGCAACCCCAAGCGACGCTTCGATTTCACCTTCAACCTCGATGCGAGCCAGTCGATCCGTCAGGCGCACCAGCTGGCGATGGCGGAAATTTCCAGCATCGACGGCGTGCTCGCCGAGCCCGCGCCTTCGTCCACCGTGGTCGAGTTCGGTGCGAACGGAATCGTCCTGCGGTTCTTCGCCTGGGTCGACCAGCAGCAGAGCGATGTCGGCAAGACGCGCGGCGAAGCGATCCGCCGTGTGAAGGGTGCTTTCTGGCGGAAGGGGATACAAGGACCCAGAACCACGACCCACGTCGTGCTGGCGAGGGAGGACACGCCCGCCGCGCCGGCATCCACCATCGACGAGCCAGCGACCAGCGCTGGTGTCGACGTGTCGGTCAACCGGGACATCGATCGCCAGCTCGCCGAAGTGCAGAGTACCGACGACCGCAACCTTCTCACGCTCAAGGGACTTCATTGATTATGCGATCCACCCCCCTGCTTCCTGCCGCCCTTCTCGCAGCGATGCCGTTCGCGCATGCACAGGAGCCCGCCGTCCCCAGCAGCGCGCCGAGCTCACCCGCCACGCTCGATGCCTGCGTGGCGATCGAGCAGGACGCGCAGCGCCTGGCCTGTTTCGATTCGATGACCGGTCGCCAGGCGCGCACGGCCGACCAGGCCGATACCGCCGCGGCCGTCGCACGCGAACTGCGCAGCAATCCGGCCGTCCGCGCCGATGCACTCGCCGAAGCCCCGGGTAACCACAACCTCTATGCACACGACGGCGTTGCCACGCTGACCGATGCGATCGCCAATGCCGGCCAGGGGTCGCTGCTCGACAGCCGCTGGGAACTCGCCAAGGACTCCAAGCTCGGCATCTTCAACCTGCGCGCCTACAAGCCCGTCTATCTGTTGCCGGTGTTCTGGTCGTCGAACGTCAACAACATGCCGTCCTCGCCCAACCCCGACAACACGGTCACCACGCCCCAGGTGCTCGACAGCGTGGAGACCAAGTTCCAGCTGAGCTTCAAGACCAAGGCGGTGGAGAACCTGTTCGGCAGCAACGGCGACATCTGGATGGGCTACACCCAGAGCTCGCGCTGGCAGACCTACAACGGCGATGAATCGCGCCCGTTCCGCGAGACCAACTACGAACCGGAAGTGCTGGCGGTGTTCCGGACCGGATACGGCCTGCCCGGCGGCTGGCGCGGCCGGATGGTCGGCGTGGGCATCAACCACCAGTCCAATGGTCGTGGGGATCCTCTCTCGCGCAGCTGGAACCGGGTGATGTTCAACGTGGGCTTCGACCGCGAGAACTGGGCGCTGATGGTCCGTCCGTGGGTGCGCATTTCCGACGGCAACGAAGACGACAATCCGGACATCTCGGATTACATGGGCCGCGGCGACATGACGCTGACCCATGTCCGCAACGGCCACGAATTCTCGCTGATGGGCCGCCACACGCTGCGCGGCGGCGACCGCTCCCGCGGCGCGGCGCAGTTCGACTGGGGCTTTCCGATCCACCGCAACTTCCGCGGGCACCTGCAGGTGTTCAGCGGCTACGGCGAGAGCCTGATCGACTACAACCACAAGGCGACCTACGTCGGCCTTGGCATCTCCCTGCTGGAGTGGTTCTGACGCCTGCGTTGCTGCAACCGCTGGATACGACAACGGCGCCCTCGGGCGCCGTTGTTCCGTGAACTGAGCCGCTTCAGGCCACCTCGACCACCGGGATGCCACCGATGCGTGCCTTCCACTCGCGCGGTCCGGTTTCGTGCACGGACGTGCCGGCCGAGTCGACCGCCACGGTCACCGGCATGTCCTGCACCTCGAACTCGTAGATCGCCTCCATGCCGAGATCCTCGAACGCGAGCACCCGCGCCGCCTTGATCGCCTTGGACACCAGGTACGCCGAGCCGCCGACGGCCATCAGGTAGACCGACCTGTGCTTGCGGATCGCGTCGATCGCAGTAGGACCGCGCTCGGCCTTGCCGACCATGCCCAGCAGGCCGGTCTGGGCCAGTACCTGCTCGGTGAACTTGTCCATGCGCGTGGCGGTGGTCGGACCGGCCGGACCGACGACCTCGTCGCGCACCGGATCGACCGGGCCGACGTAATAGATGAAGCGTCCCCGCAGGTCGACCGGCAGCGTCTCGCCGCGATCGAGCATCTCGACCATGCGCTTGTGCGCGGCGTCACGGCCGGTCAGCAGCTTTCCGCTGAGCAGCAGCACCTCGCCCGGCTTGAAGCTCGTGACCTCTTCGGCCGTGATCGTGTCCAGGTCGACGCGGCGCGCGCCGGTCGGGTTGTAGGTCAGCTCCGGCCAGTCGGCGAGCGACGGCGGTTCGAGCATCACCGGGCCGCTGCCATCGAGGGTGAAATGCGCATGCCGCGTGGCCGCACAGTTCGGGATCATCGCCACCGGCAGGTTGGCTGCATGGGTCGGGAAATCCTTGACCTTGATGTCGAGCACGGTGGTCAGGCCGCCGAGGCCCTGGGCGCCGATGCCCAGCGCGTTGACCTTGTCGAAGAGTTCGAGCCGCAGCTCCTCGGCGCGGTTCGAGGCGCCACGGGCTTTCAGATCGACGATGTCGATCGGCTCCATCAGCGATTCCTTGGCCAGCAGCATCGCCTTCTCCGCGGTGCCGCCGATGCCGATGCCGAGCATGCCCGGCGGGCACCAGCCGGCGCCCATCGTCGGCACGGTCCGGAGAACCCAGTCGACGATGGAGTCGGAGGGGTTGAGCATCGCGAACTTCGACTTCGCTTCCGACCCGCCGCCCTTGGCGGCGACGATCACGTCGACCTTGTTGCCCGGCACGATCTTGACGTTGACCACGCCCGGCGTGTTGTCCTTCGTATTGATGCGCTTGCCGGCCGGATCGGCCAGCACCGAGGCGCGCAGCTTGTTGTCGGGATGGCTGTACGCGCGGCGCACGCCCTCATGGACCATGTCATCGACGCCCATCGTCGCGTCGTCCCAGCGCACCGACATGCCGATCTCGAGGAACACGGTGACGATGCCGGTGTCTTGGCAGATCGGCCGATGGCCTTCGGCGCACATGCGCGAATTGATCAGGATCTGCGCGATCGCATCCTTGGCCGCCGGCGATTCCTCGCGCTCGTAGGCCGCGGTCAGATTCCGGATGTAGTCGACCGGATGGTAGTAACTGATGTACTGCAGGGCATCGGCGATCGACTGGATGAAGTCCTCCTGACGGATGGACACGGGCGTCGACGACACCGGGGAGGCAGGAAGGCTGGCGGTCACGGCTGGCTCGAAGGCGGGCGGAAAACCCGCCCATTCTAGGCCATCGACCCGGACCGGGCCCTCGGCCGGGCGTCGCGACGCGCACAATGGCCCCATGGACACCCTCGTGCTCGCACTCGATTTCGTCGGCACCTTCGTCTTCGCGCTCAGCGGCGCGATGCTCGGCGTGCGCCGGCGGCTGGACCTGTTCGGCGTGCTGGTGGTGGCATTCGCCGCGGCGACCGCGGGCGGCATGACCCGCGACGTGCTGATCGGGGCGACCCCGGTCGCCGTGCTCAGCGACTGGCGCTATCCGGCAATCACGCTCGCGGCCGGCCTGATCGCCTTCGCCTGGGCGCCGGCGATCGAGCGGCTGCAGCAACCGGTCCGCTTGTTCGATGCGATGGGACTTGCCCTGTTCGCGGTTGTCGGCACGCAGAAGGCGCTGGATTTCGGCATCCCGCCGCCGATGGCGGCCGGGCTCGGCATGCTGACCGGAATCGGCGGCGGCATCGCGCGCGACGTGCTGCTGGCGCAGGTGCCCCTGGTCCTGCGCGCCGAGCTCTATGCCGTCGCGGCGCTTGCCGGCGCGGCGCTCGTCGCCACAGGCCACTGGCTGCACTGGCCGCCCCTGCCCTGCGCCATTGGCGGTGCGCTGCTGTGCTTCGGCCTGCGGATGATGGCGCTGCGCTTCGGTTGGCACCTGCCGGTTGCGCTGCAGTCCCGTGACGGCGAGCCGCCCGAGTCGATGCGCTGACGCCCTTGTCGCGCGCTTGCTCCTGATCCGCCTACGCTATTCCCGATGTCCATACCTGCCCCCTCGCGCGCCGGCGCCAGCACCCGAAACCCCAGCCTGCGCGAGCGCTTCGCCGCGATGCGCAACCTGCGGCCGTTCCTCCGACTGATCTGGCAGACCAGTCCGGGCCTGACCCTGACCAGCCTCGGCCTGCGCCTGGTGCGCGCCTTCCTGCCGGTGGTGATGCTCTATATCGGCAAGCTGATCATCGACGAGGCGATCCGCCTGGGTGGCGCCGGCGTGGCTTTCGACGATCTGGCTGCCGCCTGGCGCGGCGGCGCGCTCGATCATCTGGCCCGGCTGCTGGCCCTGGAATTCGCGCTGGCGATCGGCTCGGACCTGCTCGGCCGGATGGTCAGCTATGCCGACAACCTGCTGTCGGAACTGTTCACCAACGCGACCAGCGTGCGCCTGATGGAGCACGCCGCGACGCTGGACCTTGAGGACTTCGAGGATCCGGATCTTCAGGACAAGCTCGACCGCGCGCGGCGCCAGACGATGGGCCGCATGAACCTCATGGGGCAGCTGTTCGGCCAGGTGCAGGACGCGATCACCGTGGTGAGCTTCGCGGTCGGGCTGGTGGTGTATGCGCCGTGGCTGATCGCGCTGCTGGCGATCGCGCTGATACCGGCCTTCGTCGGCGAGTCGCACTTCAATGCGCTGGGTTATTCGCTCAACTTCCAGTGGACGCCGGAACGCCGCCAGCTCGAATACGTGCGCCAGACCGGCGCGAGCCTGGAGACGGCGAAAGAGGTCAAGATCTTCGGCCTGCACCGGTTCCTCATCGACCGCTACCGCACGCTCGCGGACGGCTTCTTTCGCGCCAACCGCTCGCTGGCGCGCAGGCGCGCGATCTGGGGCACCCTGCTCGCCGCGCTGGGCACGCTGGGCTACTACGTCGCCTATGCCTACATCGCCTGGCGCACGGTGCGCGGCGATTTCACCATTGGCGACCTGACCTTCCTGGCCGGCAGCTTCCGCCGCCTGCGCCAGCTGCTCGAAAGCCTGCTGGTCGGCTTTTCGCAGGTGGCCGGCCAGGCGCTGTATCTCGACGATCTGTTCTCGTTCTTCGCGATCGAGCCGGAGATCCGCTCCCCCGAGAATCCGGTCGCCTTCCCGCAGCCGATCCGCGAGGGCTTCGTGTTCGAGAACGTGGGCTTCCGCTATCCGGGTGCGGAGCGCTGGGCGGTGCGGCATCTCGACTTCACCCTGCGCGCCGGCGAAGTGCTGGCGCTGGTCGGCGAGAACGGCGCCGGCAAGACCACCCTGGTCAAGCTGCTGGCGCGGCTCTACGACCCGGACGAGGGCCGCATCCTGCTCGACGGCCGGGACCTGCGCGACTACGACCTCGACGAGCTGCGCGCCAATACCGGCGTGATCTTCCAGGACTTCGTGCGCTACCACCTGACCGCCGGCGAGAACATCGGCGTGGGCCGGGTGGAGGCGATGGACGACCAGGCTCGGATCGAGGACGCCGCGCGCCGGTCCATGGCCGATGAGCTGATCGCCGGCCTGCCCGACGGGTATGACCAGCTCATCGGCCGGCGTTTCAAGACCGGCGTCGACCTGTCGGGCGGGCAGTGGCAGAAGATCGCCATTGCCCGCGCCTACATGCGCGAGGCGCAGGTGATGATCCTCGACGAACCCACCGCCGCGCTCGATGCGCGCAGCGAGTACGAGGTATTCCGCCGATTCAAGGAACTCTCCGAGCAGCGCACCGCGATCCTGATCTCGCACCGGTTCTCCAGCGTGCGCATGGCCGATCGCATCCTGGTGCTGGAACAGGGCCGGATCGAGGCCAGCGGCACCCATGCCGAGTTGATGGCGCAGGGTGGCCGATACGCGGAACTGTTCGAGCTGCAGGCGGCAGGCTACCGCTAGATGTCTCCTGCGCTGCCGGCGCCGCCTAGCGTGGCGTCCGCCCACCGGAGGGCGGCAAGATTCGCCGGCAGCAATGACGCGTCCGAGCGCGACCCGTGAGGGGGCGTTGACGCTGCGCTGCGTAGGCTGCCGGCAACGAAAGGAGTGTCCGATGTCCGATACCACCCGCGCACTCGCGCGCCATGCGCAGATTCTGCGTTTTCTGATGAAGTACCGTAGCGCGGGCGTGTTGTCCGGATTCGAGCTGGACCCGGTCGGCACCGAGACACCGGTCGATTCACCCGACGGCAAACCCGAAGCCTTTGTCGACGATCTCGAGGCGCTGGGCCCGACCTTCATCAAGATCGGCCAGGCCCTGTCGACGCGGCCCGACATGGTGCCGCCCGCCTATCTCGCCGCGCTCGAGCGCATGCAGGACAACGTCGCCCCGCTGCCGTTCCACGTGATCCACGACGCGGTCGAGGAGGCACTGGGCGTACGCATCAGCAAGATCTTCGACAGCTTCGATGAGACGCCCCTGGGCAGCGCTTCGCTGGCCCAGGTTCACCGCGCCACACTGCGCGACGGGCGGAAAGTCGCGGTCAAGGTGCAGCGACCGGGCATCGCCGAACAGATCCGCGACGACCTCGAGACCCTCGCCCGGCTGGCCGGCGGCGTCGACCGGATCACCGACATCGGACGGCGCGTGCACTTCGCCGACTGGGTGCATGAATTCCGCCGCACGCTCCTCGCCGAACTCGACTACCGCATCGAAGCGGAGAACCTCGACCGCTTCGACGCGCACTTCGTGGCCTATCCGGCCCTGTTCGTGCCACGTCCGCTCTGGGATCTCACCCGCGCGCGGGTGCTGACGATGGAACTCGTCGAGGGCACGAAGGTCACCGACATTTCCGGCCTGCAGCGCACCGAGCGCGACATGGCTCCGCTGGCGACCGCGCTGCTGCACGGCTACCTGGACCAGGTGTTCGTGCACGGCGAGATCCATGCCGATCCGCATCCGGGCAACCTGCTGCTGACCCGCGACGGGCGGCTGGCGCTGTTCGACCTGGGGATGGTGGCGCACGTACCGCCGCGCACCCGCGAGCGCCTGCTCAGGCTGCTGTTCGCCGCGGTCGACGGGCGCGGTGAACAGGTGGCCGCCGAAGGCATCGCGATGGGCACCCGGCTGGAGGATTTCGACGAGGCCCGCTACTACCGCGACGTCGGCCAGCTGGTCGCGCGCTACGCCGCGCAGTCGGGCGCGAATGGCCAGACCGAAGGCCGCTTGATGCTCGATCTGGTGCGCCTGGCCACCGCCTGCGGGCTGCGCACGGCGCCGGAGATGAGCCTGCTCGGCAAGACCCTGCTGCACCTGGAATCGGTGGTGCAGGCGCTCGATCCCGAGCTCGACATGAAACGCGTCGTCGAGGCCCACCTCAACGACATGATGCGTCAGCGCCTGCGCAAGTCGCTCTCGCCGACCAACCTCGCCACCGAACTCATGGACATGCAGGAGCTGGTCCGCGATGCACCGCGGAAGGTGTCCAACGTGCTGTCGCTGCTGTCGGAGAACCGCCTGCGCGTGCGCCTGACCGGGCTCGAGGAATCGCACCTGTTCGACAGCATGCACAAGATCGCCAACCGCATCGCGGCCGGCATCGTGACCGCCGCACTGATCGTCGCCTCGGCAATGATGATGGACAATCCCGACGGGCCCCGGCTGCTCGGCTATCCGACGATCGCGCTGCTGCTGTTCCTGACCGGCGCCGGGCTCGGCATCGCCATCGTGCTCAGCGCCCTGCTCGGCGACAAACGCCCCAGGCCCGACGAGGAACGCGGGCCGAACTGAGCGGCGGAGGCGTCCGCACCAGCGATGAGAACGGGTCTCATCGCTGGTATCATGGACGGCTTCCCGCGTCGTCTTGCCCCCGCCTATGTCCGCCGCCTATGGCACCGAAACGGTGCTGGACGTCCGTCATTGGACGGACGCCTACTTCAGCTTCACCACCACCCGTGACGATGGCTTCCGCTTCGAGAACGGCCAGTTCGTGATGATCGGGCTGGAGACCGAGGCAAGGCCCATCCTGCGCGCGTACTCGATCGCCAGCGCGAACTGGGAAGAGCAGCTCGAGTTCTTCAGCATCAAGGTCGACAACGGGCCGCTGACCTCGCGCCTGCAGCACATCAAGCCGGGCGACCGGGTGCTGGTGGGCCGCAAGCCCACCGGCACGCTGCTGATCCACGATCTGCATCCCGGGCGCAACCTCTATCTTCTGGGGACCGGCACGGGCTTCGCGCCGTGGCTGTCCATCATCAAGGATCCCGAGACCTACGAGCGTTTCGACAAGGTCATCGTCACCCACGGCGTGCGTACCGCCCAGGATCTGGCCTACCGCGACTACATCGTCCGCGAGCTGCCGCAGCACGAGTTCCTCGGCGAACAGATGAGCAGGCAGCTGCTGTATTACCCGGCAGTGAGCCGCGAAGCATTCACCTTCGAAGGTCGCGACCACCGCGGGCGCCTGACCGACCTGCTCGACAGTGGACGGATCGCGTCGGACCTCGGTCTGCCGCCGCTGGATCCCGAGCACGACCGGGCGATGATCTGCGGCAGTCCGCAGATGCTCGCCGACTTCCGCCGCCTGCTGGATGCGCGCGGCTTCGAGGCCGCCCCGCGCATCGGCACACCCGGCCAGTACGTGTTCGAACGCGCGTTCGTGGAGAAGTAAGCCGCCGCGGCAGTACACTTCGCGGGACATCCACTGGAGGGGCGCATGAAGATCCTGGTTACCGTCGACGGCAGCGACATCAGTTCGCGCGCCCTCAAGTTCGCACTCAAACTCGCCAAGCAGACGGCCACCGCGAGCATCGCCGTGCTGCACGTGGACGCGCCGGTGTTCCCGGGCGTGGAACGTCGCATCGGCAAGGAAGCGGTGGAGAGCTATCACGCCGACAATCACGAGCACGCCTTCAAGGCCGCGCGCAAGGCGGTCGGCCGCTCGCAGGTGACCATCGAGGAAATCCGCGCGGTCGGCGACATCGCCGAGACCATCCTGGCGGTGGCGGCCAAGCGCAAGGTGGACCTGCTGGTGATGGGCTCGCACGGCCGCGGCGCCGTGACCGGCGTGCTGCTGGGCTCGGTCTCGAGCAAGGTCATCGCCCAGACCGCCATTCCGGTGACGATCGTCCGCTGAGGACGTCGCCGCCCGGCGATCCTTCAGCCCAGCGCCGCCTCGATCGGGCGGCGTAGCGTCTCGGGCCTGACGGCAGGTGCGTAGCGTCCGACCACCTGGCCATCGCGGCCCACCAGGAACTTGGTGAAATTCCACTTGATCGTGCGCGTGCCCAGCACGCCGCGCTTCTGCGCCTGCAGCCAGGCCCACAGCGGATGCGCATTCGCGCCGTTGACATCGACCTTGGCGAACATCGGAAAGTCGACCGCATAGTTGAGTGCGCAGAAGTCGCGGATATCCTCCGGGCTGCCCGGCTCCTGGTGGCCGAACTGGTCGCAGGGAAACCCCAGCACCACGAGTCCGCGGTCACGATAGTCGTGCCACAGGGTCTGCAGGCCGGCATATTGCGGCGTGAAGCCGCATCTGGAGGCCACGTTGACGATCAGCAGCACGCGGTCGGCATAGTCGGACAGCGGCTGGGGGGTGCCGTCGAGGGAAACGGCCTGGAAATCGAACGCACTGGTCATCGGTATGTCCTGGTCGGGACCGGCAGTCTGCCGCCGCTGCAATCGCGAATGCATCAACCGCTGACGAAACGCTCGCATTCGTCGCGCAAGTCATTGATTGTTGGTCCATCCACGGGCCCGACTTCCGGCACGGGTCGGCGCTGCCGGGATGGACTAGCCTAGAGAGTCCTGTCACCGGAGAGTCTCCTTGCTGAAGCACCCGCTTGCCGCCGCCCTGTGCGCCGCCCTTGCCGTGTCCGCGCTGCCCGTGTTCGCACAGGCCACCGGCACCGCCAACGCCCAGTCCACAACGAGTGCCCAGCAGCCGATCGACAATCCGCTGTTCGTACAGAGCACGCTGGACCTGCGCTACCCGCATTTCGACCAGATCCAGGATGCGCATTTCGCACCGGCGTTCGACGCCGGCATGGCCGCGCATCTCCGCGAAGTCGAGGCCATCACCGGCAATCCCGAGGCGCCGACGTTCGAGAACACCATCATCGCGCTGGAGCAGGCGGGCGAACTGCTGTCGCGCGCCCGGGGGATCTTCGGCAGTCTCAACGGCACCGACACCAACGACACGCGCAAGAAGATCGACGCCGAGTACGCGCCCAAATTCGCCGCGCACCGCGACGCGGTCATGCTCAATCCCAAGCTGTTCGCCCGTGTCGACACGCTCCGCAAGAATGTCGATTCGCTGGGTCTTGACGCCGAAGGCAAGCGCCTGGTCGAGCGTTACCACACCATGTTCGTGCGCGCCGGCGCGAACCTGACGGAGGCCCAGAAGAACGAGATGCGCCGCATCAACGCCGAGTCGGCGAAGCTGGGCACCACCTTCAGCCAGAACGTGCTCGCCGAAGTCAACGATTCGGCCGTGGTCGTCGACACGCTCGAGGAACTCGATGGCCTGAGCGATGCGCAGATCGCCGCAGCCGCCGCTGAAGCGAAGGCCCGTGGCCACGAGGGCAAGTACGTCATCACCCTGCTCAACACGACCGGCCAGCCGGTGCTGCCCCAGGTCAACAACCGCGCACTGCGCGAGCGCATCCACACCGCGTCGGTCAACCGCGGCGGTCGTGGCAACCAGTACGACAACACCGGGATCATCGCCCAGACCCTCAAGCTGCGCGCCGAGCGCGCGAACCTGATGGGCTATCCCAACCAGGCTGCCTTCATCCTCGAGGATTCCACTGCAGGCACCGTCCAGGCAGTCAACGACATGCTCGGCCAGCTGGCACCGGCAGCGGTCGCCAACGCGAAGCTCGAAGCCGCCGAACTGCAGGCGATGATCGACCGCGAGCAGGCTGCCAAGGGCGAGCCGA